>CAITHK010000028.1 GCA_903892175.1 uncultured Burkholderiales bacterium | reverse complement strand
TGTCCGATCAGCGCACGCTCAAACACCGCCCGCTGGTGTGAGCTTGGGCGCCTTCACAGCGCCTGTCTTTCCTCGTTTTTTCTTGGTCGCGCCTGATGGTGCAGGGTGAAACTCGTTCTGTTTTTCATGGATGTTTTTCTTTGCCCCCTGAGGCGCTCTTTTCAAAGACTCATCCATGTTTCCATTGACCTTCCAACGCGCCTCACTGTCCGCCGTGGCCACTGCCGCGTTGGCCATGTGCAGCCCTGCGCAGGCGCAAACCCCCCCCGAGTTGTTGCAAGAGCTGCGTTCGATGCAACACGAGTTGCGCGCGGTGCGGGCTGAGCTCGAAGCGCTCAAGCGCCAGCAACCCGTGGCCGACTCGCCCACAGGCGGCAGCACCTGGTCCGCTCAAACGGCCCCTCAAACGCCGGGCGTATCCCCAGCGCCAGCCGTGTCGGGTTCTGCCCCACCATGGACCCCAGCGCCTGCCATGGCCGCCACCGAGGCGCCCAGTGGCGTGAGCTTGTTTGGCTATGGCGAGCTCACCATGAGCCGCCCCCGTGGCAACACCGCGGGGGCAGTCGCCACCGCCAGACGCGGTGTGTTGGGCTTTGCCTATCGCTTCAACGACCGCACCCGCATGGCGGCGGAGTTGGAAATTGAAAACGCGGTGGTGTCGGCGTCTGACCAAGGTGAAGTGGCGTTTGAGCAGCTCTACATCGAGCACGACCTCCAAGACCGCCTGAGCGCCAAAGTCGGCTTGTTTCTGCTGCCTGTGGGCTACATGAACGAAACTCACGAACCCACGCGCTACTTTGGCGTGCATCGCAATTTGGTGGAAACCGCCATCATCCCCAGCACCTGGCGTGAGTTGGGGGTGGGCTTGCGCGGCACCCATGCATCGGGACTGCGCTGGGATGCGGGCGTGGTCACCGGCTTTGACCTCACCAAGTGGTCCAGCGCGGGCAGCAGCGAAACCCAAGCGTCGCCCTTAGGCGCGATTCACCAAGAGGGCCAGCAAGCCAAAGCCGCCACGCTGGCCACCTATGGCGCGCTCAACTTTGACGGGCTGCCCGGCATCAACGTCGGTGGCAGTCTGTACAACGGTGGGGCCGGACAAAAGCAGCCCGACATCGCCTCACCCAATGCCAGCGTGACCTTGGCCGAGCTGCACGCCCGTTGGCAATCGGGCCCGTGGGACCTCAGCACCCTGTCCGCCCAAGGGCGCTTTCATGACGTCAGCACGTTCAACGCCACTGCGGCAGGTATCGCCAATCCGGTGCCGAGCTTGTTTCGCGGTTGGTATGGCCAAGCCGCTTATCGGCTGTGGCAGCAGGGCGACTTCAGCCTGGTGCCCTTTGTCCGCTACGAACAACTCAACACCGCCTTGGGATTCGCCGGCGTGCCCGTGGGTTTAGCGCCCAGCATCGCGCCTGACACCCGGGTTTGGACGGTGGGTGCGAGCTACTACCTGCATCCCCAGGTGGTGCTCAAAATCGACAGCCAGCGCTACCTCAACCAAAGCGCCTTGGACAAACTCAACCTCGGCGTGGGCTTTCACTTCTGAGCATGCGACACACACCCGTCTCTCGCCGTCATGTGCTGCAACACGCTGCCGGGGCCAGCTTGGGCGGCTTGGGCCTGTTCGGCACGGCCGCCTTCGCGGCCGAGTTCATGAGCTTGGACCAAGCACGTCAGTCGGTCTTGCCCGCAGCGCAGGTTTTCTCCCCCTTGGCGCTGGGGCTTAGCGAGGCCATGCTCAGTGCGGTGGCGCAAGCCAGCCAAACCCGTATTCCCCGCGGCTTCAACCCCCAATGCTGGCAAGCCACCGCGGCAGAGCGCGTGTGCGGCTGGGCCATGGCCGATCGCGTGATTGGCAAATACGACATCATCGACTACGTCGTCGGCTTCACACTCGCGGGCGCTGTCAGCGGTTTGGAAGTCACGGCCTACCGCGAGTCGCATGGCGCCGAAATCCGCAACCCAGCCTGGCGCCGCCAGTTCTCCGGTCGCAAGGGGCCCGGGCAACTGCGCTTTGGCGACGACATCCGCAACATCTCGGGCGCCACCCTGTCGTGCCAGCATGTCACCGAAGGCGTGCAGCGCTTGAGCGCGTTGCTGTTCACCTTGCCCACCCTCAAGCTGGAGACCTGAGGTGTTGTGGCAACGTGCACGTGTGGTGCTGGGCACTTTGGTGACCCTCCAGGTGCACCTGCCTGACGACGCCCTGTCGCTGGATGAGGCGCAGGTGCATCACGCCATCGAGGCGGCTTTTGCGTGCATGTCCCACATCGGCCGTGTCATGAGCGCCCACGACCCACACTCTGACTTGGGCCGCATCAGCCAAGCCCGCCCCGATTCGATCTTGCGCCTAGACCCCCACACCCTGGTGGTGCTGAGCCGCGCCCAGCACTGGCACCGCGTCTCAGGCGGTGCCTTCAACCCCTGTCTGGCCGCCACGCACTTGTCTCGCGCAGGACGCCGTCCAGGGCTGACGGTGCTGCCTGAGCCAGATGCGAACGGGTGGCCGTTTCGCATGGTTTCTGACACCCAGCTCCATGTGCTCCACGCGGTGGCTTTGGACTTGGGCGGCATCGCCAAGGGCTATGCCGTCGACCAAGCCGTTGCTGTGTTGCGCGCGCAGGGCGTCACCTCGGCCTTGGTCAATGCAGGCGGCGACTTGCGCGCCATCGGCCCGCGTGCATGGCCTGTTCAGACGCGCCATGCCCAGCGTTCGGTGCGCGATGCCACCTTGCGCGGTGTGCGCCAGCTGGTGCAGGGCGCGGTAGCCACGTCGGTGGCGGGTCTGCACAACCCTGAATTTGTGCCGACGCTGCCGCGCATGCCCCATTGGCAAAGTGCCACCGTGCGGGCCCCTGACTGCATGACCGCCGATGTGTTGACCAAATGGGCCTTGCAGTCCTCCGTGTTGTGCCCGCCTTTGATGCGTCAATTGCGCCAACACGGCGCCCGCATGTGGAGAAGCCGATGAAGCGTTCCAAACACCTCTCGGGTTGGAGCCGTGCCGCTTGGCGTTGGATGGGCGTGGCCGTCGTGCTGCTGTGGGGCAGTGGGGTGGTTTTGTTCCTCTCGCCTGTGGATGCCTTGATGGACATGAGCGCGTGGCAGCACAGCCTGCGTCATGCCGCCTGGGTGGTGCATGGTGTGTGGGTCTGGTGTTTGTGCGTCTTGTGTGGGCGAGGTGTGTGGCCGCACCTGCGGGTCATCTGGCAGCGCCGTGACGCGCTGGCGGCCTGGTGGTGGGGTGTGGTCAACCTCGTGGTGTTGAGCCTGGTGGCAGCCGCTGGACTGCTCTTGCTGTATGGCCCTGGCGCAGTGCACGACACCGTGTCTGCTGCGCACAGCTGGCTGGGGCTGGCTTGGCCCGTCTTGCTGCTGGCGCATGTGTGGCGGCGCTACTTGCCTTCAAGCCCTTAACGCGGCGCGCTGGCGCCACCAGGCATAAAACGCGCGTTTGGTCAGCTCCACAACGCACAAATACGCCAGCACCATGGCGGCCAACACGCCATAGAAAAAAGGCGGCGGCGCCACAAAGCCCAAGAGGGCGCCCCATGGCGTGAGGGGCAGTCCGATGGCAATCGCGACCACCAGCAACGACGTCAGGGTCAGTGCCGGATGGGGCCGACTTTTGAATGGGTTGCCACGGGTGCGGATGACAAAAATCACCAGCACCTGGGTGCACAGCGACTCGACAAACCAGCCGGTTTGAAAGAGGGCTTCGTGGGCCTGCAAGACTTCCAGCAGCACATAAAAAGTCAAAAAGTCAAACACTGAACTGATGGGGCCAATCACCAGCATAAAGTTGCGGATGAAGTCCAAATTCAGCACCCGGGGCAGGGCGGTTTCTTCCGCGTCCACCTCGTCCAGCGGTATCGGCACCTCTGAGACATCGTAGAGCATGTTGTTGAGCAAAATTTGCGTCGGCAGCATGGGCAAGAACGGCAAAAACAAGGCCGCTCCCGCCATGCTGAACATGTTGCCAAAGTTCGAACTCGTGCCCATCATGATGTACTTCATGATGTTGCCAAACGTACGCCGCCCCTCCAGGACACCCGCATGCAAGACCCCCAAGTCTTGCTTGAGCAAAATGATGTCTGCCGCTGCTTTGGCGACATCGACGGCAGAGTCCACCGACAAGCCCACATCGGCTGCATGCAAGGATGGCGCGTCGTTGATGCCATCTCCCATGTAGCCCACCACATGCCCCGTGGCTTTGAGGGCTTCAATCACCCGCTGCTTTTGGCCGGGGTTCACGCGACAAAACAAATTGGCCGACAACACCCGCCTTTGCAAGGTCGGCGGGTCCAGGTGTTCCATCTCCTTGCCCGTCAACACGCCAGTCACGGCAATGCCCAGTTGCGCGCAAACGTGGCGCGTCACCAAGTCGCTGTCGCCTGTGACCACCTTGATTTGCACCCCCGCACGCTGCAGGTTGGCCAGTGCCAGGGCCGCGCTGGCTTTGGGTGGGTCCAGAAATGCTGCAAACCCCGCCAGCACCAATTGCGCCTCGTCGTTCACCGTCGCGCGGGTGTGGTCCTTGGAGACTTCGCGCCAAGCAATGCCCAGAACCCGTAAGCCATCGGCTTCCAGCGCGTGGTAACGCGATTGAATGTTTTCAATGGCCGTCTCGTCGATGATGTGGTGCGAGCCCTGTGCTTCAAATTCGCTGCACAAACGCAGCATGTCTTCGGCGGCACCCTTGATCACCAGCCAACGTCGCTGGCCATCGTCCACCAATACCGAGACACATCGGCGCTCAAAGTCAAACGGGATTTCGTCCAACTTGGTCCATCCAGAAATATCCAAAGGCGCCCGATCCAAAATCGCTTCATCCAACGGACTTTTGAGTCCCGTCTCAAAAAAACTGTTGAGGTAGGCCAGTGTCAACACGTGCGCGCTGTGTTGGCCCTGGACATCGATGCTGGATTCAAGTCGAATCTTCGCCTCGGTCAGCGTGCCAGTTTTGTCGGTGCACAACACATCCATTGAGCCCAAATCTTGAATGGCCGTTTGTCGTTTCACAATCATGTCGAGCTTGGCCAAACGAATGGCGCCGCGCGCCAGCGTGACCGACACCACCATCGGCAACAACTCGGGCGTCAGCCCCACGGCCAAGGCGACCGCAAACAAGAAGGATTCCAGCCAAGGCCGGTGAAACCATGCGTTGACCAGCAGCACAAACAACACCATCACCACCGTCAGCCACATGATGAGCATGCCAAAGCGGCGCGTGCCAAGTTCAAACGACGAGGCATGCGCAGGCTGTTGGATGCTGTGGGCAATTTCACCCATGGCCGTGCCTGCCCCGGTGGCCATCACCTGCACGCGCGCGCTGCCCCCCACCACCGACGAGCCCATGAAGACGGCGTGTGTGGCCTCTTGCATGTCTGCGGCCGATGTGGGTGGTTGTGCGGCATGCTTTTCAACCGGAAACGATTCTCCGGTGAGCAGTGATTGGTTGACAAAAAAGTCACGTGCCTCAAGCACCCGTGCATCGGCTGGAATGACATCGCCCGCGTGCAGCAGTGCCACATCGCCAGGCACCACGTCTCGCAATGCGATTTCTTGCGCTTGCCCATCGCGCAGCACGGTGGCGCGAACCGCCACCGATTGGCGTAGTTTGTCTGCAGCCGCGTTGGCGCGAAACTCTTGCACAAAGTCAAGAGACACACTCAACAACACAATGCAACTGATGATGGCAAAGTTGGTGACTTCCCCCGTCATCGCTGAGACCGAACTGGCGACCAACAGCACCACCACCAAGGGATTTTTGAAGCGGGCCGCAAACTGTCGCAGCAGCGCGTGCGGGCGATCGGCTCTAAACACATTGGGGCCAAACCTGCTCAACTGGTTGGCGGCTTGAACGCTGCTCAGCCCCGGATCTTGGGCATTGACTTCACACCCCTGGGGTGGCTTGGACCACCACATCCCAGCAGTGGATCTGGCATGTTGCGCGTGGGTTGGCTGTGTCATCGGCTCAGCTTAACAACAGTTGCTTGCCCCCCCCACTTTGCCTGAAATATTTATGTCACGCAGGCCATGCTAAGGGTTTTACCAAGTACAATGCCGTCTTGCAATTCACACTGCACGCGGGAATAGCTCAGTTGGTAGAGCGCAACCTTGCCAAGGTTGAGGTCGCGAGTTCGAGCCTCGTTTCCCGCTCCAATTCAAAAGCCCCTAGAAATTCGTTTCTAGGGGCTTTTTCTTTTGTCTGCCCACAGATCAACGCTTCACAATGGGGTTGTTGGGTATTTAAGTGTTACTTTAAATTTTTGGTCCAATGTGAATTTTCTGTATTTCGATATGAGTATTTAAATATTCATAAAAATATTATTTAATTCCAAATAGCTCAATATATCTTTCCTGATTTTTATAAGAGTTGTGTACTGATTTATTTATTTGCGGTTGACTGTGGTTTTAGATCGTTTTTCAGAGGTAAAAACAGCAAGATTTGAGTAGTTCTGACTCATGATCAGGTAGACTGTGTTTATAAAGAAAACCAAGTTCAAAAATAAGGCAAAGATTCAATTTATGGCAACCAATCAATACCCCCATGAATTAACTATTTTGGTTTGCATTGAATTATTTTTAATTAAGTAATTCAGAGGTTTTCTTTGAAGTATTCCCCGGATTGGTTCAAAAAATATGGGCGGATGCGCAAGCGTCCGATCTCAGCACGGGTGCGCGACGCATTCCGGGTCGAGTCCCTGGAACCCCGGGTTTTGCTGTCTGCTGATCCGATTTTGTTGCTGGCGCAGGCTCTGCCCACCACTTACGACGAGCAACAGTCCCAAGCCGATGCCCTCAAGCAGGACGCGCAACAAACCACCGACTCGGTGCTGTCTTCGCCGCAGTTGTTGCAAAGTCTTTTGGGGGGCGCACCCACCACCGAACTCAGTCTCAAGTCTTCCAGCGTCGATTTGTCTTTGCAAGCGCCCGGTGCAGCGGTTTCGCTGGCTGACGCATCGCTGTTTGTCAGCTTGCCCTCGTCCAGCAGTGGCGCTAACAGCGCAGCTTCTGGCGCCGATGTGTTGGGCGCCAATGTGTTGGGCTTTGACGGCGGCAAAGCACTCGACTTTGCTGCGCTGCCAGGCAGCGCAGCCAACCCCCCCGGTGGGCTGAGTGCTGCGGGCGCTTCCAGTTTTTCCTTTGACCTCAACCCTGCGCCAGTGCCCGCCGATTCGGCTCAGCCCGGCACCAGTTTCAACCTCTCGGCCTGGGATTCGCTGGTCGACCCCGTGGCCCCTACGCCCAGTTTTCAGGTCTTGCAAACCGGCGGCGTGTTTGACTTGGCCAAGCTGCCCCAAAACCTGACGCCCACCACCCAAGGCTTGTTTGTCAGTCCGGGCGCCACCCTCAAGGGCAGCGGCACCATCCAAGGCGCGGTCTACAACGACGGCCTCTGGAGCCCAGGCTATTCGCCCGGTTACAGCAACGTGGCCTCGGTCATCGACACGGCTTCCAGCGCCACCAAGATCGAAATCGGGGGTGCCACCGCGGCTGACGCTGCGCATACCGGCAACGGTTACTTTGACAATATCAACGTCGCTGGCTTGGCGGGCTTGAACGGCCAGCTCAATGTGTCGCTCTACAACGGTTACCGTCCCACCGACAACCAAATTTTCACCGTCATGACCTATGGCAGCGTGACGGGCAGCTTCAGTTCCGCCACCGGCTTGATTCAGGTCGCAGATGGGGTGTTTTTTGAGGTCATCCAAACCGGCGACTCCACCCACGCCGGATCCTTGAGCCTCAAGGCCCACGTGCTGGACCCCTCCCTCACCTGGGTGCTCAACGCGGTGTCGGGCCCGGTCAATGACTTGAATTTGCCGGACGACTTCATCGGCCAGGCCCTCAACGCCAGTTACTTTGCCAACAACGCCAGCGTGAGCTTCACCGGCTCTCTCAAACTCGGCGACGGCATGTCGTTTGCGGGCAGCATGACCTTGGCGCGCAACACCAACCAGGTGGTCGGCGGCCAAGCGGTGGATGTGTACACCCTGGCCTTGGCCAATGGTTCTGGGCAATTCGGTGCGGCTGATTCGGGTCAACCTGCCATCGCCTTCACCGACGCCGATGTGGGGCTGTTGTGGATGGACGGGCGCAGCGCCGACACCGGTTGGTTGTGGGCTGAAGGCTCCATCGGTGGCGTGTCTCTGACCGGCGTGACGGGCGTGTCTTTGACGGCCAGCAGCCTGGACTTCAAGTTGGTCGATCTCTTGGGCTCAGCCAGTGCGGCCTTGGACCTGTCGACAGCACCCCGCACCATCACCGCCGACGGCAAGAGTTTTGTCTTCAACGACAACGCTGCCATTGGCGAGCAAGCCGTGTTCTCGGGATCCATCAGCCTGTCCGTGGCCTCCGCCTTGACTGTCTCGGGCACTGTGGGCTTTTCTCGCGGCGCCAATGTGCTGGACGTGGCGGGCAGCTCGGTCAGTGCCAGCTTAGGGGCAGGGGGCGTCAGCGCCAGTGTCACCGGTGCCAGCTTGGGTCTTGAGGTCTTGGCCGACGGCACCTATTGGTTGGACGCCAGCGGTGGCTTCGCCTTGACGGGCGGGGGTTTTGCCTCGGCCAGCGCCAGCTCGGCCTTGGTGCAAGTCAACACCACCGGGTCACAACAGGCGGGCAAAACGCTCAGCTTTGGCGCCTACACCCACCTCATGCCCACCTTGGCCGGCTCAACCACACCGGTGGTCAGCGTCACGGGCTTGCAGGTCAAACTCGCCGACACCTTCTCCATCAGTGGCAACTTTGCCTTTGAGCGCGACGCCGTCTCGGGCGACTTGAAGATCTACGCCGCCTCGGCCAGCGCTTGGATGACAGCGGGCGACTTCAAAGCCGGTGTCAGCAGCGCCGCAGTGGCCTTGGTGGTCAAGTCGGGCAACGGCGTCATCTTGGAAGCCTCGGGCAGCGCCAGCATGAGCCTGGGCAGCGTGTTGCAAGTCAATGCCGCCAGCACCAAGGTGCGTTGGAACTCCACCAACCAAGCCGTGGCCGCCAACCAAGCCCTCAGCGTGGCGGGCAACAGCTACCAATTTGGCGCCATGGACGTGGGCCTGCAAGAAGTGGCCTTGACGGGCGCCAGCGTGGTCGCGGGTGACTTCTTGCGGTTGAGCGGCAGCTTGGCCTTCCACCACAGCAGCAGCCCAGTCACCGTGAAGCTGGCGGCCGACACCGCAGGCACGCCCGACAACGAAACCACCACCGGCGTGCAAGTCAACGTCATGACCCTGGGGGGCACGGGCCTCTTGGCCAGCGTCGGCGCAGATTTGGTCGCCAACCCCTCGGGTGTGGCCTTGAGTTTGACCAACGTGGGCTTTGGTCTGGCCTTGATGGGTTCGACCACCACGTCCTCGCGTCGTTGGACGTCGCTGCAAGCCACAGCAGGTACAGCCTCACTTTTAAATGCCTCAGACATCACGCTGAGCAGCAGTGATTTAGCCTTCAACCTCAACCGGGCCGAAGCCGTGGGCGACGCGGTGGTCGACTACAGTGCCACCAGTTTGTCGGTGGCCACGGGCGTCAGTACCACACAAGCTTTGACCATGGCCGGCAGCCGCGGCACCTTGCTGCAAGTCAGCGGCACGGTGTCTGTGGCGTTTGGCACGGCGGTGCAAGTCAGTGGCACCCTGGGCTTGACCAACGCCGCTGGCGTGCTGGAAATCGCGGGCAGCGGCGTGAGTGCCGCCTTGTCGGGCGGGGGCGTCACGGCCAGCGTCACCAACGCCAGCTTAGGGTTGGAAGTGCTGGCCAATGGCACCTACTGGCTGGACGCCACCGGCGGCTTCTCCCTCACGGGTGGCGACTTTGCGTCTGCCAGTGCCACCTCGGCCACCCTGCAACTCAACACCACCACCGTCAGCCAAACCACCAAGACCCTGAGCTTTGATAGCTTCTCGCATGTCATGCCCGCCATGTCGGCGCTCACCTCACCCGTGGTGAGCGTCGTCGGTTTGCAAGCCACGATCGCCGGGACTTTCTCGGTCAGCGGCAACTTCTCGTTCCAGCGTACCGACGCCACCGAAATCAAGGTGTTGGCCTCCGGCGCCAGCGCCTGGATGACCGCAGGCGACTTCAAAGCCGGCGTGAGCAACGCGGCGGTGGCCTTGGTGGTCAAAAGTGGCGCCTCGCACGCCGGCACCATTTTGGAAGCCAGCGGCTCCGTCAACGTGTCGCTGGGCAGTGCGCTGACCGTTACTGCCACCAGCACCCTCGTCAGCTGGAACTCGACCGACCTGACTGCCGCAAGCCGAGCCATTTCTGTGGCGGGCACCAGCTACACCTTTGGTGCCAACCTGACAGCTGGCCTGCAAGAGGTCCGCGTGACGGGCGCCACCGTGGTGGCGGGCGACTTCTTGCGCGCCAGCGGAGACTTTGCCTTCCACCGCAGCAGCTCAGCCGTGACTGTCAAGCTCGCTGCCGACACCGCAGGCACGGCCGACAACGAAACCACCACCGGCGTGCAAGTCAACGTCATGACCTTGGGCGCCACAGGCTTGACGGCCGTCTTGGGCGGCGCCACAGGCCCTGCCTTGGGCGTGACCGGGCTGGAGTTTGGCCTGGCCCTGATGGCCTCGACCACCACACCGTCGCGCCGCTGGACCTCGCTGCAAGCCAGCGCCACATCGGTCGCTCTCACCGGGGTGAGTGGTGTCACCTTGAGTGGCAACAACCTGGCCTTTGCCTTGAACAGCGCCGATGCGGTGGCCGATGCCGTGGTCGACTACAGCGCGGGCACCACGACGCTTTCGGTGGCCACAGGCGTGGGCACCAGCTTGGCCTTGGGCA
>CAITHK010000027.1 GCA_903892175.1 uncultured Burkholderiales bacterium | reverse complement strand
GATGGGGCTATGACCCTTGGATTGCGCCCCTGGTTTTTGGTGCAGCCGTGGGAAGTACGATGTATTTTTCGCGTCCGTATCCGGCCGTACCTGGTTCTACCGTCATCATCACCAACCCACCTGCTGTGATCATGCAAAACCCCTCGGGCGGCACAGGTGCTGCCCCTGTTGAGGCCTATTACTGCCGTGAAACTGCACAGTATTTTCCGGTTGTTCAAACTTGTGTCAGCCCTTGGTTGGTGGTCAATCCTCAATGAATACCGCTTTCCTATGTGTTTTGGTTGCGGGTGTCTTGCCCATTGTGTGCGCTGGAGTCGCGAAATGGGGCTTTCATGGGTTTGACAATCACAACCCCCGCGACTGGCTCTCTAGGCAAACCGGATTTCGTGCTCGGGCAAACGCCGCACAGAGCAACAGTTTTGAGGCGTTTCCATTTTTCGCCATCGGTGTGGTGTTGGCCACGTTGGCCCATGCTGACAGCCAGCGAGTTGACATGTATGCCCTGGTGTTTGTTCTGTCTCGGCTGGCCTTTATTGGCTCTTACTTAGCCAATCGGGCCGGCTTGAGGTCGTCGTTTTGGGGGCTGGGGTTTGTTTCAGGTCTCGGCCTTTATGCGGCCGCTCTGGGTTATTGAGCTGGTAGGCACTTTACGAACCATTTGTCATCCGCCAAGTGGTCACATGCGTTGTGAGTGTGACCGGGTGGTCTTTGATCGCAACCTTTGTAAAGCGAGACATCTTATGAAACGCTTCTTAGCCCCTTTGCTTTTTGTCTTGACCTGTTTGGCCGTTGTGCCAGCCCAAGCCCATGGCGGCGGTTGGCATGGCGGTCCATATGGGTATGGGTATGGGCATCATGGAGGCGGTTATCGCAATGGTTGGGTCGGCCCGGTTTTGGGGGCTGCGTTGGTGGGCAGTGTGATTTATGCAGCCAACACGCCACACTACGTGGTGGCCCCTCCCGTGGTGGTGTCAGCCCCCCCGGTGTACCCCAGCCGAGTGGCCTATTTTTGTGGCACCACGCAACAGTACTATCCCAACGTGCCCAGCTGTGATGTGCCCTGGCAGCCCGTGAATTATTGACTTGAAAGCGCTGTCAATCCCAATGCCTGTGTGGGCATTTCAGACAGCGCAACCAGTCTAGAGCGTGACGACTTCTTTGTGTCCTTGGCGGTTGGAATAACGAACCTTACCGCCAACGGACTCCACTTCAACGCGTGCGCTACGTTCACCGTACACCTTGCGTTTGAGCCATGACAACTCGTCTTGTAACTCTTTGTCGCCTGACACCACACGGCTCCAGCATCTCAGATCTGCCGACCAGCGGTAGTTGCGCGCTTTAAGCATGTCTTTGGTCTCAAAGGGGGAGCCCAGTGCATACACTTTTTGCTGTGCTTGGTTGAGTGTCTCCAGCAACGCCAACAAAGCTGTACGCTGACTTTGGGGCAAGATGTGATTGAGCAAGGCCAGCAGTGCCCAGCAATCGGCCTCTGCGCGATGGGCTTCGTAAAAATACCCTTGGGTGGTGAGCAAATATTCCAATTTGGCAGAACCAAAACCCTCTTCACGCCAATCGATGTCTTTGATGCTGCAAGCCCAGTTTAAATTCTCAAATATTGGCCAACGCGCTTCAACGAAAGGACGATCAAAGGCTGCATTGTGTGCAATCACAACATCCACACCTTGCATCAAAGACTTCACGCGCTCATCGTCGATACGGTGGCCTCTGACCATGTCGTCGGTGATGTGGTGGACTGCGGTGGTGGCTGGGGGAATGGGAAAACCTGGGTCTTCTAACTCGTCAAACACGTCCGACACTTGATAGACCTCGCCCGTCACTGGATCGAACTCAAACACCAACATGCCCAATTCGATCACGCGGTCATTTTGCGCGTCAAAGCCTGTGGTTTCGGTGTCTAACACCACTCCTTTGCACAGACGTTGACCGGGAGTCGGTAATCTGAAAGCCTGCTGTGGCGTCAAACGCCTGAGCACTCGGTAATCTGGGTGTTGCTCCAACTGTTGCGCCAGTTGTTCAATGTCTTGGGTCATGGTGAAGTTGAGATCCGAAGAGGAGATTTATGCCTGGTCCGCTTGGCTGGCATTTCGGTGAATCAGGGCATATCCGAAGTACCAAGCCAGACCCGTGACCAGCAAAGCATCCCAGGCCAACACCTGGGCAGACTCAGCGTAGGCCATCAAATTGGCCAACACCAACACGCCCAGGGACTGGCCAAAAAACAAGGCACCGGCAAACAAAGTCACGCTGGTTCCTCTTGCTGTTGGCACCATCTGCGTTGCCTTGGCTTGCATGGTGTTATGAAACATGGCGAACCCAAACCCTGCCAACAGACACGCTGGAATCGCCAAAGGCCACCAGGGCGTGAAGGCGATCACCAGAAATGACAGCCCGAAGGCCAAGCCGCCATAGCGTGCCAAGCCAACTTCGCCAAAGCGTGGGATCGTGTATTTGGCCGTCGCCATGTAAAGCATGCCGCCAACGCCAAACAGCGCGGTGGTTCCGCCCGCTAGGGTGAGGGATATGGCGTGTGTGTGGTGAAGGTGGGACGCGGTGACCGCCAACATGCCAAAAACGCAGGCGCCTTCCAGCAAGGCGATGCTCAGCAATGTACGAGCCCAAGGGTCGCATGCAATTTGCAAGAGTTGCCCAAAGAAGCCGTGCGTGGCAACAAACGTGTCAGTTGGCGTTTCAATGTGCTTGGCGTGTTGCCACAACAGAGTGCTGACCAAGCAAAACAGCACGGCCATCATGGCAAAAGCCCAACGCCAACCCAGCGTGTCGGTCAGCAATCCCCCAAACAGTTGCCCAGCGGCCATTCCGAGCATGGTGCCCAAACCCACTTGCGCCAACGTTTCTTGTCGGCGTTCGTAATGGACTTGGTCCCCCACCCAGGCCATGGCCAATGGAATGATGGCAGCCGCTGACACTGCGGTGCCAACGCGCGCCAACACCAAAAAACTCAGCCCCTCGCTCAGAGCCGAAAGCACGCTGCCTGCACAGCATCCCAGTGTGGCAAGCGTGACGACTTTGTACTTGCCCCAACGGTCGCCGATAGGTCCAAAAACAAACTGCATCAAGCCATAGGTGATGGCGAACATCGACACAACTTGAGCGGTGTCCCCAATGGGAGCCTCAAACACCCTGGAGAGTTCCGGCAACATGGGGTCGCAAATTCGTTGAATCGCCATGCTTGAGAAAGTGGCCAAAGACAACAAAAAAATCGCCTTGCGTGTCGCAGGCGAGAGAACGGGGGAGTCGGCGTGGGGAGGGTGTTTTGACTTCAAAGCAAAGGTACTTTACTACGCGGGTAAGCACTCAACGCCCATCTCCTGTCCCCAGTGTCACTTCTGGAGAAAATCGATAATTTCCAATAAAAGGATAAAAACTTTGAAAATGAGTTTTGTCGGTTTAGTATTCTCGTCATGAGAAAAAAACTGTCGGTAGGTGCATTGTTGGTTGGCGTGATTGTGTTTCAAGCTTTGAACTTGCTGCAAGATCACAACCCTTTCGGGAATGTCAAAGCCGACCCCTTGACAGACACACCGGTGCAAGTGTTGGGGGTGTATTTCACGCCACCTGCTGGTGCCTCGGCTGCGATCGTGCATGCCATTGACGCGAGCCAGCGTGAGGTATTGGTTCAAGCTTACGGCTTTACCCACAATGCGATTGCACAAGCCCTGTTAAGGGCAAAAGACCGTGGCGTGAGCGTTCGGGTTTTACTGGACCAAAAAAGTGACCACACCAACCGATACGTCATTGATCTTCTCAATCAGGCTCAGGTGACGATGCGTTCAGATGGCAAGCATGCCATTGCGCACAACAAAATCATGGTGATTGATGATTCGGTGGTGATCACCGGAAGTTTCAACTTCACCAATTCTGCGGAAACGCGCAATGCAGAAAATTTTTTGATTCTGAAATCTACAGAACTGGCCGGTCAATACAAAAGTCAATGGAAAAGCCACTGGGCGCACGGTGTTGATTGAGGGGTTCTGATTGAATCCAGGATTTAGTCTTTCGGCTCTAAACGCACTGTTTTGGCGCCCAAATGCTTGTCGAATCTGTTTTTATCTTTAGAATTCAAACCATGCTGCACTGCAACATGAGGCCAGCCCGCAGGGGCCAGCACAGAGCAGTTTTTCAGACCATTTTATTTTTTGGAGAATTGATATGACCCTGACCCCTGACCAAGTGATCGCCGCCAACAAAGCCAATTTGGAAACTTTGGTGGGTTTGACCAACAAAGCCTTCTCTGGCTTGGAACAACTCATTGAGTTGAACTTGGCTGCCGCTAAATCGACTCTGGCCGACTCCCAACATCAAGCTCATTCCGTGATGAGCGTCAAAGACGCACAGGAATTGTTGGCTTTGCAATCCAGCTTGTTCCAGCCCTTGGCTGAAAAAGCGGTTTCTTACAACCGTCATCTGTATGAAATTGCAACTGGCACAGGTTCGCATTTCAGCAGCGCCGTCGAAGAAAAAATGGCTGAAGCACAAAAAGCTTTTGCAACCATGATCGACACAGCCACTAAAAACGCACCCGCTGGTTCTGAAGCCGCTGTGGCTGCTTTCAAAACGGCTGTCTCTGCCGGCAACAATGCCTTGGAGTCGGTGCAAAAAGCGGTCAAACAAG
>CAITHK010000026.1 GCA_903892175.1 uncultured Burkholderiales bacterium | reverse complement strand
GGCCCAGTGTTTTGATCTCGTGAGACGGGTGACCAAACCCAGCGCCCCCCACATTCTGCGACTGCTCGACGGCGTGATTTTCAACGCCTTGATCGGCAACCACGATGCTCACGGTAAAAACTTCTCGCTGCTCTGCACGGCCAAAGGCCCAGTTTTAGCCCCGTTTTATGATTTGTTGTCGACTGCGGTTTACCCAAAACTCTCGACAAAAATGTCCATGAAAATCGGCGACAAATACAAGTACACCGAAGTTACCGCCAAGCATTGGGGGCAGTTTGCAGACCTTGCAGGGCTGTCCAAACCCCAAACCAAAAAACGCATCATTCAGATCACCAACATGCTGGCAAACAAGGCGCGCGATCTGCAAGCGGATGAGCAACAAGGCTTCAAAAAACACCCCTTGGTGGAAGAAATCATCCAATTGATTGAGCAACGCTGCGCGCTCACCCAAACACGCCTCACCGGAGCCGACGCATCAAACTGAGCACCAGCGGCAAAGCCCGCGATCAACTCTGACCGATGCGCTCGCCCTCGACCGTGCGCTGGCGCTGCAGGTCACCAAGCATCCCCAGCTTGACCCCCTTCGCTACACTTTGGCCATCACCCGTTCCTCCTCCCCAACGTGTCCTCCACCCACATCCCCCTCGCCGAACGCCTGCGCCCACGCACCTTGGGCGAGGTCATTGGTCAGCAGCATCTGCTGGGCGAGGGCATGGCATTGCGAGTGGCGTTTGAGTCGGGTCAACCGCACAGCTGCATTTTGTGGGGCCCGCCCGGTGTGGGCAAAACCACCATCGCGCGTTTGATGGCCGATGCGTTTGATGCACAGTTTTTGTCGATCAGCGCGGTGTTGGGCGGCGTGAAAGAAATCCGCGAAGCGGTGGAGATGGCGGTGGCCGTGCGCGATGGGCTCGACCCTCGGCGCACCATCATGTTTGTGGACGAGGTGCACCGTTTCAACAAAAGCCAGCAAGACGCGTTTTTGCCGCATGTCGAGTCGGGGCTGTTCACCTTCATTGGCGCGACCACCGAAAACCCCTCGTTCGAGGTGAACTCGGCCTTGTTGTCGCGGGCCGCGGTGTATGTGTTGCAACCCTTGTCCGAGGAAGACCTGGGCCAAATCATTGCCAAGGCGCAAGCCATTGACGCGGTGCCCGCCTTGGACGAAGCAGCACACCAACGTTTGGTGGCCTACGCCGATGGCGATGCCCGCCGCTTGCTCAATACCTTAGAGACCTTGGCCGTGGCCGCTGCGCGTGAAAAGCTCCCAGAGATCAACGATGTTTGGTTGATGCGCGTGCTGGGCGAGCGCATGCGCCGCTACGACAAAGGCGGCGAACAGTTCTACGACACCATCAGCGCCTTGCACAAGTCGGTGCGTGGCTCCGACCCCGATGCCGCGCTGTATTGGCTGGTGCGCATGCTCGACGGTGGGGCCGAGCCCAAGTACATGGCGCGTCGTTTGATTCGCATGGCCAGCGAAGACATTGGCCTGGCCGACCCACGTGCCCTGCGTTTGGCGCTGGACGCGGCCGAGGTGTACGAGCGCTTGGGCAGCCCCGAGGGCGAGTTGGCCCTGGCCGAGTGCGTGGTGTATCTGGCCGTGGCACCCAAGTCGAACGCGGTCTACAAGGCCTACAACGAGGCGCGTGCGCTCATCAAAAAAGACGGCACCCGCCCGGTGCCCATGCATTTGCGCAATGCACCCACGAAGATGATGAAAGACATGGACTGGGGCAAGGGCTACCGCTATGCACACGACGAAGAAGACGGCTTTGCCGCCGGAGAAACCTACATGCCTGAGGGGCTGCACAATCCGGGCTTTTACCGCCCGGCGGAGCGCGGTTTGGAAATCAAAATAGCCGACAAGTTGCGCCAGTTGCGCGACAAAAACCAACAAGCAGGTCAGTGAACCCCCATGGACGTTTTGCTTCAACAAGTCATCAACGGTCTCGTGTTGGGCAGCATGTATGCGCTGGTGGCCTTGGGCTACACCATGGTCTACGGCATCATCAACCTCATCAACTTTGCGCACGGCGAGGTGCTCATGGTGGGCGCGTTGTGCAGCTGGTCGATGATTGGTTGGTTGCAACCCTTGTTGCCCAACACGCCGGGCTGGGTGATTTTGTTGCTCTCGATGGTAGTGGCCTGTGTGGCCGCTGCGGCCTTGAATTTGGCGATTGAAAAAATCGCCTACCGCCCACTGCGCAACGCGCCCAAGCTGGCACCTTTGATCACCGCCATTGGCATGTCCATCTTGCTGCAAACCTTGGCCATGATCCTCTGGAAGCCCAATTACAAACCCTACCCCACGCTGCTGCCCAGCACGCCGATACCCATTGGCGACGCGGTGATCACGCCCACCCAACTGATGATCTTGGCGGTCACCGCCATGGCGCTGGCCGTGCTCTCGTGGTTGGTGAATGCCACGTCGCTGGGGCGCGCCATGCGGGCCACGGCCGAGAACCCACGCGTGGCGAGCTTGATGGGCGTCAAACCCGATGTGGTGATTTCGGCCACCTTTGTCATCGGTGCGGTGCTGGCCACCATTGCGGGGGTGATGTGGGCGTCGAACTACGGCACGGTGCAGCATGCGATGGGCTTTTTGCCGGGCCTCAAAGCTTTCACGGCGGCTGTGTTTGGTGGCATTGGCAATTTGGCCGGTGCCGTGGTGGGGGGCTTGCTGCTGGGCTTGATCGAGTCCATCGGTTCGGGCTACCTGGGCGAGTTGACCGGCGGTGTGCTGGGCAGCCAGTACAGCGACATCTTTGCTTTTCTGGTGCTGATTTTGGTGTTGACCTTGCGCCCCTCGGGCTTGCTGGGTGAACGTGTGGCGGACCGCGCATGACACCTCACCTCTCGAACCGCTGGCTCATGGCCGCCGTGCTGCTGGCCTTGCCCTTGGTGCTGCAAAGTTTTGGCAATGCCTGGGTGCGCATTGCCGACATGTCGCTGCTGTATGTGTTGCTGGCGCTGGGCTTGAACATCGTGGTGGGCTATGCCGGTTTGCTTGACTTGGGCTATGTGGCATTTTTTGCGGTGGGGGCCTACTTGTATGGACTGCTCGCCTCACCCCATTTGCTGGAGAGTTTTCCGGCCATGGCGGCCCTCTTTCCGCAAGGCCTGCACCTGAGTTTGTGGTTAGTGCTGCCGCTGGCTGCTGGCTTGGCCGGACTGTTTGGCGTGCTGCTGGGTGCGCCCACCTTGAAGCTGCGTGGCGACTACTTGGCCATCGTGACACTGGGTTTTGGCGAAATCATCCGCGTGTTTTTGAACAACCTGGACCAACCCGTCAACATCACCAACGGCCCCAAAGGCATTGGGCCGATCGATGCGGTCACGGTGTGGGGCTATCCCTTGTCGCGGCGCTTGGATTTGGGGTTTGTCGAACTGCCCGGCGTGACCTTGTATTACTACCTCTTCCTCACATTGGTGGTGGCGAGCGTGGTGGTGTGCTACCGGCTAGAAAACTCGCGCATCGGGCGCGCCTGGATGGCGATTCGTGAAGACGAAATTGCCGCCAAGGCCATGGGCTTGAACACGCGCAATTTGAAGCTCATGGCCTTTGGCATGGGGGCCACGTTTGGCGGCATGTCGGGGGCCATGTTCGCGGCCTTTCAAGGTTTTATCTCGCCCGAGTCGTTCAGCCTGATGGAGTCGGTGATGATTGTCGCCATGGTAGTGTTGGGTGGCTTGGGCCATTTGCCCGGTGTGATTTTGGGGGCGGTGTTGCTGGCCGCTTTGCCCGAAGCCTTGCGCTATGTGGCGGGCCCGCTGCAAGAAATGACCGATGGCCGTTTGGACGCCGCCATCCTGCGCCAGTTGTTGATTGCCCTGGCCATGGTGGGCGTCATGCTGTGGCGACCGCGCGGGCTGTGGCCCAGCCCTGAGCATGGTCAAAGCCTGCCCCAGCCCGGAGCCAAGCCGTGACTGCTGCCACACCGACCACACCAGCCACATCCCAGCCCGCCATGACGGCGGTGTCGTCCCCATCGCCCCTGTCGCCTGATTGGGTGCTCCAGGTGTCGGGGATTTCCAAGCGCTTTGGTGGCTTGCAGGCCTTGAGCGATGTGGGCATGCAGATTGCGCGTGGTCAGGTGTATGGCTTGATCGGCCCCAACGGCGCGGGCAAGACTACTTTCTTTAACGTCATCACCGGGTTGTACACGCCAGACACGGGGCAGTTTGAGTTGGCGGGCCGGCCTTATCAACCGACCGACGTGCACCGCGTGGCGCAGGCGGGCATTGCCCGCACGTTTCAAAACATCCGTTTGTTTGCCGAGATGACCGCTTTGGAAAACGTGATGGTGGGCCGCCATGTGCGCACGGGCTCGGGGCTGCTGGGGGCAATTTTCAAAACCCGCCACTTCATGGCCGAAGAGGCGGCCATTGAACAGCGCGCCCACGAGCTGCTCGATTACGTGGGCATTGCCTCCTTGGCGCATTACAAGGCGCGCACCTTGAGCTACGGCGACCAGCGTCGTTTGGAAATTGCCCGTGCCTTGGCGACCGATCCGCAGCTCATTGCGCTGGATGAGCCCGCTGCGGGCATGAACGCCACTGAGAAGGTGCAACTGCGTGCGCTGATCGACAAAATTCGCCACGACCACCGCACGGTGTTGCTGATTGAGCATGACGTGAAATTGGTGATGGGCCTGTGCGACCGCGTGACGGTGCTCGACTACGGCAAGGTCATTGCCCAAGGCACGCCCGCCCAGGTGCAACGTGACCCTCAAGTTATTGAGGCCTACTTGGGCACAGGAGGCAATTGAGATGCGTGTCGACGATTCAGCCCCTGTGTTGCTCAGCGTTCACCAAGCCGAAGTGGCCTATGGCGGCATTCAGGCCGTGAAGGGTGTGAGCTTGGAGGTGCGCGCGGGTGAGCTGGTGTCTTTGATCGGCTCCAACGGCGCGGGCAAAACCACCACCATGAAAGCCATCACCGGTTTGCTGCCTTTGGTGGGCGGGCAGATCGAGCTGATGGGGCGAGACATTCGGGGCCTCGGGCCTTGGGACTTGGTGCAGCAAGGCCTGGCCATGGTGCCCGAAGGACGTGGCGTGTTCACCCGCATGACCATTCTTGAGAACCTGCAAATGGGGGCTTACATTCGCCGCGACGCCGCTGCGGTGGCCGATGACATCGCGCGCGTGTTCGCCACCTTCCCGCGCCTCAAAGAGCGGCGTGACCAACTGGCGGGCACCTTGTCGGGCGGCGAACAGCAAATGCTGGCCATGGGACGTGCCCTGATGAGTCGGCCCCAAGTCTTGTTGCTCGATGAGCCGTCGATGGGTTTGTCGCCCCTGATGGTGGACAAAATTTTTGAGGTGGTGCACGAGGTGTCGGCCCAAGGCGTGACGGTGCTGCTGGTGGAGCAAAACGCCAGCCGTGCCTTGCACATTGCCGACCGTGCGTATGTGATGGAGTCAGGCATCATCACCCTCAGCGGTGCAGCCAGCGATTTGTTGCATGACACCAAGGTGCGTGAAGCCTACTTGGGTGAGTGAGTCGGGCGAGAGTGTGGGTGGGGACGGTGACGCTCAAGGCGTCATGATCCAAATCAGCACCTGCTTGGCGATGAAGCCGATCATGCCAAAGGCCAGCACCAGAAAAAGCACAAAGGTGCCGAATTTACCCGCCTTGGACTCACGTGCCAATGAGTAGATGATGAACAGCATGTAGAGCATGAAGCCCCCCACGCCAAAGGTCAGGCCAAATTGGGCGAATTGTTCTTCGGTCATACCCGCTCAGAGCGCGTCAGCGTGATGACCGACCAGATCGCGGTAGGCATGCCAACTGGCGTGGCCCAGCATGGGCACCACCGCCAGCAGCCCCAAGAACGCAGACCCAATGCCCAGTGCGGTGAACAAACACAGCAGCCCCGCCCACAGCGCCATGGCCATGGGGTTGAGTGCTACCACGCGCCAACTGGTGAGGATGGCTTGCTGCAAGCTCAAGGTGGGATGGTCCAGCAAGAGTGGCAGGGTGATCACAGTCGAGGCAAACATGGGGGCTGCCAGCAGCGCGCCCATAATGAGCCACAGCTCAAACAAACCAAAGTTGGGTTGCAGCACCACCAGACGCACAAAGTCGGCGGGCGAGTACACGCTGGCGGGCAGCATCCAGTGAATCAATGCCGCAGAGCACACCAGCCAGCCCACGCTAGTGAGTGCCAACAGTAGGCCAAACTGGCGCAGTCGGCGGTCGCCGCTGAACCAAATGCGAAACGCACCGACCGCGCTGGCGTCTTCTCCGCGCTCCAGCCGTCGGCTGATGTCGTACAGGCCCGAGGCGAGCAAGGGCGCGATGGTCATGCTCACCGACAGCATGGCGGCCAGCCACCAAAACGCATGCCGTGCAAACCAAAAACAGCCACCGCCGATGAGGGCCAAGACCAGGCCATGCATCACACCCGCGGTGGGGCAACGCTCCATGTCGCGCCAGGCCAGAGCCAGCCATTGCAAAGGGCGCAGCAGTTCCACTTCGCGCACCAGCAGCTCGGGGTGATGTGGGGTGGGTGTGGTCATGCCATCAGTCAACTTTGGCCCCACTGCTTTTGACCACCCGTTCATAAGCTGACAACTCAGACGCCATGAACTGGCCAAAGGCCTGTGGGGTGCTGGGTGCAGGCTCGGCCATCAACACGGAAAAACGCTGACGGGTTTCGGGCGCATTCAAAGCCTGGGTGAAGGCGACGTTAAGGCGCTCAATCACCCCAGCAGGTGTGCCTGCGGGTGCCACCAGGCCCCACCAGGTGTCGACCGAAAAGTTGCTGAGTGTCTCGGCCACGGCAGGCACATCAGGCATGTGGGGGCTGCGTTGGCGTGTGGTCACCGCCAGCGCCAGCAACTTGCCGCTTTTGATGTTGGGGGCGGCGGTGGCGAGGTTGTCAAAGTTGAAATCGACCTGGCCCGACAGCAGCGCCAGCTGCGCGGGGTTGCCTCCGTTATAAGGAATGTGCACCGCAAAAATGCCGGCGCGGGCTTTGAACAATTCACCCGCCAGATGTCCAGCGCTGCCGTTGCCACCCGAGCCAAAGTTGAGCTGCCCCGGATGGGCGCGTGCGTAGCGCAGCAAGTCGGCCAACGATGCAATCTGCAAGCGTTGCGCCGTGGCGGCGTTCATCACCAACACATTGGGCACCCGCAGCATTTGGGTGATGGGCGCAAAGTCGCTGGCCGCGTTGTAGGGCATGCGGCTGTAGAGCCACGGGTTCACCGCATGGGTGGCGGTGGCGGCAATGCCAATCACCGAGCCATCGGGCGTGGCCTTGGCCACGGCGTCTGCCCCGATGTTGCCCCCAGCGCCCGGGCGGTTGTCGATGATCACTGGACCCAGCGTGTCTTTGACGCGCTCGGCCAATGCGCGTGCCGTCACATCAATCGGACCGCCTGCGGCGTAGGGCACGATCAAGCGGATGGGCTTGGTGCTGGGCGCTTGGGCCATGACCGCCATAGGCAGCAGTAGCGCGAGCAGCAGGTGCAGCTTTGAGCGTGCTTGAAGGGGCCGTTGTGGGTGCTGTGGGTGCGCGCGCGCGATGACGTGCAGGCGAGGGCGCGAGGTGTGAAACACAAGCCGCCTCAGTCGATGCGTGCGCCTGAGCGCTGGATGATGGGCGCCCACTTGGCGGACTCTTGCGTGATCAACTGGGTGAACTGCTCAGGCGTGCCGCCCACCGGGTCGAGGCCCGCGTTCTTCAAGCGCTCGCGCACCGCCGGGTCGTTCAAGGCGGCGTTGAGCGCGCTGTTGATGCGATCGACCACCGCACGGGGTGTGCCCGCAGCCACCAACACGCCATTCCAGGCCAAGGCTTCAAAGCCTTTGAGTTCAGGCACGCCGCTCTCGGCCACGGTGGGCACATCGGGCAGCAGGGCGTAGCGGTGCGCGCTCGTGACGGCCAGGTACTTCAAGCGACCTTGTTTCACCTGTGGGGTAAGCGCGGTTGGCACCGAGGCCATGAGCTGGGTTTGCCCCGCCACCGTGGCCAGCACGGCAGGCGGGCTGCCGTTGAAAGGAATGTGGACGGCAAAGGTGCCGGTGACGGCCTTGATGTATTCCATCGTCAGGTGCGACGCACTGCCGTTGCCCACCGAGGCGAAGTTGTACTGGCCCGGGTGCTGTTTGAGCAGGCTCACCAATTCACGCATGCTGTTGGCCGGGAACTCGGCGTTGGCGGCAATCACATTGGGTTGCGAAGTGGTGATCATCACCGGCTGCAAGTCGCGCAGTGGCTGGTAAGGCAGTCTCGGGTAGAGGTGTGGGCCAAAGGCCAGCGGCCCGTTGTAAGACATGACCCAGGTGTGGCCGTCGGGGGCCGATTTGGCCACCTCGGCCGTGCCCAGCGTGCCGCCCGCTTGCGGCTTGTTGTCCACCACCACCGCCTGGCCCAGGTTGTCTTTGAGGCGTTCTTGCATGGCGCGGGCAATCACGTCCAGCGACGAGCCTGCGGGTGCCACCACCACCCAGCGGATGGTCTTGCTGGGAAAGCCCTGAGCCCAGCCACCGACGCTGGCCAAGCCCCATGCCAAACCTATCAAGGCACGAACAAAAAAGCGCGAGTTCGCGGGGTGTTGCAGGGGTTTGGACATGGAGGCTTTCTTGTTCAAGTGGCAGCTTTGTCTGCCGCCGAGGTGAACGAGTCGGCATAGAACTCGTCGCTGGGCAAGCCCGCTGCGGTGTAGGCGCTGCGCGCCGAGTCCACCACGATGGGCGCACCGCAGGCATAGACCTGGTAAGCGCTCAAATCGGGCGTGTCTTGCAACACCGCTTGGTGCACAAAGCCGGTACGGCCAAGCCACGCGTCTTCGGGCAGGGCGTCAGAGATGACGGGCACATAGCGCAGGTTGGGCATCAAGGCCAGTTGGGCTTGCACCCAGTCGTTCAGGTACAAATCGCCGGGGCGTCTGCCGCCCCAGTACAGCGTGACGGGGCGTGTGATGGCCTTGTGCTGCATGTGCTCCAGCATGGCTTTGATGGGCGCAAAGCCGGTACCTGAGGCGAGGAACACCAAGGGCTTGTCAGAGTCTTCGCGCAAGTAAAAGCTGCCTTGCGGGCCTTCAATGCGTTGGATTTCTTTTTCCTTCATGGCGCCAAACACGTGTTCGGTGAACTTGCCGCCAGGCATGTGGCGGATGTGCAGCTCAATGGCGGGGCTGCCTGCCACCAGGGTGTGGGGTGCATTGGCCATCGAGTAGCTGCGGCGGTCGCCGTCGCGCAACAAGAAGTCCACATACTGACCGGCGTGGAACTTCATCACGTCGTTGGCGGGCAGTTGCAGTTGCACCACCATCACGTCGTGCGACTTCTTCTCCAGTGAGATCACGCGCACGGGCATTTTCTTGATGGGGAAGGCACCTTCTTCGGTCACTTGGCGTGACTCCAGCACCACATCGCTGTGGGCACTGGCGCAGCAGGTCAGCACAAAGCCGTTGGCCTCTTCCTCGGCACTCAGGGCTTTGTCTTGGTGGGTACCGTGCGTCACCTCGCCAGAGATTTTTTTGCACTTGCAAGAGCCACAAGCACCGTCTTTGCAGCCATAGGGCAGGCCAATGCCTTGGCGCAGGCCAGCGGCCAGCAGGGTTTCGTCTGGGGTGGCGGTGAATGCGCGGCCGCTGGGTTGGACCGTGATGTTGAAACTCATCTTTGGGTATCCTTGAACTTTTACAAAGCGTATTTTGCCTTCCAACCAATCTCCTCTTGGCGCGCTGCCTGCGCGCTTTCGCCGTGAACGCCTGCTCATTGTGGGCTGTGGTGACGTGGGCATGCGTGTGGCGCGCACCCAGCGCCATGTGCGCATCTTGGCGCTCACCTCCAGTCCGGCTCGTTCATCGGCCCTGCGCGCTGCTGGGGTGACGCCCCTGGTGGGCAATTTAGATCAGCCTGCGAGCGTGAAGCGCTTGGCCGGGTTGGCCACGCGGGTGTTGCATTTGGCACCGCCCCCCTTGCAGGGCCACGCCGACCCGCGCACCTTGGCCCTCATCCGTGCTTTGCTATTGCGCAGCGCGCCTCTCAGCGTGGTGTATGGCTCGACCAGCGGGGTCTATGGCGACTGCGGTGGGGCTTGGGTCACGGAGACGCGTGCCCTCCACCCCACCACCCCACGGGCCCAGCGCCGCGTGGACGCTGAAGCGCGGGTGCGCCATTTCGCACGCTTGCGTGCGGGGGTACGGGCCAGTGTGTTGCGCATACCGGGCATCTATGCGCCCGACCGCGAAGGCGGCACGCCCCGTGAACGGCTGTTGCGTGGCAGCCCGGTGCTGGAGGCACCAGACGATGTGTTCACCAACCACATCCATGCCGACGATTTGGCGCGAGCCTGCCAGCTGGCCCTGTGGCGCGGCCAGACGCAACGCCGCTACAACGTCAACGACGACGCCCAACTGAAGATGGGTGATTACTTCGATTTGGCCGCTGGCTTGTATGGCTTGCCCAAGCCACCGCGCATCAGCCGGGCGCAGGCGCAACTTGAATTGCCTGCAATGCAACTGAGCTTCATGAGCGAGTCACGCCGCTTGGACAACCGCCGCATGAAGCGCGAACTGCGCTTGCAACTGCGTTACCCGCAGGTGCAAGACGGCTTGGTGAGAGAGCCGGAGCTTAATCGAACTTGATGTTGCCAGCCTTGATGGCTTTGGCCCAGCTGGCGGTGTCGCGCTCCAGCAGTTTGGTGGTGTTCTCGGGAGATAGGAACCGAACTTCCACGCCCGCAGCGTCGGCGCGTTGCTTGGTCTCAGGCAGCTCCATGCTTCGTTTGACTTCTTGCGAGAGTTTTTGCACCACCTCTTTGGGCGTGCCGGACGCCACATACAAAGCCACCCAAGACTCCAGTTCAAAGCCGGGCAAGCCAGCTTCAGACGCTGTGGGCACTTGCGGCAATTGGGGGTGACGGGTTTTGCCCGTCACCGCCAGCGCTTTGAGCTTGCCACTGAGCACATGGCCCATCACCGAGGGTGGGGTCGAAATAAAGACCTGCACTTGGCCAGCCAGCACGTCTTGGATGGCTTGGCCCGAGCCCTTGTAGGGCACATGGGTCATGTCAAGCCCCGTCTGCTGTTTGAAAATCTCGGTGCCAATGTGGGACACCGAGCCATTGCCTTGTGACGCGTAGTTCACCTTGCCCGGGTTTTGTTTGACCCAAGCAATAAAGTCTTTGAGGTTGTTGGCAGGCACCGAGGGGTGCACCGCAATGACGTTGGTGGCCACGGTGATCAGGCCCACGGGCGTGAGGTCTTTGAGTTCCCAGGGCAGCTTGTCCATCAGGATCGGGTTGGCAATGTGGTAACCCGAGTAAGACACCAGCACGGTGTAGCCATCTTTGGGGCTGCGCGCCACCAGCGAGTAGGCCAGGTTGCCGCTGCCCCCGGGTTTGTTGTCGACCACCACCGACTGGCCCACGGCGCGTGCCAGGGGATCGCTGAGCAAACGTGCCGAGGTGTCTAGCAAGCCCCCGGGGGGGTTGGGCACGACCAGCGTGATGGGCTTGCTGGGGAAGGTGTCGGCACATACCTGGGCAGGCAGACAGGCCAAAGTACCCAGGGTGGCGCTGACCAGCAAGGCAGCGACGCAGCGGCGTGAGCTTGGATTCAAAAAGTGTTTCATGGTGGTTTTGAAATGAAGGTTCAACGTTGGCCGATGCGCACGGCACCAAAGATGCCTTGGGCTTCACGCGGCATGCAGCGCCAGTATTGGTGGCTGGCTTGGACGGTGCCACCCAGCGCGGCAGCCGCCTCCCACACCCAGCGGGGTTTGTAGAGAAAGGCGCGGGCCAGGGCCACCAGGTCAGCGTCGCCCCGCACCAAGATGTCTTCGGCTTGTTGTGGCGTGGTGATCAGACCCACGGTCATGGTGGGCAGCCCACTTTTTTGTTTGACCAGTTTGGCAAACGGCACTTGGTACTCAGGGCCGATGGCAATTTTTTGTTGGGATGACACTCCGCCTGACGAGATGTGCACAAAGTCGGCGCCTGCAAGCTTCAAGCGCAGGGCAAAGTCGGCGGTTTCTTCGGGCGTCCACCCGCCTTCGACCCAGTCGGTGGCAGACAAACGGATACCCAAACTGCCCTGGTAGACCGCGCGTACCGCTTGGAAAACTTCCAGTGGGAAACGGATGCGTCCTTCAAAGTTGCCGCCGTACGCGTCGGTGCGGTGGTTCGACAAGGGCGATAAAAACTGGTGCAACAAATAGCCGTGGGCGCCGTGCAACTCGACCGCTTCGATGCCCATGGCTTGGGCACGCTGTGCGGCTTGTGCAAAAGCGGTTTGGATGTCTTGCAAACCTTGTGCACTGAGCGACTCGGGGGGTGTTTCTTCTGCCAAATGGGGCACATCCGAAGGGCCCTCGGGTTGCCAGCCTTGGTGCGCCGCATCGAGCAACTTGCCGCCATCCCAAGGCGCTGCGCTGGAGGCCTTGCGGCCCGCATGCGAGAGCTGGATGCACACGGGCACTTGGGGGGCAAGGTGTCGGGCTCGGCCCAAGGTCTCGCTCAAAGCGGCCGCTGTGCTGTCGTCCCACAGCCCCAAGCAATAGGGCGTGATGCGGCCACGTGCTGTGACGGCCGTCGCTTCAAGGATGAACAAGCCCGCGCCGCTGTTGAGCAAATTGCCCCAATGCATCAAATGCCAGTCGGTGGCGTGGCCGTTGTGGGCAGAGTATTGGCACATGGGCGCGACCACCGCGCGGTTGGCCAAGGTCAATGGACCGCTTGGGGCGGTCAAGGTGAATTCAGAAAAAAGATGGCTCAAGGGTGCTCCTGGCAATGCGGGTCAAGACGTCAGCCTCTATCGTAATGAGGCCAAGGTGTGAATTTTTTAAAAGCTGCGACACGTGAGACAGCTCAGGCGCGCAGGTGTTCGTCAAGGCAACTTTTGTTCGAAGTCGCTCAGACGGTGGTTGAGATCATCCACGTCGTGTTTGATGCCCACCAAACGGCGGTGAAACAGGGCCGAAGCGTCTTCGTGCTTGAGTTTCTCGTGTTCGGCGGGCGTGAGCGGTTTGGCTTGGCCAGCAGCGGCCACTGAGGGCCGACCCGTGGCTTGGCCTTGTTCCGAGGTTGGATGGGCGTTTGATGCACTGGCAGAGTCGTCATGGCCCGTTGGGAAGTCGACCTTGGCACGGACAGTGGAACCCGAGGGCAAGGCTTCACGGTGGTCGCTCAAAGCTTGGGTGCCGATGGCTTGACGGTTGTTGCCAGACCCGTCCTCGGGTGCGGTTTGTCGGTTGAGGGTCGGTTCATCGCCGCCAATGGCTTGGCGGTTGTCAGGCATCGCAGACGCGGAGTTGACCGATTGCAAGTTCGGGTCAATGACGAGGGTGGGGATGTCTTGCTCGTTGGGGCGACCGCTGGCAGTCAACGCCTTTTGACGATTGGGTGCTGTGTTTGTGTCGCCCAGGGCCTGACGGTTGTCTTTGGGCTGATCGGTGGGAATGCCTTGGCGGTTGGCCGAGGCATCATCACTTGCAATGCTTTGCTGGTTGGGCGCAGTGGCGGGTGTGGTTTTGAGCGCTTGACGGTTGTCGGCTACGGCAGCGCTACCGACTGCTTGGACGTTGGGCAACGTGGGGGTTGATGGCGGCACGGCCTGGCGGTTGTTGGCCGCCTCATCCGTTGTGATGTTTTGAACATTGGCGGCAGGCGCGCCAGGCGTGTTGAGCGCTTGGCGGTTGTCACCTATCGCATCTCTGCCGATCGCTTGGACGTTGGAACCCGAGGGGGTTGATGGCGGCACAGCTTGACGGTTGCTTGCTGCCACATCTGTCTTGATGCTTTGCAGATTGTCGGCAGCGCTTGAACCGCTGGGTAGGGCTTGGACGTTGGCTGCAGGGGCTTGGTTGGGAATGTGTTGGACATTGGCGCCTTTTGCGCCATCTGCCGCGAGTTTGGCGGCGTTGTTGACCCCAGCGTCCTCGGCCTGAAGGGGCTTGGTGGCTTTGGAGGCGTCGTTGAGGTGTTCGAGACCCGATTTGCGCTCGGCGATTTCTTCGGGGTGGGACACCACCACATTTTTAGGGGTTTTGGCGTTGCCAGTGACTTCGGACACAGACACACGATGGTCTGATCCGCTACCAACTACGAAATCGGGGAACTCGTCGTCGTCGTTCATGGGAGTTTCTCTGAAAGCGATAAGGCTGTTGAGCCTGTGCTACGTTGACCAGTGGTGCCCGGGGCCGGAATCGAACCGGCACGCCTTGCGGCGGGGGATTTTGAGTCCCCTGCGTCTACCAATTTCACCACCCGGGCACTGGAGAGAACGACCAATATTATGGCACTAATTTTTCACCAAACGGACTTGCTGTGAGAAAACTTGCCTTACGGTGGCGGATTGGCTTGTGCTGGGCATGGGTTGGGCAGTGATTGGACATTGCAAGACCGCTTGGGGTTCATGCTTGTCATTTGTATTGGTGCGAGGAGGTTTCACTGCCAAGCATGATTAGGTCAACCCTTCGTGCGGTTTTTTGAAACTCCCAAATAGAGAGTTAGCAACTGTCGCTATGCAGGATAACAGTGCACCCATAGGCTCAGCTATCTTCTGGATCCTATGGGAGGTTCTGGGAAAAGATGACGTTCGACCTGAATGGTTCTGTTGGAGCAGTCACTTACTTCAAAGTTAGTAACCAAGACTCTTATCAAGTTCCTTGCGTCTGAAGCAGTTGACACGTTGACGAGCCTCCATCAGCACAGCTAGGGTAGTTGCGACGCAACAGTTGTCTAGAAGAATTTGGGAACAAATTGAACTTTGCCAAAGCCAAAGCCCAAGCCACAGGCAGCACCTTGACAACCAAACGCTTTCGTAACATCAAGAACGATGACGGCACCAGCCGTCGCGTTGAGCTTCACAAGCGTGTGCGAGCTTGCTGGTGGACTGCCGAAAATGGGAAACTTTCACTCAATCTGCGTTATGGTGCCCGTGTGATTGAAATCGCGAAGGGTAAATCGGCCGTTGAGGTTGGCAATGCAAGCGAATTGGTACCCACGCTTGAGTTATTAAAAAAAGCGGTTGAAAGCGGGGAGCTAGACGTTCAAATTGAAAGTGCCAGCATTAAGTTGCGTGAGGGTTTTGGTAAACAACTGCAAAAGCTAAGGAAGGTCTGCACAACGCTTGCAAAAGCTAACTTCCTATAGCCACCATCGAACTGATGTGTCGCTTGTGCAGGCTAGCCACGTAGGCTGTTCAGCGAAGAACTCTTATGCAGCCTTTTTAAGCTGAGCTATCTTGAGTCCCAAAGACCCCTGTAATTCCTTTTGAACGTAATCGGAGATCGACTTCTTCTTTTGCCTTAAGGAGTCGATTTCTAATTTCGTCAGCCGAACGGAAACCAACGAGGTACTGGGCTTCGTTTGCAGTAAGGGCATCGACTTGGATGCCGAAGATTTCAATGATGTCATTTGCGAACCTCTCTTTTAGAGTTTTCACGGTCTTACGATCTGGTCTAAGCGATTTGTTACGACCAGCATTGACGATGACCGCAACATCTTTGACAACACCACCATTGACTTGAATGTAGTGAGCCAATTCGGCAAGTGTGCCGCCTAGACTTGTCACATCGTCAACGAGCACGTATTGCCCGCCAACTAGTACTGAGCCTTCAAACTCAGGACGTAGTGCCAAACGTTCCATTGGGTCTGCACCCGTATGGTACACCTTGGTAACTTGAATGATGTCCTTGTCAGCTGTTGCATCACACAAAACAGCAAACACTTCTGAGAGAACTTGAGGTATTGCGTTATCGCCACTTGCCTCTCGAGCGAATGGGGAAACAAAAATACAGTTGCGTCCAAATCGGTCGGCATGCTTATACATTTCAGCCAATGCGATATCTGAAATCAAAGCCAATGCGGATTTGGAATCACCAGCCTTTGCTTGGGAGTAAGCAGAATGAGCTTTAAGTTCCGCATCTGAGTCGTAGAGCCAAAAGACTTCAATTTCTTCCGGAATTGGGATGCGACGGATGCTGTCATTCATAAAGCTAACTGTCTCACTCATTCGGTAATTTTGCTGGAAATTTTGTAAAAGGTCGACCAAATTTTTAATACCTTGTCGGGTCAAGCGACATTCAAAATCTAGTCTTACTTGCGTTGTGATCTTCCATTCGAGTTTGGAATTTTTGCCCATTCGATGGTGGCAGGAACTGCCAGTAGACAG
>CAITHK010000025.1 GCA_903892175.1 uncultured Burkholderiales bacterium | reverse complement strand
GTCGAACCCGGCGAACCCTTTGAAATTGAAGGTCTCGCAGTAGGCCTGATTCGTAACACCATGTTGATGTAAAGAGAGATTCCTATGAACCTTGCACTTTTTGGCGCATACCGCCTTATCAATCCATTGCAAAACACCCTTCGTGGATTTTTGCCTGCCCAAGCACTGCAAAGTGCACCTTGCTCGACAAAACCAAACCGACCACTTCGCGTGGCGCGAGTCATGGAAGCGCAACAAAGCAGGCATCAAGCAGGACGCATGGTCATCTCAGGTCGCATGGCCGATGTGTGCGCTGAACTTGATCGACTTGCTGGGATGGAAACCAATCCTTAATGAATTCAAGATCGGACAGATGGCGACAACTGTCCTTTGACCTCAGCTGTGCGACCTCAGGGGTTGGAACCTAGCAAGTAATCTGCTTTGCCAATCTCTACACCGTTGTGGCGCAGGATGGCATAAGCAGTGGTCACGTGGAAAAAAACGTTGGGAAGTGCCCAGTGTTTGAGGTAGTCCTCGCCAGTCATCGTGCGCGTCTTGTCTTTGCCGACTGGAAATGTGATGCTTTTGAGCTCTGTTCCGTCCAACGCGGATGCTGGAACTGTCTTGATCCAATCGAGGGTTTTCTGAATGCGAGACATCAACTCCACCAAGGTGGTTTCTGTGTCTTCAAATTTTGGAGCCTCTAGGTCAGACAACCTCGCGACACACAACTTAGCCGCATCACAGGCAATCAAGACTTGACGGGTGAATGGCAACATATCAGGAGCCAATCGGTATTGGGTCAAAACAGATGGATCGAACTTTTTAGCCTCGGCATGAGTTTGCGCTTTGGCAAGCAAATGGCTCAAGTTGGTCAACATGGTCTGAAAAATTGGCAAAGATGCCGAAGACATAGAAATGGACATGGCGTACTCCAAGCGACAATTGCCCCATCGACTGACAAGGCACAATTGCATTATGAACATCGTGATCCTAGACGACTACCAAGATGTCGTCCGAAAACTCCACTGCGCATCCAAATTAGAGGCCTACCAAGCGAAGGTTTACACCAACACCATCAAAGGCATCGGGCAATTGTCGGTTCGCCTCAAAGATGCTGAAATTTTGGTGTTGATTCGCGAGCGAACTCAAATCACGCGTCAGTTGATTGAAAAACTGCCTAATCTCAAGCTGATTTCGCAAACGGGCAAGGTGGGCAGCCATGTGGATGTTGCGGCGTGTACCGAGCGCGGTATCGTGGTGGCCGAAGGCTTTGGGTCACCGATTGCTCCCGCGGAACTGACTTGGGCCTTGATCATGGCGGCCATGCGTCGCATTCCTCAATACATGAGCCATTTGAAACATGGCGCTTGGCAGCAGTCTGGCCTCAAATCAGGCTCTATGCCCACCAACTTTGGTTTGGGACAGGTGCTGCGCGGTAAAACATTGGGGATCTGGGGCTACGGAAAAATCGGCCAACTTTTAGCGGGGTACGGCAAAGCTTTTGGTATGCGTGTTTTGCTTTGGGGCAGCGAAGCCTCACGTGAACGCGGACTCAAGGATGGTCTGAATGTGGCGGCGTCACGCGAAGAATTTTTTGCAGAATCCGATATTGTCAGCCTGCATCTGCGTCTCAATGACGCCACACGTGGCATCGTGACTGCCGCTGATTTACAACGCATGAAGACCACGGCCTTGCTGGTCAATACATCAAGGGCTGAGTTGATCGAACCCGATGCGTTGCTGGGGGCATTGAACCGGGGCCGTCCAGGCATGGCTGCGATTGATGTGTTCGAAAGCGAACCCATTTTGCAAGGCCATGCCTTGCTGCGCCTTGAAAACTGTATTTGTACGCCACACATCGGCTATGTGGAACAAGACAGCTATGAGTTGTACTTCGGGACAGCCTTTGACAACGTGGTGAACTTCATCAAAGGCACGCCAACCAACATCGTCAATCCAGGCGCGCTTCAAGTTCGGCGCTGAACATGAACCGGGCCACGCCGGCAGTTTTAGGGTGCTTCCTGTTCGGAAACTTTGTCATTGGATTTGGTGTCCTCATGGTGCCTGGTGCATTGAACGACATTCGCCATGAATTGCAAATTTCAGTGGCACAAGCTGGAGGGCTGATCACTGCGGGATCTGTCCTGATATGCCTGAGCGCTCCCATTTTTGCTTCCATACTTGGGAAATACGATCGACGGCAATTGCTGGCTTGGGTCATGCTTTGGTATGGACTCGCCCATGCGCTGTGCGCGCTGATGCCTAATTTTGAAGGTGTCCTGTGGGTTCGTGTGATGGCCATGATTGCCCCGGCCATCTTCACCCCCCAAGCCGCTGCTTGCATTGGTCAGTTAACCAGCCCTGCGCAACGAGGTCGGGCCATCACCTTTGTGTTTTTAGGTTGGTCCACGGCCTCCGTGGTAGGAATGCCCGCTGCGGCTTGGATCGGAGAGGTCTATGGCTGGCGTGTGGTCTTCAGCATGTTGTCTGTCTTGGCGTGTCTGAGCGCCGCATGGGTGTGGCTGGTTCTGCCCAAGGGCTTATCTCCTCCCGTGATGTCGTGGGTCGCTTGGCGTAAAACCTTGGGTTCTTGGCCGTTGATGATGACCGTCGGTGTCACCGTGCTCAGTGCCTCAGGTCAGTTTGTACTGACGGCTTACTTTGCACCTTATTTCAAGCAGACGCTTGAGACCAACCCGCAACAGCTCAGCCTACTCTTTGCTGTGTTTGGCGCCTTTGGCTTGATGGGCAACATGTTGATGTCACGCCATATCGACCGATGGGGCGCAGCCAAGGCGGTGAACCTTTGCCTGCTCCTCATGTCTGTGAGCTTGCTGCTGTGGTCACTAGGAAGCAACATTTGGCTGGCCATCTTGATCATGATTCCCTGGGGCTTGGGCATGTTTGCCTGTAACTCAGCACAACAAGCTCGCCTGATTCAACTCGCCCCAGCCTTGGCCTCAGGGTCGGCGGCGCTCAACACATCGGCCATTTATTTGGGACAGGCCATCGGATCTGCAACTGGGGGGTGGCTCATCAGTCGTGGGGCAATGAACGAACTTCATTGGTTTGGATGGCTGGGCGTTTTGTTGGCCTTGGGATTGAGCCTGCAAGCAGCGCGCTTGGCGCGTCGACTGGATTGACCGAACTAAATTCAAAGCACGGGCTTGGCATATCGCGCGGCCATCTGCTCGGCATTGACCTTGCGATCTGCATTGACCTTCTGAACAGATGTGCGTTCAGCCATTTGTTTGCCATAGGCCTTGACAGGCAGTGCTGCCAGCATGTCCTCTCCCAGCACCAGTTTTGTGGCCATCGACACGACCGGCAAATGCACAATGGCTGCGCAATCGGCCAAGGTGAAATGATCCCCCGCCACATAAGGTGAGAATTTGGCCAACTTTGAAAAACCCTCCACACCCTTGGCCAGTTGTTTGCGCACACGTGCTTGTGTGGCCTCAGAGGTTTGGCCGCCAAAAAAAGCTTGCCCATACAACTCGCGTGCGACCAACTCGATGTGCGTCTCTAAATACACAATCAACTCACGAACTTTCGCAGCGGCAAACGCATCACTGGGCAATAAGGGTACTTGCGCGTAGGTTTGTTCGATGAACTCAGCGCAGACTGCGGATTCACTCAAACACCCTAGCGGGGTTTCTAAAAAAGGAACTTTACCCATTGGAGAACGTAGATAGACCGAAGGATCGACAGGATTGACCCACACCAGATCCTCGTCAAACTCGACCTGTTTTTCAAGCAATTGAATTTTCAGTTTGTTGTAGTAATTGCTGACAGCAAAACCACAGAGTTTGAGCGTCATAACGAGTCCCCGTTTTGGCCTGTTAAAAGAATATTTTGTCATAAGCACACGGCGTGGAGGTGTGATCACACGCCATCATGCGCAAAACAGCTCCCCCTGGAAGATCGACTTGCTCGGCGATAATGAGGCCCATGAATCCGATTTATAAAAAAGTAGGCGTCGTCGGCGCTGGCGCCATGGGACGAGGCATTGCACAAATAGCGACACAAGCAGGAAGCCTTGTCAAACTGTTTGACATGCAACCCGAAGCTGTCAGCAAAGCGATCACCGCAATTGGCGCGCAATGGGACAAATTGGCTGATAAGCAACGGTTGAGTGCCGAACAAGTCACCCAGTTCAAACAATCTCTTGAAGTCGCCGCTCAAATCAGCGACTTGGCCGATTGCGATTTGGTCATTGAAGCGATCGTGGAACGCTTGGACATCAAAAAGTCCTTTTTTGCAGAACTTGAAGCCTTGGTTCAACCAACCGCAGTGTTGGTCACCAACACATCGTCTTTGTCTGTGACGGCCATCGCATCAGCGTTGAAGCGTCCGGAGCAATTTGCTGGCTACCACTTCTTCAACCCCGTGCCTTTGATGAAGGTGGTCGAAGTGATTGCGGGGATCAAAACGCATCCCAAAGTTTGCCAAGAGCTCTCTCGATATGCCACGCAAATGGGTCACCAAGCAGTTCAAGCGCAGGACACACCAGGCTTCATCGTGAACCATGCTGGACGAGGCTATGGCACCGAAGCTTTGCGGATCGTCTCAGAAGGCATCGCTGACTTTGCCACCATCGACCGCATCTTGAAAGACCAAGTCGGCTTCAAACTCGGCCCCTTCGAATTGATGGATCTGACAGCACTCGATGTCTCTCATCCGGTCATGGAGTCGATCTACCAGCAGTACTACGAAGAGCCGCGCTACCGCCCTAGCGTCATCACGGCCCAACGTCTGGCGGGTGGCATTGTCGGTAAAAAAGTCGGCGAAGGGTTTTACAAATACATCGACGGTGTGGCCCAAGTGGCACCAGAACCGTCCGTCCCTGTGGTCGACAACATGCCACCGGTTTGGGTCTCCACACGCGCGGTTCGCCGTGCGGAGTTGCTGCAATTGCTCAAAGACTTGGGCGCCAAGATCGAGACGGGCGCCTCCCCTTCTTCACAAGCCTTGTCCATCGTTGCTCCTTTGGGTTTTGACGTCACCACTGTGGCCATTGTCGAAAGACTTGACCCGGCCCGAACCATTGGTATCGACTTCTTCATTGACGACAAGCTCACCAAACGACGTGTGCTTGCCACCAACCCCGCCACCCGAGCCGACATGCGGGATGCGGCACATGCCTTGTTCGCCAAAGACGGAAAAGCTGTGAGCATGATCCGAGACAGCGGTGGCTTTGTGACCCAACGCGTTGTGGCCACCATCGTCAATATCGCGTGCGACATTTGCCAACAAGGCGTCTGTAGCCCGCATGACCTTGAAACCGCCGTGACTTTGGGTCTTGGATACCCCATGGGGCCCTTGATGATGGGTGACAAATTTGGTCCAACTGAGATTTTAGAAATACTCTTCAATGTACAGACCGTTTACGGTGACCCACGTTATCGCCCCAGCCCTTGGTTGCGTCGCCGTGGGGCGATTGGACTTAGCCTAAGTCACGTCGAATCTTGAACAACACTCAGCGATGACAGCCCAACTCAAAAGTGCCAGTCAAGGTCAAACGCTGATCTTGACTTTGTCCGATCCCACGCTGCGCAATGCCCTGGGTCCTGAAATGTATGCTGCGGGCATCGAAGCACTGAACGTCGCGGAGTCCAATCCGGAGATTCGCAGCGTCATCATCACCGGTGAGGGTGCTAACTTTTGCGCTGGCGGAAACTTGCGACGCTTGCAAGCTAACCGCGACAAAGCACCCGAGGTCCAAACGCAAAGCATCGAAGGTTTGCACAGCTGGATCGAAGCCATTCGCACTTTTCCCAAGCCCGTGATTGCCGCCGTCGAAGGCGCTGCGGCAGGCGCAGGTTTCTCCTTGGCGTTGATGTGCGACTTGGTGGTAGCCGCACGTGACAGTATTTTTGTCATGGCCTACAGCAGCATTGCATTGTCGCCGGATGGGGGGGGCAGCTGGAACTTGGCTCAAGCATTACCTCGGCAACTGGCGAGTGAATTACTTCTGCTCGGAGAGCGTATCGGTGCTGAACGTTTGCATGCACTGGGCGTGGTCAACCAAGTGGTTGACAGCGGACAGGCACTCGAGCACGCGCTGAAGTTGTCTGTACGCATCAACGAACGCGCGCCCAATGCAATGAGCAGCATCAAAGAGTTGATCCATGAAGCCCCAACACGCAACTTGAACCCGCACTTGGAACAAGAACGTGATCACTTTGTGAAGAACTTGCACCATGCCAACGCTGGAATTGGCATCACAGCTTTTTTAAGCAAAGAAAAACCCATCTACAAATCTTGAACAGGTCGCACGGGCGACAATTTATCAACCACAGGTCACACAAAAGACAGTTTATGGACGATCCCATTCTTAATATCGAAGAACGCGAGTCAATCAACGCCGGGCGCTGGTTCTCATCTCTCTCTCCCTCACTCAGACACGACATTCTTCGATGCGCTTATGTCAAACGATGCAAAGACGGCGACTTGATCGCAGCGCGCGGCGATGCGCCCGAAGAATGGATGGCGTGCGCCAAAGGCGCCGTGCGTGTGAGTTCAACCTCACTGTCGGGCAAACAAATCACCTTCACGTATGTGGAGCCAGGCATTTGGTTTGGCGATGTGGCCATTCTGGACGGCGATCGCCGCACGCACGACGTGTACGCGCATGGGGACACCACCATCTTGTGCGTGGCCAAAGCCGATTTCCAAAAAATTCTTTCCCAACACGTGGAGTTCTACGAAGCGATGTTGCGGTTGCAGGCCCGTCGCATTCGTCAACTGTTTGGCTTGGTGGAAGACCTCAACACCCTACCCTTGCGTTCACGGTTGGCCAAACAATTGCTGCATTTAGCGCGCAGCTATGGCGTACCTTGTTTGACCAACGCCCAGGAAACACGAATTGGTTTGCATTTGGCCCAAGAAGAGTTGGCACAGCTGCTGGGCGCATCTCGACAACGGGTCAACCAAGAGCTCAAAGCGATGGAGCGGGAACAAGCCATTCGCATCGAGGCGGGTGGCTTGGTGATTCGCAACCGAGAGAGATCGG
>CAITHK010000024.1 GCA_903892175.1 uncultured Burkholderiales bacterium | reverse complement strand
GTGAGGTGTTGCTGTCACCCGCGAATGCGTCAGATCTGACGGCTGCGTTACGGCGCTTCTCATCACGCAAAAGAGTCTCTGCGCACAAATCAGAGTCAAGGGCCAAAACCATTGCCTTCATGTCATGCAAAGGAGGCAGTGGCGCCACCTTTTTGGCCACCAATTTCGCAGACATCTTGGCCAAGGACTGTGACAAAAAAACAGCTTTCTTAGACCTGGACCTCCAGTGTGGAGACGCTGCCTACTATGTGTCACCGGGCCCTAACCAATCTGACATCACCGAACTGACCCGTCAAATTGATCGCCTCGATGCCAAGCTGTTGAGCAACAGCATGCTGCACATCGGACCCAACTTCGACATGCTTTCGGCGCCCGATGACCCCGACGCCAGCTATGCCATGGGTACTGAACAGCTGGAACGTTTGTTGAACTTGGTAGAAAACAATTACGAGCGGGTGGTGCTCGACTTAGACCGTGTGCTGGACCCGCTGACCATCAAAGCACTGGACATGAGTGATGTGGTGTATTTGGTGATGGAAAACTTGCTGCCCTTTGTGCGTGACGCCAAGCGGCTGGTGGCCAAATTCAGGGCCTTGGGATACGCCGACGGAAAAGTTCGCATTGTGGTGAATCGCTACGAAAAGAACGGCACCATCGATGTGGCCCAAATTGAAAAAGCGGTGGGACTCAAAGTGAGCCACACCATTCGCAGCAGTTTCCCCGATGTGGCCCAGGCCATCAACACCGGTGTGCCCATCACCGACGTCAACCCCAGCAACACTATCGTGGGCGTGTTGCGAACGATGGCTCATGAATTGGATGACGCACCTGCGCATCGACGCATGAATTGGATTGACCGCTTGCTGCACTCGCAAGACGGATCATGATCACGGCACTTCCCCGCGTTGAGGCCATCAAGTCCAAAATTCATCAAAAGATTTTGGCGCTGGTCGATTTGCGCACGATGGAAAACATGTCGCCTGAACAACTGCGCACCGACCTCAAACGGCTGACCGAGCGCTTGCTGGATGAGGACAACATTGCCCTCAACGAAGCCGAGCGCAACACGGTGGTGCAGAGCATTCAAAACGAAATGCTGGGCTTGGGGCCCATTGAACCTTTGTTGGCAGACACCACGGTGTCTGATATTTTGGTCAACGGGCCGTGGCGCGTCTTTGTTGAGCGTCGTGGAAGACTCGAAGCTACCGAGGTCAAATTTGACAGCGATGCGCATTTGTTGCGCATCATCGACAAAATTGTGTCCCGCATTGGACGCCGCGTCGACGAGCTCAGCCCCATGGTGGATGCAAGGTTACCGGATGGTTCGCGCGTCAACGCCATCATCCCGCCGCTGGCACTCGATGGTCCGGTGCTGTCCATCCGGCGCTTTTCGGTGGTGCCCTACGGCATGGACGACTTGGTCAAATTTGGCACCCTCACAACAGAAATGGCCGAGTTGATTCATGGTTTGGTGAAAGCCAAAGTGAACTTGTTGGTGTCTGGGGGCACGGGCTCAGGCAAGACCACCTTGCTCAATGTGATCTCTGGCGCCATCCCGCCCAACGAGCGCATCATCACCATTGAAGATGCAGCGGAGCTGCAATTGCAACAGCCACACGTGGTGCGATTGGAATCGCGGCCGCAAAACATCGAAGGTAAGGGCGAGGTGACACAACGTGCTTTGCTTCGCAACAGTTTGCGCATGCGTCCCGACCGCATCATCTTGGGTGAAATTCGTGGGGCTGAAGTGCTGGACATGCTGCAAGCCATGAACACCGGGCACGAAGGCTCCATGACAACCATTCACGCCAACACTCCAAGGGATGCACTCACGCGTTTGGAGCACATGATGAGTATGGCTGGCATGCAGGTGAGTCCGCGCACCATGCGACAACAAATCAGCGCGGCATTGTCCGTGGTGATTCAAATTTCTCGTTTATCGGATGGCAAACGAAAAATCACCAGCCTGCAAGAGATCACAGGAGTCGAGGGCGACATTGAAAGCATGCAGGAAATTTTCAAGTTTGACCAAACCGGGGTAGACGCCACCGGTGCGGTGCAGGGCAGATTTCTAGCGACAGGCATCCGACCCAAATTTGAGCAGCGACTTCGCACACGGGGTGTGAGCCTGCGTGAAGACTTGTATGACCCCACACGTAACAGAGGCTGAACCATGAACTGGAATTTTTTAGCGTTTCTGGGGCTTGTGCTGCTGGCGGTGAGCTTGTTCATGACCGGTGTGCTGAGGTTTTGGAGCACGTATTGGGGCGAAAACGCATCCATCATCAAACAACGGATTCGGGTCATCACGGGTGAGTTGAGCTTAGACAACCCGTCTCTGGTGAAAACCCGTTTGTTCAGCCGTATTCCAAGCTTGGATGCCCTGCTTAGAAAGATTCCCCACGTGGAAAGGCTGGACGTTTTTCTAACGCAAGCAGGCATAACCATGACCATAGGAACTCTCTTGTTCGTGAGCGCCCTGCTCTGGCTTGGCACTGGGTTGACAACACGGCTGTTGGGGTTTGGGATTGGGCTCTCGCTTCTTGCTGGGGGACTGCCAGTCTTGCTCTGGCTGACGTACTTGCAACACCTTCGGCGCAAGCGGGTATTTCAAATTGAGGCTCAGCTGCCCGATACGCTGGACTTGATGGCACGCGCCATGCAAGCGGGCCATGCATTTTCTAGCGCCTTGCTGATCGTGGGGGCCGAGGGGACGCTCCCCATCCGTGGTGAGTTTCAAACCACGTTTGATGAAATCAACTTTGGCATTCCAACCCACAGTGCGTTGCAGCATCTCACCCAGCGCGTGGCCAGCAGTGATCTGCGATTTTTTGTGGTGGCCGTCTTGATACAGCTCGAAACCGGTGGCAATTTGACAGAGATTTTGAAATCCCTGGCCGCCTTGATCCGTGATCGTCAGCGCGTTGCGGGCACTGTGCGTGTGCTGTCTGCGGAGGGGCGGCTCTCAGCCTGGATTTTGGGCTTGTTGCCATTCACGATTGCATTGCTGCTGAGCCTCATCAATCCAGACTTAATATCCATCCTGTGGACAGACCCCATGGGCATTCACATGCTGCAAATCTCCCTCGGGTTGATGCTGGTGGGCGTGTGGTGGATGTGGCGCATGGTGCGCATTCGGATTTGAACCATGCTGTTGATTTTCAAATTCTTGTTCTTGCTTGTCATCTTTGTTCTGGCCGTGACCGTGGCTTATCTGGCGATCAATCAATGGTTGCCCACGGCTTTGGACAAACGCATGGCCGCATTGTTTGTCAGCCATCCTGCACCTGTGGTGCAAGAAATCACCTCACCGTTGACACGCAGCGTCAAGCGCTGGGTGGAACCCTTGGCCAGTGCGGCGATGAATGCTGAGTCATGGCTGACATCACCCCTTCGCATTCAATTTAGTAATGCGGGGCTCAACAATCCAAATGTGGTGGCGGTTTACTTCGCTTGCAAATCATTGCTGTCGATGGCGTTTCCTTCACTCTTGCTACTGGCCAGTTTCATGTTCTCGATGGATGTCAGTTGGACTTGGATGATGTGCTGGCTGCTTGCAGCAGCAGCTCTGGGCTATTACCTGCCCAATGCGGTGTTGTCACATTTGGTCACGCTTCGCCAACGCGAACTCTTTCGAGCATTCCCAGATGCATTGGATTTGCTCAGAGTGTGCGTGGAAGCAGGCCTTGGCTTGGACGCTGCGGTAGAGCGCGTAGGTCGAGAAATACAAATTGAAAGTGAAGCATTGGCCCAAGAGTTTTCGCTGCTGGGGCTGGAGCTGCGCGCAGGCGCTGCGCGTGCAGATGCATTGCGAAATTTAGCGTTGCGCATCGCGCTAGAAGACATTGACGGCTTGGTGTCGATGCTGATTCAAGCCGATCGCTTTGGCACCAGTGTGGCCGAGTCACTGAAGGTGCATTCCGCATCGCTGCGGACAAAACGTCGACTGGTTGCAGAAGAGGCGGCTGCCAAGTTGCCAGTCAAGATCTTGATGCCGCTGATTTTTTGCATCTTCCCAGCCTTGTTGACGGTTTTGCTGGGCCCCGCTGTCATCAACATCAGTCAAATTTTGCTGCCTAGATTGGCGACTCACTAGTTTTTCAACCCTGCTCTCAAAGGAAACACCATGGACTCCCGTCACCTCATTGAACCCGAAAACTTGCCCCTTTGGACTGCTGTCACCTTCATCATCTCTTTGCTAACGCTGGTGTTGGGTTTGACAAATCTCTACCGAACCACCGAGGCCTCCGTCATGGCGCAGGTGCAAATCTTGGAGTTGAAGCAAAAAATTGAAGCCATCTCCCCCAAAGCGAAACCTTGAGGAGAGGTGGTTTTCTAAGGTTTACTTGGTCACAAAACTGCGCATCGCGATATCTGAGGTTTTTGCAGCTGCAACCTTGGCGCTGCTGATGGCGGCATGGCTGGAATCCAAAGCAGTTTTCACCGCAGTCAGTGTCATGGTGGAAAACGGGTTACCCGACAGAGCTTGCGACGACAAGGCCTGATGCGTCAAGGCAGAGTTGTCTGCAATTTGTTGGTGAAAAATATCGACCACATCTTGGTGTGAATCAAGTCCAATTTGATATGCAGAATTGGCCAACAGAAACAAATTCTCCACCTGGTTCATCATGTGTTTGGACACAAGTTCTTGGATGTTTTTAGGATCTTTCTGTTGGCAAATTTCTGTCGCTTTGTTCTGCGAATTTTCAATAGCGATTTTGTGATGCACCAAGGCCAAGTCGAACAACTCGAGTGACTTTTTGCCGTAAATTTTTGCAATTTCAAGTGTCCGATTGGGCATGACCTGCACGGCTTGTTCAATGGGTTTCATAGGATGTCCTTTGGTTAGACTGGGTCCTTATGCTGCAGATTTTCAAGGTCCGCATACAACATAAGGAGTGGGGCCAGTTTAGGGTTTCATGCCGCGCAACATATGACAAATATCAATTCAAGATCGCCGTATTTTGATTTTCCGTCGCTCAGCCGGACGCTGCGATAACACCAAAATTTCTCATTCCTCAATGACGAGATTTTTCCTTTTTCTACGTTCG
>CAITHK010000023.1 GCA_903892175.1 uncultured Burkholderiales bacterium | reverse complement strand
TTGTCCGAGCGCCAAGGCACACACCCCCAGGTTGTGCCAAGCCCCCGCATGGTGGGCTTGCCTTTGCAAGGCCAAGCCAAACAGCGCCAGGCCCTGCGCCCAGCGTCCTTGCGCCATGGCCTGTTGCCCCGATTGGAGCAGGGCTTGGGTGTCCAGTGAAGAGACAGCGTCAGGCTTCATCCAAACATGTCCAGCAAGGCGGCGTCACGCACACGCCCGCCAAATCCCTGTTGGACACGCTGGCGAAACAAGGCACGGTCGTTCGCATCCACCGACGCGCTGTCCTTGCCCCAGTCCACCTCCACCAGCACACTGTGGGGCTCGTACACATAGCCTTTGGCTTGGCGCGCCAACAGCGTCAACTCAGCATCGGCGTAATGGCGTGCGTAGCCCGCATGAAATAGACACACGGGCGAGGACTCGTAATTGCTTGCAGCCCAGGCCCGACTGGCCAAACCAAAAGAGGCCAAGGCCCCGTGCCACTTGCCGTCGTTGAAACCCAGCAACACACCGCGCTGGCGATGCAAGGCTTGCAAGGCCAGTGCCATCCAATCGCGTCCGGCCAAAGCGTCTTGTGCCATGTACCCAAACCAGGCGCTGCGGCTGGCTGCAAACACTTGGTTGGTGATCGACACAAACCCTTGTCGACTGACATCGTGCACCGCCAAGACCAGCCCCTTGGCGCTGGCACGCGCCGCTGCAAGTTCACCGGCTCGGCTTGCCTGTGCCACATCGGTGCAGGGCAACACCATCAGGGCGCCGTCCACCTCCCAGTTGCGCTGGGCAAGGTCGCGGGCATCGACCAGCTCAAAGTCCATCAGACAAAACGAACTTCTGTGGGCGTGATCGCGCGCAGGTACTGGTCACACCATGCCTTGGTGTTGGTTTGACTCAGGTACAAATTTCGGTAATTCACCCAGCACGCCGCCAGCCATGCCGACTGGGTGCGATGGGAAACATCTTTCATTTCACGCAGCAACTTCAGGTGCACATTGAGCTCGCGCTCGCGCTCAGGCAAGGCAATTTTGTAACCCTTCAAATTCTTGCCCTCGGTGCGCATGAACAAACCAAACAAGCGCTCCACAATGAATGGGATGTAAGTGGCCCCACCGTGCAAACCTTTGTCATCGGCCACTTTAGAGTGCAACACATCGCGCACCCTGGGCGGGAGTTTTCTATCCGCCGCGACCAAGACCTTGCGCACATAAGGAATGAAGAGGGCCCAAAACTGTGGTGTGGCCACAAAGTAATTGGCGGCCGAGTAAATGCTAGAAGGGTGGATGGACGTGATCTCTTTGTCATCCAAGCCTGCGGCTTGAAAGAAGGCCTTGGAGATCTCTACAAAGTTGGGATGAGACGTCTCACCCTGCAACCACATGTTGTGAAAAATCGCTTCGTTGTGCGTGTGTGGGTTACAAAAATACACGTCGTAGCCAGGATGGTCCACGATCTGTTTGACCCAGTCGTTGCCCAGCATGCCCGTCTTCTCGCCAAATCGCCAAGACAGCGCACCCCACAGCGTGGCCCCTTCGGTGGCGGGATTTTTCTGCAACTGCTCGAACACCGAAAACTCCATCAACTCCGAAGAACCGCGGCTGTTGTCCAGCGGATAAAACGCGGGGTCCAACAGCTCACGTTGCCAAGCTTCGAAATAGATTTGAAAAATACGAATCGGCGATTTCAACGCTCTGGGCGGCTGCTTGGCCAGGTTGTTTTCAAACTGAGCGTCCACGGCGGGCGTGTCGGCTTTGGGCGTGGCCAAGGGGCGCTTGGGTTTCTTCACCGCAACAGGCGCTGCGCGTTTGAGTGGGCGAACCTTGCTGCCAGCGGGCGGGCGAACCACTTTGTCGACTTGCTCCAGGGTCTCAGGCTCTTGCTCAGGCTCTTGCTCTTGCTCTTGCTCTTGCTCTTGCTCTTGCTCTTGCTCTTGCACTTGCACTTGCACTTGCACTTGCTCTTGCTCTTGCACTTCTTGCCTGGCAGGCGAGTCGTTCAAGGGCTGCGTCGTTTCTGAGTCGGTAGGCTCGGTAGGCTCGGTGGACTCGGTGATGGACGAAACTGTTTGAGAGGGTGCGGATGCAGAGCGAGCGGGTTCAGCGCGCCTGGGTTTAGCGCGCCTGGGTTCAGTGCGCGTAGGTTTGGCGGACTCAGGCGAAGCCTGCGCAGGTGTCTCGGACGTCGGTTCAGAGGGCTGCGGCCCTTGACTTGAATCAATCGCGCCGTTGATCACGGGTTGATCTGTTGCGTGTGAAACCAACGTTTTCTTGACAGCATTCGCTTTGGATTTGGTCGTGGCCAAGAGTTTCACTCCGAAAATAATGGGTCGTAGTTTAATGCGCTCATGCAAAAAAATTTTTACATCTTGCTCATCGTCCTGAGTCTTTGT
>CAITHK010000022.1 GCA_903892175.1 uncultured Burkholderiales bacterium | reverse complement strand
CCCACCATTGGGCAGCTGGTGGTGCGCAACGCCAGCGTGAACTACACACCCGTCACCCTTGAACTGGGTGGCAAGTCGCCGCAGATCGTGTTTGCCGATGCTGACTTCGACGCCATGGTGCCCGTGGTGGTCAACGCCCTCGTGCAAAACGCCGGACAAACCTGCTCGGCCGGCAGTCGCTTGCTGGTGCAACGCTCGGCCTACGAAGAGGTGCTCAGCCGCTTGAGCGACGCCTTTGCCCAACTGCGTTGTGGCCCCGCGCACATGGACCTCGACTGCGGCCCGCTGATTCGCCACAGCCAACTCGAACGCGTGCAGAGCTTTTTGCAGCAGGTGCAGCTTGACGGTTTGACCATCGCAGGTCAAGGCCAGGTGGTGGCCCAAGCTCCAGCCGGTGGGTTTTACCAAGCGCCCACGCTGGTGCGTGACGTGCCGGTGCAACACCGCTTGGCACAAGAGGAAGTGTTTGGCCCGGTGTTGGCCGCCCTGCCCTTTGACGACGAAGCCAACGCCGTGCGCATCGCCAACGCCACCGACTACGGCTTGGTGGCCAGTCTGTGGACGCGCGACGGCGCACGCCAAATGCGCCTGGCCCGGCAGGTGCGCTCGGGCCAAGTGTTCATCAACAACTACGGTGCCGGTGGCGGCATCGAGCTGCCATTTGGCGGCGTCAAAGCCAGTGGCTGGGGTCGAGAAAAAGGCTTTGAAGCCTTGTACGGCTTCACCGTGCTCAAAACCATTTCGATTCGACACGATTGATTCAAAGGAACCCACCATGCGCGTGCACAACAAAGTTATTCTCGTCACCGGTTCAGGCAGCGGCATTGGCGAAGGCATTGCCCACCGCTTGGCCCAAGAAGGCGCCGTGGTGGTGGTCAACGACATCAACGCACAAGCGGGCCAGCAGGTGGTGAACGCCATCGTGGCCGCGGGTGGACGCGCCACGTTTTGCGCGGCAGACATGACGCAGACCGGTCAAGTACAGGCCTTGGTGGCGCATGCGGTGCAACAGCACGGCCGCTTGGACGTGGTGGTCAACAACGCCGGTTGGACCCACCGCAACCGCCCCGCACTAGAAGTGAGCGAAGACGAGTTTGACAAGTGCTACGCCGTCAACATGAAGAGCATTTATTTGTCCACCGTGCATGCCGTGCCCGTGTTTCGTCAACAAGGCGGTGGCGTGTTCATCAACATCGCCTCCACCGCAGGCGTGCGCCCACGCCCGGGTTTGACTTGGTACAACGGCTCCAAAGGCGCGGTGATCATCACCAGCAAATCGCTGGCCGCAGAGCTCGGGCCCGACAACATCCGCGTCAACTGCATCAACCCGGTGTTCAACCCCGACACAGGTTTGTCCGCCGAATTTGCGGGCGGCCCCGTCGACGATGCGCGCCGCGCCAAGTTCATGGCGTCCATTCCACTGGGACGTTTCTCAACAGCGCTGGACGTGGCCAACGCCGCGCTCTACCTTGCCAGCGAGGAAGCCGCCTTCATCAGCGGTGTGTGCATCGAGGTGGATGGCGCGCGCTGCGT
>CAITHK010000021.1 GCA_903892175.1 uncultured Burkholderiales bacterium | reverse complement strand
GCTTGACCGGTCAAGAGTACACCCCACTCGAAACCCCACCACTGAGCTACCAGCACCCCGGTAAGAAGTGGCGTCTCAAACGCGGTAGCGTGCCCCAGTGGTACAAAGCCCGCCAAGGTGTGCGCACCAAGGCCCTATCAAGCGCAGCCCGTGTGGCGCGTTTTCGTCCCGCTGTGAGGCCTGATGTCTGATACCCCATCCCAAGACGAGCTCGCCGGCACCGAGCAACCCTTTGTTCAGCACCTGATCGAGTTGCGTGACCGCTTGGTCAAGGCCACCATCGCCGTTGCCGTGGCTGGCGCTGTGTTGGCGATCTTCCCTGGCCCTGCTGAGTTGTATGACTTGTTGGCCGCACCTTTGGTGGCGCAACTGCCTGCCGGTGCGACCTTGATTGCAACGTCGGTGATTTCACCGTTTTTGGTGCCGCTCAAAATTTTGCTGATGGCTGCTTTTTTGTTGGCCTTGCCGGTGGTGCTTTATCAGGTGTGGGCGTTTGTGGCGCCGGGTTTATATTCCCACGAAAAAAAGCTGGTGTTGCCCCTGGTTGTTTCGAGCACTTTGCTGTTCATGATTGGCGTGGCTTTTTGCTATTTCTTTGTGTTTGGCCAGGTGTTCAAGTTCATCCAAAGTTTTGCGCCCAAAAGCATCACGGCGGCTCCTGACATCGAGGCCTATTTGAGTTTCGTGATGACGATGTTCATCGCATTTGGCTTGGCTTTTGAAGTGCCCATCGTGGTGATCGTGTTGGCCCGCTTGAATGTGGTGAGCATCGAAAAACTGAAAGGTTTCCGTTCTTATTTTGTGGTGTTGGCCTTCATTGTGGCGGCCATCGTGACACCGCCTGATGTGGTGTCGCAACTGGCTTTGGCCATTCCCATGTGTGTGTTGTACGAAATTGGCATCTGGGCTGCCCAGCTGTTCATCAAACATACCCAGGCGCCAGACGCTGAGTGAACCGCTTGAAAGCCCCATGAAACGTCATTGGTTGCTTTTCTCCCAACTCGTCACCGTGGCTGTGGCGCTGTGGTTTGTGGTGGCCACGCTCAAGCCGCAGTGGCTGAACCTGGCGCCCCGACTCACTGGCGTGAGCTTGCAAGAGGCGCCGCCGCTGGCAGCTGGTGCGGTGATGCCCGGCAGTTTGAGCCCGGCCGCCAAGCGCGCTGCCCCCGCAGTCGTCAGCATCGCCACCACGCAGGCAGCCAAGAAAACACCTCAGTCGAACGACCCTTGGTTTCAGTTCTTTTATGGCGAGCGCGACAGCGAGGCGCCTCAAGCTGGGTTGGGCAGTGGCGTGATCGTCAGCCCCGAGGGTTACATCTTGACCAACAACCACGTGATCGAGGGTGCCGACGACATTGAGGTCACCTTGAGCGACAGCCGAAGGGCGCGAGCCACGGTGGTGGGCACCGACCCGGAGACCGACTTGGCCATTTTGCGTATCCAACTGGATCGTTTGCCCGTGATCACGCTGGGAAATTCCGACACGGCTCAAGTGGGGGACAAGGTGCTGGCCATTGGCAACCCGTTTGGCGTGGGGCAAACCGTGACCAGTGGCATTGTGTCGGCCTTGGGGCGCAATCAATTGGGCATCAACACGTTTGAGAACTTCATTCAAACCGATGCTGCCATCAACCCTGGCAATTCGGGGGGGGCCTTGGTCGATGTGAACGGCAGTTTGTTGGGCATCAACACGGCCATCTATTCCCGATCAGGCGGCAACATGGGCATTGGCTTTGCCATTCCTGTCTCTACGGCGCGTCAAGTGCTTGAAGGGATCGTGCGCGATGGCCAAGTGATACGGGGTTGGGTGGGCATCGAGCCGGATGAGCTCACCCCTGAATTGGCAGAAACATTTGGCTTGAAAGATGTCGAGGGCGTGCTCATCACTGGTGTGTTGCAAAACGCACCGGCTGCCAAGGCGGGTGTTCGCCCTGGCGACGTCTTGGTGCAAGTGGCTGGCGAGCCTGTGCGTCATGTGGGTGAGTTGCTGACGCGCATTGCGGCCCTACCTCCAGGTGTGCCGGCCAAGCTGGATGTGGTGCGCCGTAACCAAGCGTTGAGCTTGGAGGTCACGCCTACGCAGCGTGCCAAAAACAAGGCGGTCCCACGATGAGCCTGCCGTTGGGTGTGCCGCGTCATATGCTGGTCGAGACCTGCAATGCCTTGTTGCAGCCCGAGCGATTCAAAGACTATGGCCCCAATGGCTTGCAGGTGGAAGGCCAAGCACATGTCCATCACATCGTGTCCGGCGTGACAGCCAGTCGGGCGCTGATTGAGGCCGCGATTGAAGCCAAAGCAGACGCGATCTTGGTGCACCACGGCTTATTTTGGCGAGGGCAAGATGGCGCGGTGACAGGCTGGATGAAGCAACGGTTGGCTTTGTTGTTGGCGCATGACATCAACTTGTTGGCCTATCACCTGCCCCTAGACGCACACCCCGTGTTGGGAAACAACGCGCAACTCGGGCTGCGTTTAGGTTTGACGGTGCATGGCACTTTTGGCGACCAAAATTTGGGTTTGTGGGGAGAGCAACCCGAAGGCCAAGCCTTTTCAACCGTGGACATGTTGGCGCACACCTTGTCCCAGGTGTTGCAACGCTCTCCCGTGGTGGTGCCTGGGGCAGGCCAGCCCATTCGGCGCATCGCGTGGTGCACGGGTGGGGCGCAGGGATTTTTTGAAGCGGCCATTGCAGCAGGTGTTGACGCATTCATCACGGGCGAAATTTCTGAACCTCAAGCCCATTTGGCGCGCGAGACCGGCGTGGCATTTTTGGCGTGTGGGCACCACGCCACCGAGCGTTATGGCGCGCCTGCGGTGGCGGCCCATGTGGCAACTCAGCTGGGGTTGACGCATCAGTTCATCGACATCGACAACCCGGCTTGACCATGGTTGCCGACTTCAAGCCCATCGCCCTGACTTTGGGAGATGCCGCGGGCATTGGTCCTGAAATCGTAGCGATGGCTTTTCGCGATGCCCCTGAATGTGTGCAAGGGTGTGTGGTGGTGGGTGATGTGGCTGTGATGCAGCGTGCTGCAGATGTGTTGGCCGCAACCCGTCCCGGCGCAGCACGACTGACCCTGTTGCCACTGTCGCGGCTGTCGGAGCTGCCAAATGACTTGCCTGGTCTGACCCTGCCAGTCTTGCAGGTGGGCAAGCCTTTGGATGTGGCGCAATTGCCAGTTTGGGGGCGCATCAGTGCAACTGCTGGCGCATTGGCAGCTGATGCGGTGGTGTGGGCGGCACAAGCCGCACTGCGCGGAGAGTTGGCGGCGTTGGTGACGGCGCCTTTGCACAAAGAGGCCTTGTCCGCTGCGGGCGTACCGTTTCCGGGTCACACCGAGATGCTGCAAGCCTGCGCAGCAACGCATGCAGGGGTGCCTGTTGCGCAGATGCCCGTGCGCATGATGCTCGCCAACCGAGAGCTGCGCACGGTGCTGGTGAGCATTCATGTGCCCTTGCGCCAAGCCATTGAGGCGGTGACGGTCGAGAACATTTTGCAAACCTTGCGTATCACGCACGCTGCCGAGTTGGCGGCCACGGGTCGGGTGCCACATATGGGCGTGGCGGGTTTGAACCCGCATGCTGGCGAGGGCGGGCTGCTAGGCCGCGAAGAGCTTGACATCATCGTGCCTGCGCTGCAGCAAGCGTGTGCAGAGGGGATGCAGGTGAGCGGACCGTTTGCGCCCGATACCGTGTTCATGCGGGCACGTGCCAAAGATGGCCGCCCAGGTGAGTTCGATGTGGTAATCGCGATGTACCACGACCAAGGCCTGATCCCCGTCAAGTACTTGGGTGTGGCGCAAGGGGTCAATGTGACCTTGGGTTTGTCCTTGGTTCGAACCAGCCCCGACCATGGAACAGCCTTTGATTTGGCGGGCACGGGACAGGCCGACCCATCCAGCTTGCTGGAAGCATTGGCCATGGCCCGCCGATTGTCAGGCGGGTGACCTTTTGCCAGCGGGGCCCTCTGGTTGCTGCATATCGGTCAGCTACAATATGGGGTTAACCCAACCAGTGACAATTGTTTGAGGAATTCCATGAGTGACACCCCAGTAGACACCAGCAAACGCACGTGGCTGATCGCATCCACCTGCGCCGGTGCAGTTGGCGGCGCGGCAGTTGCTGTCCCCTTTGTGAGTACTTTCCAGCCTTCTGAAAAGGCCAAGGCCGCCGGAGCGGCTGTGGAGATTGATATTTCTGCCCTCAAACCCGGTGAAAAAATGACCGTGGAATGGCGCGGTAAGCCAGTTTGGATTGTCAAGCGCACGCCTGAGCAATTGGAGACGCTGAACAAGACCGAGTCCCAACTGGCCGATCCCAAGTCAGAGCGCAAACCCGCTGAATTCACGCCTGCTTACGCTCGCAACCAAGCGCGTTCCATCAAGCCTGAAATCTTCGTCGGTGTGGGCATTTGCACGCACTTGGGGTGCTCACCCTCCGACAAATTCACCTTGGGTGCTCAACCTTCTTTGCCAGACGATTGGCAAGGTGGTTTCCTGTGTCCTTGCCATGGATCTACCTTTGACATGGCTGGCCGTGTGTTCAAGAACAAACCTGCGCCAGACAACCTCGAAGTCCCGCCCCACATGTACCTCTCCGACACCAAGTTGTTGATCGGTGAAGACAAGAAAGCCTGATAGGACACACCATGGCTGAATTCAAAGAAATCTCTCCCAACGCCAGTGCTGGCGAAAAACTGCTCAACTGGGTGGACAACCGTTTCCCTGCGTCCAAAATGTACAAAGAGCACCTGTCTGAGTACTACGCACCCAAGAACTTCAACTTCTTTTACTTCTTTGGCTCGCTCGCCTTGTTGGTGCTGGTGATCCAAATCGTGACCGGCATTTTCTTGGTCATGCACTACAAGCCCGATGCTGCTTTGGCTTTTGGTTCGGTTGAGTACATCATGCGTGATGTGCCGTGGGGTTGGTTGATTCGTTACATGCACTCGACTGGCGCTTCGGCGTTCTTCATCGTGGTGTACATGCACATGTACCGCGGTTTGATTTACGGTTCATACCGCAAGCCTCGCGAACTGGTGTGGGTCTTTGGTTGCGCCATCTTTTTGTGCTTGATGGCCGAAGCCTTCATGGGTTACTTGCTGCCTTGGGGCCAAATGTCCTACTGGGGCGCGCACGTGATCGTGAACTTGTTTGCAGCTGTTCCTTTTGTGGGTCCTGACTTGGCCTTGTTGATTCGCGGCGACTATGTGGTCAGCGATGCGACTTTGAACCGTTTCTTCAGCTTTCACGTGATTGCTGTGCCTTTGGTTCTGTTGGGTTTGGTGGTGGCGCACATCATCGCCTTGCACGAGGTTGGTTCAAACAACCCTGATGGCGTTGAAATCAAGGGCCCTCACGCACCGAAAGATGCACAAGGCCATCCACTCGACGGCATCCCGTTCCACCCTTACTACACCGTCCATGACATCTTGGGCGTCAGCGGTTTCTTGTTGGTGTTCACGGCGATCATTTTCTTTGCGCCTGAGTTCGGTGGTTACTTCCTCGAATACAACAACTTCAT
>CAITHK010000020.1 GCA_903892175.1 uncultured Burkholderiales bacterium | reverse complement strand
GTGGATGTGGTGCCAGCGCCACCTGTGGGGCACGCCCGGCAACGCGCTGGTGTCTGTGGTACTGATCGCCTGGCTGGCCTGGTGGCTGCCAGCGGCTGTTGAATGGGGCGTGTGGCACGCGGTGTTTCGCCCCGATGCCAACAGCTGCCAAGCCGTGCGCGGCAGCGGCGCCTGCTGGGGCTTGGTGGCGGAAAAATACCGCCTGATTTTGCTGGGCCGCTACCCGTTTGACGAGCAGTGGCGCCCGGTGTTGGCCACGCTGGCTTTGGTGTTGTTGCTGGTACTCAGTTGTGTACCGGCCTGCTGGAAGCGTGGATTGGCGCTGGCATGGGCGGGCGTGTGGCTGCTGTTTTTTGGCTTGATGGGCGGCGGCAGCTGGTGGGGCGTGCCCACGGGCTTGAGCCCAGTGTCCACCGACCAGTGGGGCGGCCTGCCGCTGACCTTGATGCTGGCCAGCTTGTCCATCGGCCTGGCGTTTCCGCTGGGGGTGCTGGTGGCGCTGGGGCGGCAAAGCCAGATGCCCGCCATTCGCACTGTGTGCATCACCTACATCGAGCTGGTGCGCGGCGTGCCGCTGATCTCGGTGTTGTTCATGGCCAGCTTCATGTTTCCGCTGCTCTTGCCCAGCGGCACCTCACCCGATGTGCTGCTGCGGGTGTTGGTGGGCATCACCTTGTTCTCAGCCGCCTACACCGCTGAAATTGTGCGTGGTGGCTTGCAAGCCATCCCGCGTGGCCAGCTGGAAGCCGCGGCCACACTGGGCCTGGGCTATTGGCAAACGCAGCGCTTGGTGGTGCTGCCGCAAGCCTTGGCGCATGTGGTGCCGGGCCTCATGAACAACTTCATCGCCATCTTCAAAGATACCTCGCTGGTGACCATCGTGAGCTTGTATGAACTGTCGGGCTCACTGGGGCTGGCGGTGCAAGGCGACCCGAACTGGCGGCCTTTCAAAATCGAAGGCTACCTGTTCATCACGCTGATTTACTTTGTGTTTTGCTTGAGCCTGTCGCGCTACAGCCTGTGGGTTGAACGCCAGGTGTCACACCGTTGACCCCCAAGGAGTGCCCTGTGGCCGACCCCATCATCCGTTTCGACCAGGTCAACAAATGGTTTGGCGACTTCCATGTGCTGCGCGACATCAACCTAGAAATTGCACCCGGCGAACGCGTGGTGATCTGCGGCCCGTCGGGCTCGGGCAAGTCGACCTTGATCCGTTGCATCAACCGTTTGGAAGAACACCAAGAAGGCACACTCGAAGTCGCGGGCATTAAGCTGCGTGACGACGTCAAAGCCATTGAGCAAGTGCGCCGCCAAGTGGGCATGGTGTTTCAGCAGTTCAACCTGTTTCCACATTTGAGCGTGCTCGACAACCTCACCCTCTCGCCCATCTGGGTGGGCCAACTCTCACCCGCCCAAGCACGTGAGCGCGCCATGCAGCAACTGGAGCGTGTGCGCATTGCCGAGCAGGCGCACAAGTTTCCATTGCAACTCTCAGGCGGGCAGCAGCAACGCGTGGCGATTGCGCGTGCGCTGTGCCTGACACCACAGATCATGTTGTTTGACGAGCCCACCTCGGCCCTGGACCCCGAGATGGTGCAAGAAGTGCTGGACGTGATGGTGAGCTTGGCCGAGCAAGGTATCACCATGCTGTGCGTCACCCACGAGATGGGTTTTGCGCGGGCCGTGGCCGACCGCGTGATCTTCATGGACCAGGGCCAGATCGTCGAGCAAGCCCCACCTGCGGTGTTCTTTGACCAGCCACAGCACCCGCGCACCCAGGCGTTTTTGGCCAAGGTGATTGGGCATTGAGCGCCTTATTTTTTCAAATAAATCTGATCGAAGTTGCCGCCATCGGCAAAGTGGTCTTTGTCGGCTTTGGCCCAGCCACCAAAGGCTTGGTCGATGGTGAACATAGGCAGCTTGGGTAACTGCTTGACGTACTTGGCCTGGGCCTTGGGCGAGATGGGGCGGTAGAAGTTTTTGCCCGCAATGTCTTGGCCGTCGTCGGTGTAGAGGTAGTTCAAATAGGCCTCAGCCACTTTGCGTGTGCCTTTGCGGTCCACGGTTTTGTCCACCACCGTCACTGGGGGTTCGGCCAAGATGCTGAGGGACGGGTAGACGATGTCGACCTTGTTGCCAAATTCTTTTTCCAGCAAGTGGGCTTCGTTCTCCCACGAGATGAACACATCACCCTGGTTGCGTTGGGCGAAGGTGATGGACGAGCCGCGTGCGCCGGTGTCGAGCACGGGCACGTTTTTATAGAGCTGCGCCACAAAGTCTTTGGCTTTGGCATCACCGCCGTATTTGCGTTTGGCAAACTCCCACGCCGCCAAGTAGTTCCAGCGTGCGCCGCCCGAGGTTTTGGGGTTGGGCGTGATCACGCTGATGCCGGGCTTGACCAAGTCGTCCCAGTCTTTGATGCCTTTGGGGTTGCCCTGGCGCACTACCAACACAATGGTGGAGGTGTAAGGTGCCGAGTTGTGGGGCAAGCGCTTTTGCCAGTCGGCAGGGATGAGACCACCGTTTTTGACCAAGGCATCAATGTCCCCGGCCAAGGCTAGCGTGACCACGTCGGCGTCGATGCCGTCGATCACCGAGCGGGCTTGTTTGCCCGAGCCGCCATGCGACTGCTTGATACTCACGTCTTGGCCGGTCTGGGCTTTCCAGTGTTTGGCAAAGGCAGCGTTGAACTCGACATACAACTCGCGGGTGGGGTCGTATGACACATTGAGCAAGCTGATCGGTGCGGGTGCTTGGGCCGAAGCCAAGCCTGCCAGGGCCAGCAAGCCCAGCGCCGCCAAAGTGCAGAGAAAGTGTTTGCGTTGAATCATGGGGATCTCTTGAGAATGCATCGAAAATTGCGATCGATGGATTCTGTGAGCCCATGTCTAAAAAGGGAACGACAGAGTTCTCAGTTCTTAATTACCCAAACATCTAAGCCCCATGAACACCTTGTTGCCCCCGCCCCCTCGCCCCTGGCAGGCTTGGGCCATGGCCTTGCGCCCGGCCAGCTTGGTGTTGGCCGTCGGGCCGGTGTGGGTGGGTGCTGCTGTGGCGTTTTTTCACACGGGTGAATTACCGCTCGGTCTGACCACGACGGCACTGCTGGCGGCGCTGCTGATGCAGGCCATCACCAACTTGCAAAACGACGTTGGGTTCACCGCACGCGGCTGCGCCCAGGTGGGGCAGCATGTGGGTTTGCCACGTGCCACGGCACAGGGGTGGCTCAGCCTGGCCCAAGTGCGTTGGGTGATTGGCGTGTTGTGCCTGGTGGCCACCAGCTTGGGCCTGGTCTTGTTGATACAGCGCGGTTGGCCTGTGCTGGCGATAGGTGCAACCTCCTTGCTGGCGGCCTTGGCCTATATGGGTGGACCCAAGCCCATTGCCTACACCCCCTGGGGCGAGTTGACGGTGTGGGTGTTTTTTGGCTGGGTGGCGGTGCTGGGCACCGAGTGGTTGTTGTCCGATCGAGTGACGGTGCTGGGCGCATGCGCGGCGGCGGCAGTGGGCAGTCTGTCGGCAGCGGCCTTGGCCGTGAACAACCACCGTGACATGGCGCACGACCGCTTGGCAGGCCGACGCACCCTGGCGGTTTGGCTGGGCCCCGCAGCGTCCGCACGCCTGCTGTGCGTGTGGCTGCTGTTGCCGTTTGCCATGTGTGGCGTGGTGTGGGCTCACACGCATGAGCCGTGGTTGCTGTTGCCACTGCTGGGCTTGCCACATGCCATGGGGCTCATGCGTCGCTTGCCGCGCTGCACCTCGGGTGCCGACTTCAACGTCTTGCTGTTGGGTGTGTTTCGCACCGAGCTGGCATTTGCCACGGCGCTATCGGGCGCGCTGGTGGGCGTCAAGCTGCTGAGTGCTTGAACACCGTCACCTCGCGCTTGCCCTCAAGCCCCAGCAGCAGCCCGTGCCTTCGTTGCATCAGGCCTGGTGGTCAGGCACGCCCAGTTTGCGCAAGAAAAAACCCATCGGGCACATGTTGCTGAAGCCAAACTGAAACAAGTTCAAACCGACAAACGCCGTGAAGGCCAAGAACCAAGGGCTCACAAAGATCGGGCTTTGTTCAATCCCCAGGGCCAGAGACACCAGGATGAAAAGACCCGCAATCACACGGATATAACGCTCAACAGTCATGACAGACTCCTTTTAAAAAATGACACCGCCACATGGCGCTTGCGGTACAGCGCGTAATACAGCACCGGAATCACCACCAAAGTGAGCAAGGTGGAAACCAAGATGCCGAAAATCAAGGAGATGGCCAAGCCGTTGAAGATGGGGTCATCCAAGATGAAGAAGGCGCCGATCATGGCAGCCAAGCCGGTCAAGGCAATCGGTTGTGCGCGCACCGCAGCGGCGGACACCACGGCTTGCTCAAAACGCATGCCTTGCGCCACTTGAAGCTCGATGAAGTCGACCAGCAAGATCGAGTTGCGCACGATGATGCCGGCCAGCGCGATCATGCCGATCATGGACGTGGCCGTGAACTGCGCACCCAGCAAGGCGTGGCCGGGCATGACGCCAATGAGGGTCAAGGGGATGGGTGCCATGATGACCAAGGGCGTGCGGTAACTTTTGAACTGCACCACCACCAAGAGGTAAATCAAGATCAGGCCCACGCCGTAGGCAGCGCCCATGTCGCGAAAGGTTTCGTAGGTGATTTGCCACTCCCCATCCCACTTGATGGCGTATTGGCGGTAGGTATCTGTGGGCTGTTGAATCCAGTACTCGCCCAAGTCGCCTGTACCGGGCAAAGCCGCTTCGCTCAGGTGGGGGCGAATGGCAAACAGGCCATACAGCGGCGAATCCAAGCTGCCCGCCATGTCGCCCAGCACATAGCTCACACCTTTGAGGTCTTTGCTGAACAAGGGCTTGTCAATCACGTCCCGCTCCACACGCACGAGCTCAGACACGGGCACCAAGCGCCCGTTGGCGGCGCGCACGGACAAGGCCAGCAGTGGATCAAGGCCCACCTGTGCTTCGCGCGGCAATTGCAGGCGTACGGGCACGGGGTATTTGCTGTGGTCGTCGTGCAGATACGCAGCGTCTAACCCTGAGAGCGCACCTTGCACGGTTTGCGCAATCGCGGCCACGGACACGCCCAGAGTCTCGGCGCGTTGGCGCAGCACCACCAAGTGGGCGCGGGGTGCGTCTTCTTTGAGCGTGGTGTCAATGCCCACGATGTCAGCGGTTTGGCCAAAGGCCAAGGCGATGCGACGCGCCAGTGCTTGACGGCCAGCTTCGTCAGGCCCATACACCTCGGCCACCAGCGGGCTCATGACCGGTGGGCCTGGGGGCACTTCAATCAGCTTGATGCGTGCGCCATGGGCTTGGGCAATGGCTTCGAGTGCGGGGCGCAAGCGCTGTGCGATGGCATGGCTTTTTTCGCTGCGGTGGTGCTTGTCCACCAAGTTGACCTGCAAGTCACCCATCTCCACCTCAGCGCGCAGGTAGTACTGGCGCACCAAGCCGTTGAAGGTGATGGGGCTGGCCGTGCCGGCATATCCTTGCAGGTCCCGCACCTCGGGCTGCTGGGCCAAGTGGGCTCCCAGCGCATGCAAGGCCGCTGCGGTGTTCTCCAGGGGTGTGCCCGCCGGCATGTCGAGCACCACCTGAAACTCGCTCTTGTTGTCAAAGGGCAGCATCTTGAGCACCACCCATTGCACCGCCGTCAGCCCCACCGACAGCATGAGCGCCACCACAATGCCCGCCAACAACTGCCAACGTTTGTTGGCGCTGTGCAAGAAAGGCGTGAGCACGCGATCGAACAAGGCATCGAGCTTGGCTTTGACACGGCCTGGGGTGTGTGGGTGAGCATGCTCGCTTGTGTGTGCAGTGCGCATCAACTTCAAAGCCAACCAGGGCGTGACGGTGAACGCAATGGCGAGAGAGATGGCCATGCCCAAGCTCGAATTGATGGGGATGGGGCTCATATAAGGCCCCATCAGGCCCGACACAAAGGCCATGGGCAGCAAAGCCGCAATGACCGTGAGCGTGGCCAAGATGGTGGGGCCGCCGACTTCGTCTACCGCAGCAGGAATGATGTCGCGCAACGGTTTCTGCGGGTACAAAGCTTGATGGCGGTGGATGTTCTCCACCACCACGATGGCGTCGTCCACCAAGATGCCAATCGAGAAGATGAGCGCAAACAAAGACACGCGGTTGAGCGTGAAGCCCCAGGCCCAACTGGCAAACAAGGTAGCGGTGAGGGTGAGGATGACCGCGCTGCCCACGATCACCGCTTCGCGGCGACCCAGCGCCAAGCCCACCAGCAAGATGACCGAGCCGGTGGCAAAGGCCAGCTTTTGAATCAGCTTGTTGGCTTTTTCGGCGGCGGTCTCGCCGTAGTCGCGCGTGACCGACACCTGCACACCGTCGGGGATGAGGCTGTTGCGCAAGGCGTCGACACGGGCACGGACCGCACGCGCCACATCGACCGCGTTTTCTCCGGGCTTTTTGGTAACGGTCAAGGTCACAGCCGGATAGACCTGGCCGGTGGCGGCAGTCTCTGGTGCGCTTGACATGTTATTTGTTTCGTCCAACCCAGCTGCCCCGGGCGTGAACCACACATAGCGTTGGGGCAGTTGCGCGCCCGCTTCAACGCGCGCGACTTCACGCAGATAAATGGGCTTGCCTTGGGAGGTACCCACCACCAAGTCGGCCACGTCGTCGGCGCTGCGCAAAAACTCACCCGCTTGCACGGTCAGCATTTTTCCGTTGGTCGACGCAGTGTCCATCACGCTGCCCACGGGCATCGCCAAATTGGCAGCGCGCAAGGTGGCTTGCAAACTCAACACATCCAAGCCACGGTCACGTAAGCGGACTGGGTCTAACCAGACGTGAATGGCACGTCCTGGACCACCGATGGTTTGTACTTCGCGGGTTCCAGCAACCGCCTTGAGTTCGGTCTCCAAGCTTTGCGCCACCAACGCCAAGTCCACACCGGGGGTGCTGTTTGGGCTCCAGAGCGTCAGTGCCAGCACCGGCACATCGTCAATGCCTTTGGGCTTGACGATGGGAGGCAAGGTCCCCAGGTCACGGGGCAACCAGTCTTGGTTGGCGTTGAGCACGTCGTACAAACGCACCAAGGCCTCGGTGCGCGGCACGCCCACTTTGAACTGCACCGTCAGCACCGCCACACCAGGGCGTGATACCGAATAGGTATGCTCCACCCCAGCGATTTGGCTCAGCACCTGCTCCGCAGGTTTGGCCACCATGTTTTGCACGTTGACACTGCTGGCCCCTGGAAACGCAATCAGCACATTGGCCATGGTGACGTTGATTTGCGGCTCTTCTTCACGCGGGGTGACAAGCACAGCAAACAATCCCAGCAAAAGAGCCACCAAGGCCAACAAAGGGGTGATGGCATTGGCCTGAAAAGCTGCTGCGATGCGACCGGACACGCCCAGCGTGGCTTGGTGTGATGGGGGTTGCTGCATGTCCTGGCCTTATTTGTGAGAGGCGGCAGCGGGTTGTGCGCCCAGCAAGCCGGCTTGTACAGGATCGAGCGCCACGCGGTCTTGCGCAGACAAACCCGCCAGCACTTCGACTTGACCTGCACCCACCTGGCTGCCCAGACGAACCACACGCATCACAAACCCCGGACCACCCGCCACATAAACGGCAGTGAGTTCGCCACGACGCAGCACTGCTGTGGCAGGCAGCGCCATGCGCTGCGCCACGCCCGCCACAAAACGCACACGCACCTGCTGGCCGGGCACCCACGGTGTGTGGGCCAGGTTGGGCAGATCGATGCGCCACTGCAGGGTTTGCGACATCGCGTCGGCAGCTGGCATCAACTGCTGCCCCACGGGCTTGACCCACTCACCGCCACTTGCTGCGGGTAGTTGCACCTCCAGTTGCGCTGCAGCCCGTGTACTGGCCATTTGCGACACGCCCACATGCACCACCACGCGGTAGGCCGTGGGCGCATACATGTTGAGCAGCGGTTTGCCTGGCAAAGCCAAATCACCCGCTTGCACCAGGGTGTCAGACACATAGCCGTCGTAAGGTGCCGTGACTCGGGTGAACTCTTGCGACAGTGCAGACTGACGCGCGCCCGCCCCCGCTTGGTCGCGCCCCGCCTGAGCCGATTTGAATTGCAACTCCGCCGTGTCTAAGGCCGCTTGGCTGACAAAGCCTTTGGCTTGCAAGTCACGCGTACGAGCCAGGTTGAGCTGGGCGTTGCGCATCTCCGAATCGCTTTGCAACAGCTGGGCTTGGCTGCGTTGAACGCCGGTTTGGGTTTCGCGGTCATCCACGGTGGCCAACAGCTGACCGGCTTTGACCAAGTCGCCAGCCTTCACCAGCAAAGCGGACACGCGCCCGGAGGCCTGGGACGAGACCGAGCTTTGTTTGATGGGCTCGACCACCCCATCCATCTCCATGCCCGTGGTGACCGACTGGGCACCGACGTTGACCACCGGCACACGCACCGCATCGGCCCCCCAAGCGGCGCCCAAAGTGGCAGCCAAAGCGCCTGCCAAACACCAATTGACTGCGCTGCGCTGCACGAATGAGGACTTCAACATGTGCTCTCCTTGGCTTGAACGCCACAAAACTGGGTATACAAAACCTGCATCACATGCAAGGCGATGTCGCTGTTGATTTGGTAGTGAATGTTTTTGCCTTCACGGCGGGTGCTCACCAACTGTTCGTCACGCAGCACACTGAGTTGCTGCGACAAAGTGGGCTGCACGATCCCCAACAAGGCCTCCAGTTCGCTCACGCAGCGCTCGCCTTGCGCCAACTGACACAACAGCATCAAGCGGTCGGCGTTGGACAAGGTTTTGAGCAAACGGCAGGCTTGGTTGGCGGCG
>CAITHK010000019.1 GCA_903892175.1 uncultured Burkholderiales bacterium | reverse complement strand
TGGCGTGCCCCAACAGCTCTTGCACTGCCCGCAAATCGCTGCTCGACTGCAGCACATGGCTGGCAAACGAGTGACGCAGCATGTGCGGGTGCACGGGTGTCGACAAGCCGGCTTGCAAACTGCGCTGGCGCAAACGCTGCCAAATCGCCTGCGCACTCAAACGTGTGCCATAACGACCAATGAACAAAGCTTGCTGCTCGGCGGTGGCCGGAGTCAAGCCCTCGGCGCGCACGGTGTACCAAGCCTGCAAAGCCTCCAGCGCCTTGCGCCCGACCGGCACGCTGCGACGCTTGCTGCCCTTGCCCAACACATGGGCTTCGCCGGCTTGCAGATCAATCCAGCCTTTGGCGTGGGTGCTGGCCTGCACATCCAGGCCCGTGAGCTCACCCACCCGCAAGCCACAGCTGTAGAGCAACTCCACCATCGCCGCATCGCGCCAGCGCAGCCAAGGGTCTTCGTCGGTGGCAGAGGCTCCGGCAAACTCGGCCAGTTGCACCGCATCGTCCACGCTCAATGCTTTGGGCAAAGGCTTGGGGGCTTTGGGGGCGCGTAGGCCTTGCACTGGGTTGTGGGTGATCAGGCCTTGGCGACCCATCCACACATAAAAGCCACGCCAGCCCGACAAAATCAGCGCAATGCCTCGGCCACTGCGGCCCCCGCTGTGCATCTGCGCCACCCAGCGGCGAATGTGCGTGGGTTGCACGGCGTCCAGGGCGACCTGGGCCTCGGCGGCGTAGGCGGATAGTTTTTGCAGGTCTACGGTGTAGAGCGCCAGCGTGCGATCGGCCAAGCGCTTTTCAAAACGCACATGGTCGAGGTAGCGCGCCACCCAGTCCATGTGCCAGACCCTGCGCGCCAGCTCAACGCAGGTGCGACAAGGCCGCGCTGGCCAAGTCACCCAAGCGTTCAATGAAGACCGTGCCAATGCCTTCGTGGTAGCGCTGGGCATCGGGCGAGGCCAGCACCAACAACCCAATCACCGGGGCCGTGGCAGCCGTTTGTGGCGTGTCTTCCAGCCGAGTGGCACGCAATGGAATCATGGCCACAGATTGCGCGGCACTGGGTTCGGCCAACCACTGCGCAGCTTCCAACTCGGTGTTCAAGCCCACATAAGGGCCCGTCAAACCGTTGGCAAACTCTTTCACGGCGTCGCTCACACCGACCGCAAAAGGCTCGATTTGAAACGTGTCCGCCACACCCCACACCTTGATGGCCACTTGGGGCACCATGAAGTCGTGTTGGATTTGATCGGCGATGGTGTGCGGCATGTCACGCGCGTTGGTGGTCATCAGCAAAGTTTTGACCCAGCGTTGCTGGCGCTCCACCAAGACCTCGTTTTCAGTGCCGTGGCGCATCAAGTCCATCATGCGCAATTCGAGGGCGCGAATTTTTTCGCGCAGCATCTCGGCCTGGCGTTCTTGCAAACTCACAGCGCGCTGCCCGTGCGGGCTGGTCAGGCGGACCGCCGCCAACAACTCGGCATGGCGGTTGAAAAAATCAGGCGTATTCACCAAAAAATTGGCGATGTCGTCTTCGGTGATGGGGTTCATGGCAGAGGCAGTCATAGGGTATCGGGTAAGTTGATGTCGCCGTGAAAAACAGTGGTGGCGGGGCCCGTCATCTGCACCGAGCTGTCGCCACCGGCCCAGGCAATGGTGAGGTCACCCCCATGGGTGTGCACCAGCACCTCAGGGTCTAGCAAGCCCCAGCGGATGCCGGTGACCACTGCAGCACATGCGCCGGTGCCACAGGCCAAGGTTTCGCCAGCGCCGCGTTCGAACACGCGCAAGCGGATGGTGCGGCGGTCGATGATTTGCATGAAGCCCGCGTTCACACGGTTGGGGAAAGCTGCGTGTTGCTCAATCCAGGGGCCTTGGGTCAGCACAGGCGCGTTGTCCACGTTGTCCACCACCTGCACCACATGCGGGTTGCCCATGGAGACCACGCCCACACGGCACGTGCTGGCGTCGCTGAGCGTGAGCCACCAAGCCTGGGGCCCATCGGCTTGCGCATGCTGTGGGTGGAAGGGCACTTGCTGCACCTCAAACACCGGGGCGCCCATGTCCACCCTCACCTGCCCATTGGGCAGTTGGTGCAACTCAATCACGCCGCCATGCACTTTGACGCGCACGCTGGTTTTGTCGGTCAGGCCCTGTTCGCGCACAAAGCGCACAAAGCAGCGCGAGCCGTTGCCACACTGCTCCACCTCGCCGCCATCGGCGTTGTGGATGACGTACTCGAAGTCCACATCGGCTTGAGGGGCGGGTCGGACACTCAAAATTTGATCGGCACCCACGCCAAAGTGACGATCGGCCAAGAAACGGTAGTGTGCTGAGCTCAGGTTCAAACGTTCGCGGGTCTCGTCCAAGACCACGAAATCATTGCCTGCACCTTGCATTTTGGTAAAGCGAATTCGCATGGCCCTGATTATCGGCCAGCCAGCTGTCGCGCAGCGGTCAATGGGTAGACGGCGCGCGGTATATCCTCGCCGCCTTGTTTGTCATTCAAGTTTTAACCGAGGCCTCACGATGCGCATTCCAGATTGGACCCCCGAACAAAAACCCCAACCCCAAGACCTGATCGACACGGTCTTGAAACGTCGCGGAGGCACGTTCATCAACCTAGACCGCGCCTTGCTGTGGAGCGAACCTGTGGCACGTGGCTGGAACCACTATGTGGGCAATGTGCGCTCGGCCCTGCCCACCAGCTGGAAGCTGCGCGAGCTGGGCATTTGCACCGTGGCTTTGCTGACAGGCGCCACCTACGAGTACCACCACCATGCCCCCGACTTCTTGAAAGCCGGTGGCACCCAAGCCGAACTCGACGCGCTCAACCGCATCACGCAAGGCGATGCACGTCGCCCCAGCACCGATGCAGGGCTGGACGAGATCGGCCGCCTGGTGGTGCAATACGCCGCGCAAATGACCCTGGACGTGAAGGTGCAAGACGCGGTGTTTGAGCAACTGAAAACGCACTTCGACACCACCGAGTTGGTGGAACTGACCACCGCCATTGCCACCTACAACATGGTGGCGCGTTTCTTGGTGGCCTTGGGCGTGTCGCCCGAACACTGAGCTTCAACGCATGGAAGTCAAAAGCCGCCCGAGGGCGGCTTTTGTCGTCTGGGGTCTCGGCGGCGTCAATCGACTTTGATGTTGTTGTCTTTGACCACTTTGGCCCAGATGGTCATTTGTTTTTCAATGAAGGTGCGGGCTTGCTCAGGCGTGCCACCCGAGACGTCAATGCCTTGGGCATCGAGTTTTTTGGCCACGTCGGGGTTCTTGAGCACTTTGTTGAGCTCTTCGTTCATGCGCTTGACGATCTCAGGCGGCGTTTTGGCCGATGCCAACACAGCCCACCACGCGGGAGCTTCAAAGCCTGGGTAACCGTTCTCAGCGATGGTGGGCACATTGGGCAAGTCAGCGGCACGCTTGCTGCTGGTCACCGCCAGTGGGCGCATGCGGCCGCTGTCGATGTGGGGCTTGGTCACAAACACCGACCCGATGGACAAAGGCACATGGCCGGCCACCGCATCGCTCATCAACGGACCGCCGCCTTTGTAGGGCACATGGGTCCATTCGACATTGGCGTCTTTGCTCAGCAAGGCCATGGCCAAGTGGCCCAAGCTGCCGTTGCCAATGGTGCCAAAGCTCACATTCTTTTTGGCCTTGGCCGCCGCCATCACGTCGGCAAAGGTTTTGTATTCAGAGTTGACGTGGGTTGCCAACACCATGGGCGAGGTGCCCACCAGCACCAAAGGCAGCAGGTCTTTTTTGCTGTCAAACGGCATGTTGGCGTTCAAGCTGGGGTTCACGCCGTGGGTGTCGAACACCACCGCAAAGGTGTAGCCGTCTGCTGGGGCTTGCACCACAGCGGCCGTGCCAATCACGCCAGAGGCACCGCCCCGGTTTTCCACAATCACGCTTTGGCCCAGTTGCTGGGACAAGGGCTGCGCAATGATGCGGGCCACTTGGTCCACCGAGCCACCGGGCGGAAACACGGCCACCAGCTTGATGGCTTGTTTGCTGGGCCAAGCCTGGGCCTGCGCCAACAGGGGTAGGCTCAAGGCAGCACAGGCCACAGCCAGCCCTAAGGTGGCTTTGAAAGTAAGACGTTGCATGGCGGGGCGCTCCAGAGATGGGTTGATGTTCATCCCAGAATTGTTCGTCACCCACACGGCCCCAAGCCTGCGGCTAATACGGATGGGGAAAATACGAGGCTGCGACTCCTCATAATCCGACCATGGTCAGACCTACCCAACTCCTCCACACCCAGCGCGACAGCGCTCCCCTGCGACCCGCGGCCACCGTGCTGTTGCTGCGCGACGGCCCGCAAGGCCTGGAAGTGCTCATGACGCGGCGCGCCATGACCGCCAGTTTTGCACCGGGTGCCTATGTGTTTCCGGGTGGCGGCATCGACCCCGCCGATGCCCAAGCCCACGCCCTGGCCGCGCGTCGC
>CAITHK010000018.1 GCA_903892175.1 uncultured Burkholderiales bacterium | reverse complement strand
TTGAACAGTTTCCATTTGATTCCTGATGCAGGCCATTGGGTGGCCTATGAGCGTGCCCCAGCGTTCCACCAGGTGGTGGATCAACTGCTAAGTCAAGTTCCGCCACAGGCGTGAGTGCCCCGTGCAATGAGTGCCCCATGCAATGAGCGCACAATGAACACATGCTGTACAAATTCAAATCAAAAGCCACCGGCGACGTGATCATGCTCGAGCCTCAGGGGCGACAAATCTTGCAAATCATCGGCAAATCGCCCGAGGCAAAAGGTATCGTCCTGAGCGTTGAAATGCCCGATGCAATCCAAGCCTTGCGGGACGCGGTTGCACAAGAAGAAGCGGCCTTGGCCGCTGCTGAGCAAGCTCAAAAGGAACAGGAGGGCTCTGACACTTCTGTCAAAAGCGCATCAGGCAGTATCCGCTTGAAGCAGCGTGTGGTGCCTTTTATCGACATGTTGCAGCGCGCACACGCCGAAGAAGTCGATGTGGTCTGGGGTGTCTGAGCACACGCGCGTGCCGCACGCGTTCGAAGCCCTCACGCCCGATGTGGTGTTGGATGCCTTGGCCGATTTGGGCCTTGCCGTCGATGGGCGTCTGACAGCGCTGAGCTCCTATGAAAACCGTGTCTACCAAGTGATGTTGGATGACGACCAAGCGCTGGTGGTCAAGTTCTATCGACCCGATCGCTGGAGTGACGCGCAAATATTGGAAGAGCATGCTTTTGCGGGCGAATTGATGGCGCAAGAAATCCCGATGGTGGGACCGCTGCAGTTGAATGGCAGCACCTTGCACCACGCGCACGGGTTTGCCTTTGGTGTGAGTCCGCGCCGAGGCGGGCGAGCTCCGGAGTTGGATGATCCTGAAGTGTTGGAATGGATTGGGCGCTTCATCGCACGTTTGCACAACGTGGGGGCGAGTCACCCATTCCAAACCCGACCGAGCCTGAACGTCACCACCTTCGGCGAAGCCTCCCGGGACTGGTTGCTCGGGCAACAGATGATCCCCATGGACCAACAACATGCGTGGTTGGATGTGTGCAACCAGGCGTTGGACAGGGTGCGCGAAGTGATGCACAACACCCCCGTTGAAAGCTTGCGCTTGCATGGCGATTGCCACCCCGGCAACATCTTGTGGACACCCACGGACTTGCCGCTTGGGGGGCCGCATTTTGTCGATTTAGACGACGCACGCATGGGACCGGCCATCCAAGACCTGTGGATGCTCTTGAGCGGAGACCGCGCGCAGCGCACACGCCAATTGGGAATTTTGGTGGATGGCTATGAGGAAATGAGAACGCTGGACCGGCGTGAATTGGCCTTGATCGAGCCTTTGCGGACATTGCGTTTGATCCACTACAGCGCGTGGTTGGCCAGACGCCGAGACGACCCCGCATTCATCCAAAACTTTTCTTGGTTTGGCAGCTCTGACTATTGGGCGGGCCAGGTGCACATGCTGGTCGAGCAATGCGAGGCCATGCAGGAGCCTCCCTTGATCGTCTGAGCGTGCACCATTCAGCCTCAGCACCCCAAGAGATCAGCCAGCGCCATCAAATCGTGCGCATGCAATAAGTTACCGGGTTGAGGCGAGACATCCTTGATCTGCGAAGCGCCAAACTCCAGCGGTCGTTCAATGTAGGCGGTGCTCAAGCCACACGCGCGGGCTGCGGCCAAATCGTCGTGATGGGCTGCGCACAGCATCACTTGGTGAGGGCTTAAGTCAAACACCTGCACTAAGCCAAGGTAGGCGGCGGGGTCGGGTTTGTAGGCACGAAACACCTCGGCCGAAAGCACACAGTCCCACGGCAAGCCTGCACGCTTGGCCATGTTCGTCAAAAGCCCCAAATTGCCATTGGACAGCGAACAAATGGTGAAGCGCTGTTTGAGTCGCGTGAGCCCTGCCACGCTGTCGGGCCAGGCATCCAGACGGTGCCAGACGCGGTTCAAGTGAATGCGCTCAGGCTCGCTCAAATGCGTCAGTCCAAACTGAGGCAATAGTTCGTTGAGGATCAAGCGGTGCAACTCGTCGATCCGGGTCCAGCCCAGCTCGCCGGAGCGCACCCGTTGCATGGCGGGTTGATAACCAGCGCGCCAGGCGAGCGCAAAGGCATTGGCGTCCACGTGAGGGTAAAGCGCTTGTACCTCGCGCACGATGCTGCCATGCCAGTCGACGACAGTGCCAAAAATATCGAAGGCCAACACTTTCGTGTCGGCCTTGACGCGATTGAGAATGTCCATGGTGTGCATGGACCGTGTTTTACACCAATATTTAGACCAAGAGGGCGTTGACGCGTTTCACATACGCGGCCGGGTCTTCGGGCAGACCCCCTTCGGCCAGCAAGGCTTGGTCAAACAAGATGTGTGCCAAATCATGGAAGTGGGGGTTGGCGTCTGAGCTGAGCTTTTTGACCAAGGCGTGTTCTGTGTTGACTTCCAAAATCGGCTTGACCACCGGCACAGCTTGACCTGCTTGCTTGAGCATGCGTGCCAGTTGGGTGGACATGCCGTCGTCTTGCACCACCAAACACGCGGGCGAGTCCACCAAGCGGCTGGTCACGCGCACATCCTCGGCCTTGTCTTTGAGGGCTTCTTTGAGCTTGGCCAATACCGGTTTGAAAGACTCTGCGGCGTCTTCAGCCGCCTTCTTTTCTGTCTCGTCTTGTAGCTTGCCCAAATCCACCGCCCCCTTGGCCACCGACTGCAGGGGCGTACCGTCGAACTCGTGGAGGAAGTTTAGCGCCCACTCGTCCACACGGTCGGTCATCAAGAGCACCTCGATGCCTTTTTTACGGAACACCTCCAATTGGGGGCTGTTCTTGGCCCCCGCCAAGGTGTCGGCGGTGATGTAGTAAATGGCCTCTTGGCCGTCTTTCATGCGCGATTTGTAATCTGCAAAAGACACACTCAGCGTGTCGCTGGTGGTGCTGGCAAAGCGCAGCAGTTTGGCCAGCTTGTCCTTGTTGGCCATGTCTTCGCCCAGGCCTTCTTTGAGCACGGCACCAAACTCGGCGTAAAACTGGGTGAATTTGCCAGCGTCTTGTTTGTCTTCATCGCTCGCGTCTGCTGAGGGCACATCGTGACGGGCCAGATCCTCCAGCACGGACAGCACACGGCGTGTGCTGCCTTCGCGGATGGCTTTGACGTCCCGGCTTTCTTGCAGCAACTCGCGGCTCACGTTCAGTGGCAAATCGGCCGAGTCCACCACGCCTTTGACAAAGCGCAAATAGGTGGGCATCAGCGCCTCGGCGTCGTCCATGATGAACACGCGCTTGACATACAACTTCAGCCCCGACTTGGTGTCGCGGTTGAACAAGTCCATCGGCGCCTTGCCTGGGATGTACAGCAGCTGGGTGTACTCGGTGCTGCCTTCCACGCGGTTGTGGGTCCATGCCAGAGGCGCTTCAAAGTCGTGGCTGATGTGCTTGTAGAACTCTTCGTACTGTTCTTGGGTGACGTCTTTCTTGGCGCGTGCCCACAGCGCGTTGGCCTGGTTGACGGTCTCCCATTCGTCGGTGAGCACCATCTGACCGGGTGCATCGTTCTCGCCCTCTTGCCACTCTTCTTTGCGCATGCGGATCGGCAATGAGATGTGGTCGGAGTATTTGTTGATCACCGACTTGAGCTTCCAGGCGCTGAGGTATTCCTGGGCATCGTCACGCAAGTGCAAGATGATGTGGGTGCCGCGCGCGTCTTGCGTGATGGTCTCGACCTCAAAGTCGCCCGTGCCCGTGCTGCTCCAGCGCACGCCCTCTTGGGCCTTCAAGCCCGCACGCCGTGACTCCACCGTGATCCGGTCGGCCACGATATAGCCCGAATAAAAGCCCACGCCGAATTGGCCGATCAAGGCGCCTTGGTCCTTGGCACTGCTTTGTTGGTCGCCATTGAGCTTGCCCATGAATTCGCGGGTACCGCTCTTGGCAATCGTGCCCAGGTGGGCAATGGCCTCTTGCTCGCTCATACCAATGCCGTTGTCGGCGATCGTCAAAGTCCGAGCGTCCTTGTCAAAACTCACCCGCACTTCGAGCTCAGAGGCGCCTTCGTACAAGGCGTCGTTGTTCAAAGCTTCGTAGCGCAGCTTGTCACAGGCGTCGGACGCGTTGGAGACCAGTTCGCGCAAAAAGATTTCTTTGTTCGAGTACAGCGAGTGTGTGACGAGGTGCAGCAGTTGTGACACTTCGGCCTGGAACGAATGGGTGTGTTTGGTCATGGTGGCTCAAAAAAGTCAAAGAGTTGGAAATCAAAGAAGTCAATACAACAAGGCCCCAAGATGCGGGGCTGGAGGATGAATTTCAAGAGTCTGAAAATCAGGCGCTAAAACCGTTCGTGGGCACCCAGGTAACGCCATTGGCCAACCGGTAAATTTCCCAATACCACGCGGCCCATGCGGATGCGCTTGAGGCCCACCACCAACAAGCCGACTTGCTCGCACATGCGGCGAATCTGACGTTTTTTCCCCTCAGTCAGCACAAAGCGCAGTTGCTCAGGGTTTTGCCATTCCACTTGCGCGGGTTTCAAGGGCTTGCCATCCAAGCTCAAGCCATGGCGCAGCCGCGCGAGTTGCTCACGGGGAAAGACTTTCTGCACATTCAGTGCTTCGCCTTGGTAGGTCACCCGAACCAAATATTCTTTTTCCATGTGGCTGTCTTCGCCAATGAGTTGGCGTGCCACGCGGCCATCTTGCGTCAGCACCAACATGCCGACCGAATCAATGTCCAGGCGACCCGCAGGGGCCAGCCCACGCAGTTGGCTGGGTTGGATGCGGTTTTTGCTGGTGTCTTCACGCCAGTGGTTGCGACCGTGGATCAGTGTGATGGCGGGCTCATGGCCGTCTTCGGCTTGCCCACTCACATAGCCCATGGGCTTGTGCAGCAAGATGGTGACTTGTGTGCTTTGGTGGCCTTTGGCACGTGGGTCGATTTCAACGCGGTCGCTTGGGCTGACCTTCACGCCCATGGGCGCCGCTTGGCCGTTGACCAGCACCCAGCCCTGCTCAATCCACGCGTCGGCCTCGCGACGGGAGCACAGGCCGAGTTCGGCCATGCGTTTGTTGAGGCGAACAAGGTCGGCGGGAGCGTCAGGCATGGTGGGGATCGGCATGGAGGGGTGAAGTTTAGCCAGTCGTTCTAGCTCGTCGTTCCATAGGCCCGCAAAACAGGCAGTTGGAGCACGCGCATGCCACCGTACTCAATGCGGATGGCGCCCTGTTGTTCTAAGGTGTTGAGCGCAACGTTCACGCGTTGGCGCGACAAGCCCACCAAATACGCCAGCTCTTGCTGGGTGATGCGCAGCATCTCTCCCACGCCCGAAAACAAGGTGGGGTTGAACAAGGCAGCCAAGTTGCGGGCCACGCGCACATCGGGGTTGTTCGAGCGGTCGATCTCGCGCGCTTCAATGAATTGCGCCAAGCGCTCATTGAGTTGGTTCATCACAAAGCGGTTAAAGCCAATCGAGTGGTCCAGCAACCAATGGAAATCGTCTATCGGAACCCCCGCCACCACACTGCGGCGCAAGGCCATGATGTTGTAGCGGTAGGGTTCACGCTTGATGGCGGTGCCCTCACCAAACCAGCCCCCGGGTGGTACCCCGGTGTAAGTGATGGTGCGCCCACTCGCACTGTCGGTGCTCATCTTGAGCAAGCCGTCGATCACCCCAAACCAAAACGTCACCGGGCGCCCCATGCGGCACACATGGTCCCCAGGCATTGGGTCACTCACCACCACGTGCGGCTCAATGCGCGCGCGCTCAGCGTCGGTGAGCAGATGGAGCCACGGAATTTGCGCCAACTCAGCGCTGCTGGCCACGCGGCGGCGCTGATAAACACTTGGTTTGGGGTTCATGGATGGAAAAAGTCAGGCCGTGAGTCAGGCTCGGGTAAGTCGTGCTAGGGGTCTTCCCTCAATTGTCGTTGAAACGACAACTTGACGTCAAACTCGATCCTACGATGCCTCTCAAGATGACAACTTGCCGCCCTGTGCAGGCGAGTGTGCGGTGACCCCACAGGTTCAATCAAGGACGCGACATGCAGACCACGTTTCCCCAACTGTTACTCCAACATGCCAGTGAGCGCCCGCAGGCGCCTGCCATGCGCGAGAAGGAATACGGCATTTGGCAAACCACCTCATGGGCCGACATGGCGCACATGGTCGAGCACATCGCCTGCGGTTTGCACCAAGCCGGCCTCACACGCGCTGAGCACTTGGTGGTGATCGGCTCCAACCGCCCGCGCTTGTACGCCACCATGCTGGCCGCCCAATCGTTGGGTGCTATCCCTGTGCCGCTGTACCAAGACGCTGTGGGCGCCGAGTGCGTGTTCCCCCTCAACAATGCCGAGGTGCGTTTTTGCGTCGTGGAAGACCAAGAGCAGGTCGACAAGTTGTTGGACATCCGTGACCAATGTCCACAAATCAGCCACATCTTTTTTGACGATCCACGCGGGCTTCGCAAATACGACGAACCCGGCTTGGGCTCACTGGAAGAACTCTTGGCCAGCGGCGCCGTCTATGCCAAACAACACCCCGAGTTTTTTCGTCAAGAAGTGGCCAAGGGGCACAGTGACGATGTGGGGGCGATGTTTTTCACCTCGGGCACCACGGGCAACCCCAAGGGCGTGGTCCACACCCACGACTCGCTGATCAACCGCGCTCAAGCGGGCGCGCAGTTTGACCGCCTCACCTGCGGGGAAGACGTGCTGGCCTATCTGCCGCCCGCATGGATCGGACAAAACATCTTCAGCTATGCCCAGTGGTTGGTGTGTGGCTATGTGGTGAACTGCCCTGAGTCGGCAGCCACGGTGACCATCGACCTCAAAGAGGTCGGGCCTACCTATTACTTTGCGCCACCCCGCGTGTTTGAAGGCTTGCTCACCAGCGTGATGATTCGCATGGAAGATGCCGGCAGCCTCAAGCGCCACATGTTCCATTACTTCATGGATGTGGCGCGCAAATACGGCCCCACCAAGATGGATGGCCAATCAATCGGTGTGATGGGCGGCTTGCTGTATGCCTTGGGCAATGTGTTGGTCTACGGCCCTTTGCGCAACACCTTGGGGCTGAGCCGGGTGCGCGTGGCCTACACCGCCGGCGAGGCCATTGGTCCTGACTTGTTCAGTTTTTACCGCGCCATTGGCGTCAACTTGAAGCAACTTTATGGTTCCACTGAAACGGCGGTGTTCGTTTGCTTGCAGCCCGACCACGAAGCGCGTGCAGACACGGTGGGCGTGCCCTGTGCTGGCGTAGAAATCAAGGTGGCCGACAACGGTGAAATATTGGTCAAGTCCGCAGGCCTGCTCAAGGGCTATTACAAAAACCCCCAAGCCACAGCAGAGGTGCTCACCCCGGACGGGTGGTACCACACCAGTGATGCGGGATTTTTGGACGCGCATGGGCACTTGAAAATCATCGACCGCGTCAAAGACGTGGGCCGCATCCAAGGCGGCGTCAACGATGGCGCCATGTTTGCGCCCAAGTATGTGGAGAACAAGCTCAAGTTTTTCCCCCACATCAAAGAGGTGGTGGCCTACGGCGACCAGCGCGACAAAGTGTGCGTGATGATCAACATCGACTTTGATGCGGTGGGCAATTGGGCAGAGCGCAAAAATTTGCCTTACGCCGGCTACACCGACTTGGCGCAAAAGCCCGAGGTCTATGGCTTGATCCAAGAGTGCGTGGAGAAAGTCAACGCCGATCTGGCCGCCGACGCGCTGCTGGCCGGCAGCCAAGTCAGCCGCTTCTTGGTCTTGCACAAAGAGCTGGATGCCGACGACGGTGAGTTGACCCGGACCAACAAAGTACGCCGTGGGTTCATCGCCGACAAATACGACGTCTTGGTGACGGCCTTGTATGGCGGTGCCACCGAGCAGTTCATTGAAACCCAAGTCAAATTTGAAGACGGAAGAACCGGCAGCGTCAGCGCCACGCTCAAGATCTCGGACGCAAAAACCTTTGCCCCCATTGGGAGAGCCGCATGAGCCACATTGAGACAGAAAAAGACGGCAAGAAAATTGGAGACGTCATCCTGGATGTGCAAAACATCAGCCTGCGTTTTGGTGGCGTCAAAGCGCTGACCGACATCTCTTTCAACGTGCGTGAGCATGAGGTGCGCGCCATCATTGGTCCCAACGGCGCGGGCAAGAGCTCCATGCTCAACTGCATCAACGGCGTGTACACCCCGTCTGAGGGCTCCATTGCTTTCCGTGGCCAAACCTTTGACCACATGGACAGCCGCCAAGTGGCTGAAATGGGCATTGCGCGGACGTTCCAAAACCTGGCCTTGTTCAAGGGCATGAGCGTGATCGACAACATCATGACCGGGCGCAACCTGCGCATCAAAAGCAACCTCTTCATGCAGGCCTTGCGCATCGGCCCCGCCCAGCGTGAAGAAGAGGCGCACCGCGAATTTGTCGAGCACATCATCGACTTCCTCGAAATCCAAGCGCACCGCAAAACCCCCGTGGGCCAACTGCCCTACGGTTTGCAAAAGCGCGTGGATTTGGGCCGTGCCTTGGCCATGGAGCCGCAAGTGCTGCTGCTGGACGAGCCCATGGCCGGCATGAACGTGGAGGAGAAGCAAGACATGTGTCGCTTCATCTTGGACGTGAACGAAGAGTTCGGCACCACCATCGTTTTGATCGAGCATGACATGGGGGTGGTGATGGACATCTCTGACCGTGTGGTGGTGTTGGATTACGGCAAGAAGATTGGCGACGGCGCGCCCGACGAGGTGCGCAACAACGAGGAGGTCATCCGTGCCTACCTCGGGACTTCACACTGAGGACAAGAACATGGCATTTTTTCTAGAAGCTCTGTTTGGTGGCTTGATGGCGGGCATGTTGTATTCCCTGGTGGCGCTGGGCTTTGTGCTGATCTTCAAAGCCTCGGGGGTGTTCAACTTTGCCCAAGGCGCGATGGTGCTGTTCGCTGCTTTGGTCATGGCACGCTTTTCCGAGTGGATCCCGGGTTGGTTGGGCACCGACAGCAAAGTGCTGGCCAATGTGCTGGCCTTTGTGATCGCAGGTGCCTGCATGTTTGTGCTGGCGTGGGTGATTGAGCGCTTGGTGTTGCGACACTTGGTGAACCAGGAAGGCGTGACCTTGCTGATGGCCACTTTGGGCATCACGTATTTCTTAGACGGTCTGGGTCAAACCCTTTTTGGCAGCGACATTTACAAGATCGATGTCGGCATGCCCAAAGACCCCGTGTTCCTGTTTGACTCGGTGTTCGAGGGGGGTGTGATGATCAACCTCGAAGACGTGTATGCCGCTTGCGTGGCAGCCTTGTTGGTGGTGGTGCTGTCTTTGTTCTTTCAAAAAACCAGCACCGGGCGCGCGCTGCGCGCGGTGGCCGATGACCACCAAGCGGCGCAATCGATTGGCATCCCGCTCAACCGCATTTGGGTCATCGTGTGGTTCGTCGCAGGGATCACAGCCTTGGTGGCCGGCATCATTTGGGGCTCCAAGATGGGCGTGCAGTTCTCGCTCACCACGGTGGCTTTGCGTGCCTTGCCCGTCATTATTTTGGGCGGACTCACGTCGGTGCCTGGCGCCATCATTGGCGGGCTGATCATCGGTGTGGGAGAAAAGCTGTCAGAGGTGTTTGTAGGACCCATGGTGGGCGGGGGGATTGAAATTTGGTTCGCCTACGTGCTGGCCTTGGTGTTCTTGCTGTTTCGTCCGCAAGGTTTGTTTGGCGAGAAGATCATCGACCGCGTGTAAGAGGAATAAAAAATGTTTTACAGAGAAAACGGTCAATTCAAAACCTCTTACCGCAAAGATCAGCAGATCTTTGCGATCGCCCAAGACCGCTGGATGATCCTCGCCTTGGTCGCTTTTGCCTTCGTTGGCATCCCTGCCATGGTGGATGAGTACATCTACCGTGCCGTTTTGATTCCCTTCTTGATCTTGTCCCTGGCGGCCTTGGGCGTGAATATCTTGGTGGGCTATTGCGGCCAAATTTCGCTGGGTTCAGGCGCCTTCATGGCGGTGGGCGCTTACATGGCCTACAACACCTACATCCGCATCGAGGGCATCCCCCTGGTCTTGGCGCTGTTGTCGGGTGGCTTTTTTGCCACGCTGGTGGGCATCGTCTTTGGCATTCCAAGCTTGCGGGTCAAGGGCTTGTACCTGGCGGTCGCCACTTTGGCGGCACAGTTCTTTTGTGATTGGGCTTTTCTGCGCTTGGGGTGGTTCACCAACTACAACGCCTCGGGTTCGGTGTCGGTGTCTAACCTCAACGTGATGGGCTTGTCGATTGCCACACCGGTTGAAAAGTATTTGTTCTGTTTGAGCTTTTTGGTGGTGTTTGGCTTGCTGGCCAAAAACTTGGTGCGCTCAGCCATAGGCCGTGAGTGGATGGCCATCCGCGACATGGATGTGGCTGCCGCGGTGATTGGCATTCGCCCGGTCTACGCCAAGCTCAGTGCTTTTGCGGTCAGCTCATTCATCGTGGGTGTGGCCGGTGCACTCTGGGGCTTTGTGCATTTGGGTTCATGGGAGCCTGCTGCGTTCTCGATCGACCGCAGTTTTCAGTTGCTGTTCATGGTCATCATCGGTGGCATGGGCTCCATCATGGGCAGCTTCTTTGGTGCGGCCTTCATTGTGGTGTTGCCCATCTTTTTGAGCCAATTGTTGCCCGCCATGGGCGCGATGGTTGGCTTGGTGATCTCAACGGCCACCATCGCGCATGTGGAGTCCATGATTTTTGGCGCCTTGATCGTGTGGTTCTTGATCGTGGAGCCCCACGGCTTGGCCAAGCTGTGGTCGATTGCCAAACAAAAGCTTCGCCTGTGGCCCTTTCCGCATTGAATCCCACACCGATTTCCCTGACCTTTCAAACTTTTAACAGGAGACAAACCATGAAACTACGTCAACTCTCAACCGCCGTGAGCCTGGTGGCCGCCGTCATCGCTGGCAGCGCAGTGAGCACCCAAGCTGCTGCGCAAGCCAAAGAGCAATTCTTTCCTTCGCTGGTCTACCGCACCGGCGCCTATGCCCCCAACGGCGTGCCTTTCGCCAACGGCTTTGCCGACTACCTCAAGCTCACCAATCTGCGCGGTGGGATCAACGGCGTGAAAGTCATTTACGAAGAGTGCGAAACCGCCTATGCCACCGACCGTGGCGTCGAGTGCTACGAGCGGCTCAAGGGCAAAAACGGAGGCGCCACCGTGTTCCAACCCTTGTCCACTGGCATCACCTTTGCGTTGACTGAAAAAGCGCCGGTCGACAAGATTGCCGTGTTGACACCGGGTCTGGGCCGCAGCGAGTCGCAAGACGGTGGCGTGTTCAAGTGGAACTTCCCCTTGGCGGGCACCTACTGGGTGGCGGCTGACACCATCATCCAAGACATCGGCAAAAAAGAAGGTGGTTTGGACAAACTCAAAGGCAAGAAGATTGCTTTGATCTACCACGACAGCCCCTTCGGCAAAGAAGCCATCCCCATGTTGCAAGAGCGTGCTGCACTGCACGGTTTTCAGCTGAGCTTGTTGCCCGTCACGCACCCCGGCGTGGAGCAAAAGTCCACCTGGTTGCAGATCCGTCAAAACCGTCCTGACTACGTCATCAACTGGGGGTGGGGTGTGATGAACTCCACCGCCTTGAAAGAAGCACAGGCCACAGGCTACCCACGCGAAAAGATGTACGGCGTGTGGTGGGCAGGTGCAGAGCCTGACGTCAAAGACGTGGGCCAAGGCGCCAAGGGCTACAACGCCATCATGATGCAGCACGGCGCAGAGAAGAACGCAGACGTGGTCAAAGAAATCTTGACCAAGTTGCACGGCAAAGGCCAAGGCACAGGCCCCCAAGAAGAGGTGGGCGACGTGTTGTACATGCGTGGTGTGCAAGCGGCGATGTACGGCATCGAAGGCGTGCGTGCCGCCCAAGAGCGCTTTGGCAAAGGCAAGGTCATGAGTGGCGAACAAGCCCGCTGGGGGTATGAAAACTTGAACCTGACCCAAGCCAAGCTCGATTCGCTCGGCTTCAAAGGCGTGCTGCGCCCCTTGTCCACCAGCTGCCAAGACCACATGGGTGCGGCTTGGACGCGCGTGCACACCTGGGACGGGGTGCGTTTCAATTGGTCGTCGGATTGGTACCAAGCCGATGAGCAAATCATCAAGCCCATGGTCAAAGCCGCAGCCGACAAATACGCCGCTGAGAAAAAAATCTCACGTCGCGCACCGGCAGACTGCCAGTCTTAATTGGCAGCCCTGATCAGCCCTGATCAGTCTTGAACGGGCTGATCGTTTGGTGGCTCTTGCGAGCCACCAAACCTCAACCCTCACGCTGTGTTTGGGGTTGAGGTTTGGTCTAGACCGACATATTTTCCGCAACGCTTTTTAGGTAAGGTCCGTCATGAGTGCTACCCCCATCGTTCTCAACGTCAACGGCATCGAAGTCATCTACAACCATGTGATCTTGGTGCTCAAAGGCGTGTCCTTGCAAGTGCCACAAGGCGGCATCGTCGCCATTTTGGGGGGCAACGGCGCTGGCAAGACCACCACCTTGCGCGCCATCTCCAACCTGTTGCAAGGCGAGCGAGGCGCGGTCACCAAGGGCAGCATCGAGTTGCGTGGCGAGCGGATTGAAAACCTCACACCGGCTGACTTGGTCAAGCGGGGTGTGGTGCAGGTGATGGAAGGTCGCCATTGCTTTGCCCACTTGACGATCGAAGAAAACCTGCTCACGGGCAGCTACACCCGCTCTGACAAAGGCGAGGTGGCTGCCAATTTGGAGAAGGTGTACAACTATTTTCCGCGCCTCAAAACCCGTCGCACCTCGCAAGCCGCCTACACATCCGGGGGCGAACAACAAATGTGTGCCATTGGCCGCGCGCTCATGTCCAACCCCAGCATGGTTTTGCTCGATGAGCCCTCGATGGGCTTGGCGCCGCAAATTGTGGAAGAGGTGTTCAACATCGTCAAAGACTTAAACGACAAAGAAAAAGTCACCTTCTTGCTGGCCGAGCAAAACACCAACATGGCTCTCCAATACGCCGACTACGGCTACATCATGGAATCTGGCCGTGTGGTGATGGACGGTGCAGCCTCAGACCTGGCCAATAACGAAGACGTCAAAGAGTTCTATTTGGGCGTGGGCGGCGGCGAGCGCAAGAGCTTCAAAGATGCCAAGAGCTACAAGCGCCGCAAGCGCTGGTTGGCTTGAATGTTGTTGTGTTGACCTCACCGAATGAACCCCATGTCCCACCCTTCACACCACGACGCACTTGAAACACGCGAGCCCAGCCAGCGCGAAGCCGCTTTGATGGCCGCGTTGCCGACGCAAGTCGCGCATGCGCAAAAAAACTCACCCGCTTTTGCCGCCTCTTTGGCGGGCTTGGATCCCATGCAGGTCAACCACCGCAACGCATTGGCCAAATTACCGGTGATTCGCAAGTACGAACTGTTGGCGCAGCAACAAGCGATGCGTGGGGCCAATGTCTTTGGCGGGTTCGCGGCGATCGGTTTTGGCAAAGCCATGCCACGTGTGTTCGCCAGCCCTGGCACCATTTACGAACCCGAAGGTGCACGCGCCGATTACTGGCGCATGGCGCGCGCCATCTATGCCGCTGGCTTTCGCGAGGGCGAGCTGATCCACAACTGCTTTAGCTACCACTTCACACCCGCTGGCTCGATGATGGAAACCGGCGCCCACGCCCTGGGCTGCACGGTGTTTGCCGGCGGCACCGGACAGACCGAGCAGCAAGTGCAAGCCATGGCCGAACTCAAGCCTGCGGGCTACATCGGCACGCCCAGCTTCTTGAAAATCATTGTGGAAAAAGCCGCCGAGATGGGCGTGTCTTTGCCCAGCGTGACCAAGGCCTTGGTCTCCGGTGAAGCATTTCCGCCGAGCTTGCGAGATGGGTTGGCCGGACGCGGAATTGCCGCCTACCAGTGTTACGCCACAGCCGATTTGGGACTGATTGCCTACGAAACCCAAGCCCGTGAGGGCTTGGTGTTGGACGAAGGCGTGATCGTCGAAATTGTCCGACCTGGCACGGGCGACCCTGTGCCTGAGGGCGAAGTGGGCGAGTTGGTGGTCACCACACTCAACACCGACTACCCCTTGATCCGTTTTGGCACCGGCGACCTCTCGGCCGTGTTGCCCGGCACCTGCCCCACGGGGCGTACCAACACGCGCATCAAAGGCTGGATGGGACGAGCGGACCAAACCACCAAGGTGCGGGGCATGTTTGTGCACCCTGGCCAAGTGGCCGAGGTGGTCAAGCGTTTCCCTGAGGTGGCCCGTGCGCGTCTGGTGGTCACCGGTGAGATGGCCAACGACCAAATGGCTTTGAAAGTGGAAGCCTCGGGCAGTGATGCGCTGGCACAAAAAATAGCCGAGGCGGTGCGTGACATCACCAAGTTGCGGGCTGACGTTGCGTTTGTCACAGTTGGCAGTTTGCCCAATGATGGCAAG
>CAITHK010000017.1 GCA_903892175.1 uncultured Burkholderiales bacterium | reverse complement strand
CTGGCGGAATACCCGCTGGACGGTATTTTTCGCTACGTCGTACCCAATGAAATCACCAGCAAATACGCGGTGTCATTGCGCGACGTGACCAACACGGTACTGGCTGGCCAGGCCAACAAACCGGGGCCCAGGGTGAGTGAGGTGTTGCCATGGCTCAACAGAACCAACGACTATGAAGTACCGGTGACCCCCGTGGGCTATGCACTGACTTTGCATGCTCGAGCCTACCGCACGTCTCAGGGATTGATTGGCAACGGCGTATTTTGGTTGGTCACAGCACTGAGCGTGATGACTGCATGGATGTTGATTGGTACTTGGCGTCACACGCGACGCCGGGTTCAAGCACAACAAGCGCTGGTGGCAGAGACCAATTTTCGGCGTGCCATGGAAAACTCTGTGCTGACGGGCATGCGCGCGATGGACCTCAAAGGTCGCATCACTTACGTCAACACAGCGTTTTGTCAAATGACCGGTTGGACCGAGCCTGAATTGGTCGGCTGTACCCCGCCATTCCCCTATTGGCCTGACGAGGACCGCTTCAGTCTGGAAGAAAAGCTCAAACTTGAACTCCAAGGCAACACCACCTCAAGTGGCTTTCAGGTCCGGGTCAAACGCAAAGATGGCCATTTGTTCGATGCCCGTTTGTATGTGTCACCACTGATCGATGCCTTGGGCCAACAAACCGGCTGGATGACCTCGATGACGGACATCACCGAACCCAATCGCATCCGAGAGCAGTTGTCAGCCTCACACGACCGTTTCACAACGGTTCTAGAGGGCTTGGATGCTTCCGTGTCTGTGGCGCCTCTGGGAAGCCAAGAACTGCTGTTTGCCAACAAGCTCTATCGACAATGGTTCAACACCACCACAGAGGGACACCTCAGCTTGGTGGCGCAAGCTGGCCTGCCACAGCAGCCATCGCAAAGCGACACGGGCGATAAGAATGGCCAAGCCGATGACTCCTTCGTTGGTTTTCCAACCGATGCGCTGACCGAGGTCAGCAGCGAGAACGCCGAGATTTACGTACCGTCCCTCAACAAATGGTTGGAGGTGCGCTCTCGCTACTTGAATTGGGTGGATGGTCGCTTGGCACAATTGGTGATCGCCACCGACATCACGCCGCGACGCCAAGCCGAAGAACAATCGCAAGCGCAAGCCGAACGGGCACAGTCGGCCAGTCGGTTGATCACCATGGGCGAAATGGCCTCCAGCGTGGCGCATGAGCTCAATCAACCACTGACTGCGATCAACAATTACTGCAACGGCATGGTTTCGCGGATCAAGTCCAACAACTTGACCGAAGATGATTTGCTCAAAGCCTTGGAAAAAACAGCGCACCAAGCCCAACGCGCAGGTCAAATCATTCAGCGCATCCGCACTTTTGTGAAACGCAGTGAACCCAACCGCACCGACTCAGACGTCTCACACATGGTCACAGAGGCCGTAGAACTGGCAGACATTGAACTGCGCCGACGTCAAGTTCGACTGACGCAAATCGTCGCGGCTCGTTTGCCCAAACTGCACGTAGACCCCATCTTGATTGAACAGGTGCTGGTGAATTTGATGAAGAACGCGGCCGAGTCGGTGGATTTGGCCCAACGCCCGCTTTCGGGGCGAAATGTTGAACTCAAGGTGATTCCGCGCATGGAAGAAGGCCTTCCTGTGGTCGAGTTTTCCGTCAGCGACAGCGGTCGCGGTTTGGCCCCAGAGGTGATGGAGCGTTTGTTTGAAGCCTTCTTTTCAACCAAGCCTGAGGGCATGGGCATTGGCCTGAATTTATGCCGAAGTATTGTTGAATCGCACCAAGGCCGAATGAAAGCAGAGAACCTCTACAATGCCAACGAAATTACGGGCTGCCGCTTTTCCTTCTGGATTCCGGCCCGTACCGTCGGAGTATCTGCATGAGTTTGATTCCCAAAAAAGGTACGGTCTACGTCGTTGATGATGACGAGGCCGTGCGCGATTCGCTGCAATGGTTGTTGGAGGGCAAGGACTACCGCGTCCGTTGCTTTGATTCAGCTGAAACTTTTTTAAGCCGCTACGACGCACGTGAAGTGGCGTGCTTGATTGTGGACATCCGCATGGCTGGCATGACCGGCTTAGAACTTCAAGACAAACTGATTGAACGCAAGTCGCCCTTGCCCATCGTTTTCATCACGGGCCACGGCGATGTGCCCATGGCGGTGAACACCATGAAAAAGGGTGCCATGGACTTCATCCAAAAGCCCTTCAAGGAAGACGACTTGGTGAGTCTGGTGGAACGCATGCTCGAGCACGCCAAAGAAGCTTTTTCCGACTTCCAACAAGCGGCCAGTCGTGATGCCTTGATGGCCAAGCTGACAGGTCGCGAGGCCCAAGTCCTTGAGCGCATCGTTGCAGGTCGTTTGAACAAACAAATCGCAGACGACTTGGGCATCAGCATCAAAACCGTGGAAGCGCACCGCGCCAACATCATGGAAAAGCTCAACGCCAACACTGTGGCTGACTTGCTGAAAACCGCACTCGGACAAAACGCCGCCAAAGCGTGACACCCCGCTTGCTGTGACCCATCCCACGCCCGTGCTTCACGGGCGTTTTCAATTCAACTTCTCCTGTGTATACACACCATGACGGCACAACTCATTGATGGCAACGCCCTATCCAAGCAACTGCGCGCCCAAGTGGCGACAGACACCGCCAAGCTCAAAGCACAGGGGCTCACGCCCGGCTTGGCCGTGGTGTTGGTCGGCGACAACCCCGCCAGCCAGGTGTATGTTCGCAACAAGGTCAAGGCTTGCGAAGACGCGGGCCTGCACTCCGTCCTTGAAAAGTACGACGCCACCATGACCGAGGCCGATTTGCTGGCCCGCGTGGCAGCGCTCAACAACGATGAGAGCATTCACGGCATCTTGGTTCAATTGCCCTTGCCTGCCCACATCGATGGGCAAAAAGTGATCGAAGCCATCAGCCCTGCCAAAGACGTGGATGGATTTCACATTGCCAGCGCTGGCGCGTTGATGACCGGGATGCCCGGCTTTTGGCCTTGCACACCCTATGGCTGCATGAAGATGCTCGAGAGCATTGGCTACAACCTCAAAGGCAAACATGCGGTGGTCATTGGCCGCAGCAACATCGTGGGCAAACCCATGGCTTTGATGCTTTTGCAACAAAACGCCACGGTCACCATTTGTCACAGTGGCACACCCGATTTGAAAGCCATGACCTTGCAGGCCGACGTCATCGTGGCGGCGGTGGGCAAGCGCAATGTGCTGACTGCCGACATGGTCAAGCCAGGTGCTGTGGTGTTGGACGTGGGGATGAATCGCAACGACGAAAGCAAGCTCTGCGGCGACGTGGACTTTGAAGGCGTGAAAGAAGTCGCCAGCTACATCACCCCGGTTCCCGGTGGGGTGGGCCCCATGACCATCACCATGTTGTTGGTCAACACCTTGGAATCGGCGCAACGGGCCTTATCTGAGAAACAACACGCTTAACGAGTAAAGACGATGACATCCAATCCCGCATTGAACAACCCGCTTCTTGACTTCAGCGATCACCCACTGTTTGATGTCGTCCGCCCCGAGCACATCGCGCCTGCGCTTGACCAACTCTTGCCAGCCGCAGACAAAGCCTTAGAAAGCGTCACTGCCGCTGACTTTCCGGCCAATTGGAAAGCGATTGCATCGGTGCTCGATGTAGCCACCGAACAACTCAGCCGTGCTTGGGGTGCCGTGAGCCATTTGCACTCCGTGGCTGATACGCCTGAGCTGCGCGCCGCCTACACCGAAGCCCTGCCACGCGTGACCGAGTTCTACACACGCCTAGGCGCAGACGAGCGCCTGTATGCCAAGTACAAGGCCATCGACTTGGCCAGTTTGAATGCCCAACAAAAGCATGCCCACACCTTGGCCATGCGCAACTTTGTGTTGTCGGGTGCTGAACTGTTGGGCGAAGCCAAAGAACGCTTTGCCGCCATTCAAGATCGCTTGGCCGAGGTCAGCCAAAAGTTCAGCGAAAACGTGTTGGATGCCACCGACCAATGGTCTGCCATCGTCACCACCGATGAGTTGGCTGGCGTCCCAGAGGATGTGCTGCAAACCACACGCGCTGCCGCCGAGAAGGAGGGTGCGGCGGGTCACAAGCTGAGTTTGAAAATGCCGTGCTACCTGCCCATCATGCAGTTCGCGCACAGCGCAGCGCTTCGTGAAACACTCTACCGTGCTTACGCCACACGTGCCTCTGACCAGTCTGAGGCCGTCAAAGCCGGTCGCGAACAAGACAATACCCCCTGGGTCAAAGAGATTTTGGCGCTGCGCCAAGAAGAGGCGCAACTCTTGGGGTATGCCAACCACGCCGAGGTATCGCTGGCCTCCAAGATGGCCCAGTCCCCCGCTGAGGTGATGAGCTTTTTGCGTGACCTCGCCAAACGCGCCCGACCCTTTGCCGAAAAAGATGTGGCGCAGATGCGCGCCTTTGCAATTGAGCACCTCAACTTGCACGATCCACAACCCTGGGATTGGCCCTACATCGGCGAGAAGCTCAAAGAAGCACGCTATGCCTTCAGCGAACAAGAAGTCAAACCGTACTTCACAGCGCCCAAGGTGTTGGCGGGTCTGTTCAAAATTGTCGAAACCTTATTTGAGGTGAGCATTCGTCGCGACCAAGCACCGGTGTGGCACCCTGGCGTGGAGTTTTACCGAATTGAACGCGCAGGTCAGTTGGTGGGGCAGTTCTACCTCGACCCAGGCGCTCGCTCCGGCAAACGCGGCGGCGCTTGGATGGACGATGTTCGAGCCCGCTGGTTACGCCCCGATACAGGTGCTTTGCAAACTCCCGTGGCACATCTGGTGTGCAACTTCGCTGAAGGTGTGGGAGGCAAACCGCCGCTGCTGACACATGACGACGTCATCACACTGTTCCACGAATGCGGCCACGGCTTGCACCATATGCTCACGCAAGTCAACGAGCGGGATGTGTCCGGTATCAGCGGTGTGGAGTGGGATGCGGTGGAATTGCCCAGCCAGTTCATGGAAAACTTCTGCTGGGAGTGGAGCGTGTTGCGTCACATGACGGCACACGTCGACACAGGTGAGCCTTTGCCACGTGAGTTGTTCAACAAAATGCTGGCCGCCAAAAACTTCCAAAGCGGTTTGCAAACCTTGCGCCAAATTGAGTTCTCACTTGTGGACATGCGTCTACACACCGAAGACGTCGCAGCCCAAGATTTCATGCAGGTGCTGCGCGACGTGCGGGCCGAAGTGGCTGTGCTTGAAAGCCCCGCATGGGGGCGCACGCTCCATACCTTCAGCCATATCTTTGCGGGCGGCTACGCCGCGGGGTACTACAGCTACAAATGGGCGGAGGTGCTGAGCGCCGATGCCTATGCAGCATTTGAAGAAACGGTCGGCGCCGATGGCGAACCCAGCCTGGAGACCGGCCGTCGCTACCGAGAAACGATTTTGGAAGTGGGCGGTAGCCGCCCAGCGATGGAATCGTTCAAAGCCTTCCGTGGTCGAGAGCCTCAGTTGGATGCTTTGCTGCGCCACCAAGGCATGGCGTGAGCGGGATTTAAAAGGTCAAAGTCCTCACGCCTGTCGAGGTGCCCAGCAAACAGACTTGGGCTTTTTGATGGGCGAAGACACCCACCGTCACCACGCCGGGCCACTGGCTGCTCACGGTTTCAAAGCTCAGGGGATCGTCAATCTTCAGGCCTGTGACATCGACGATGTGCTGGCCGTTGTCGGTGACCAGCGGTTGGCCATCTTTCAAACGCAGCGTCGCTGTGCCGCCCATGGCAGCGAATTGGCCGATGACACGGGCCGCGGCCATCGGAATGACTTCTACGGGCAATGGGAAGGCACCTAGGGTGTCGACCAGTTTGCTCTCATCTGCGATGCAAACAAACAACTTGGACTGAGCCGCCACAATCTTCTCGCGAGTCAACGCGGCCCCGCCACCTTTGACCATATAGCCCTGGTGATCAATCTCGTCGGCGCCGTCGATGTAAACCGACAACGATGCCACCTCGCCAGCTTCAAACACCGGAATGCCCAAGGCTTGCAAGCGTTTGGTGGATGCCTCTGAGCTAGAGACCGCGCCTTTGATTTGGTCTTTGATGGTGGCCAGTGCCTCAATGAACTTGTTCACGGTGGAGCCTGTTCCAACCCCTACCACTTCCCCGGGGATCACGTATTGCAACGCGGCTTGCCCCACCAAAGTTTTGAGTTCGTCTTGGCTCAAGGGGGAAGAAGTGGTGGGCTTGCTCATGGGCGAAAATCCAAGGTTCAATTCAAAGCTTGAGATTATCCATGTCGTTGCTCCCCTACTCGCTGGTCCGTCCCGTTCTGTTTTCAATGGATGCAGAAAATGCACACGACCTCACCTTGTCATGGTTGATGCGCACACAAAACACGCCATTGCAGCGGGCGTACGGTCAGTCGCGTGTGAACGATCCCCTCACCCTGGCTGGACTGAAATTTCCCAACCGTGTGGGCCTTGGCGCGGGCCTTGATAAGAACGCGCACTGCATCGATGCCTTAGCGGCCATTGGGTTTGGCTTCGTCGAAGTAGGTACCGTCACACCCAAAGCGCAAGCTGGCAACCCCAAACCCCGTATGTTTCGGTTGCCCCAAGCCAACGCACTGATCAACCGCTTGGGTTTCAACAACGATGGTTTGGAAGCTTTTCTGAACAATGTTCAAAAAGCCAAATTTCGCCAACGCAGCGAATCGCCCATGCTGTTGGGCTTGAACATTGGCAAAAATGGGGCCACACCCAACGAGCAGGCCGCAGACGATTACATCACCTGTTTAGACGGCGTCTACCCCCACGCAGACTATGTCACGGTGAATATATCGAGCCCCAACACCAAAAACCTGCGAGCCCTACAAAGCGATGAGGCCTTGGATGCCTTGCTCAACACCCTGGCCAAACGTCGCGATATCTTGGCGCTGCAGCACCACAAACAGGTCCCCGTGTTCATCAAGATTGCACCTGATTTAGATGAGGGACAAGTGGCTGTGATTGCGGCCACCCTCAAGCGCCATTGCATGACCGAAGGTCAAACAGCAGCCACTGCCTCTTGGGGCGTGGTGGCCACCAACACCACCCTTGCACGCCATGCTGTTGAAAACCTTCCACATGGCGATGAAACAGGAGGCCTTTCGGGCGCGCCCGTGATGGAGAAAAGCAATGAGGTGATTCGTCAATTGCGACTGGCCTTGGGTCCTGACTTTCCCATCATTGGCGTGGGTGGCATATTCAGCGGCGCCGATGCCGTTGCCAAAGTCAAGGCAGGAGCCAACGTCGTGCAAATCTATACCGGGTTGATATACAAAGGCCCCGATTTGGTGAAAGAAGCGGCCTTGGCCCTCAGGTCGTTGGGCCACTCACACCCCTAGGCTGCGGTACCCCTGGAAGCGCTGCGCCCAATAAGGACTGCTCAAACGTTCGACTTTGACACCTGTTTTTTCATTGGCGGCATGGATGAATTTGCCAGATCCAATATAAATGCCGACATGAGAAAACGAACTGCCTAAGGTATTGAAAAAAACCAAATCTCCGGGGCTGGCATGTTCGGGACGAATTGGCCTTGTTGCTTGTGCCATGTCTGCGGCGCTGCCTTTGATGGCGATGCCTGCGGATTCGGCGTACACAAAACTCACCAGCCCCGAGCAATCAAAACCGGTATGGAGTTTTTTCCCACCATAGGTGTAGCCACGGTCAAGCATGGCCATGGCTTGGATGACCACATCGTGTCGTTTGGACTCGCTCAGGGACTTGGATGAATACGCTTGGCTTGGCGTTGATTGCGCCGGCTGAAGGGATGGTTGTGAACACCCCCACAAGACACAGGACAAGCCCAAACACACAAGGATCTGCCGCAACTCGCCACGCTCTCGCATGGTCATTGCAGCAATTGGCTGACGGCTGCCCCAATCGCCAAGGAACTGGTCAGCCCGGGTGACTCAATGCCAAAGAGATTGATCAGGCCTGGAATGCCATGCTCGGCTGGACCTTGTATGCAAAAGTCTGCTGGCGCATCGTTGGGGCCTGAAATTTTGGGCCGAATCCCCGCGTAACCCGCTTGCAAACTGCCTTCGGCCAAAGCGGGCCAATATTGCCGCACCTCATGGTAGAAAGACGGCTCATGCTGGGTTGAGACTGCCAAATCGTCGGGTGAGTCGACCCATTGCACATCAGGCCCAAACTTGGCCTGTCCGCCCAAATCGAGTGTCAGATGTACCCCCAATCCTGCCGCTTGTGGCACCGGATAAATCAAACGCGAAAAGGGCGATTTACCGTTCAAGGTGAAGTAATTTCCCTTGGCAAAGTAAGCTTTGGGGACATGATGGGGTGCAAGACCATTGAATTTGGCAGCCAGCCATGGCGCGGTCAATCCAGCCGCATTCACCACGGTTTGGGCCAGCAATTGCGTACCATCGGCCGTTTGTACCACCATGCCATCAGGGGTACAGACCAGTTCGACCACCGGTGCGTTCAAAGCAACCAAACCGCCAGAGTTTTCAAAATCGCCTTGCAAGCTGAGCATCAAGCCATGGCTGTCCACAATGCCGGTGCTGGGCGAATGCAGCGCTGCCACGCAGAACAAAGCGGGCTCCATCGCTTGTGCTTGAGACGCCGTCAACAGCGACAGGTCGTCCACACCGTTGGCTTTGGCCTTGGCAAGGATGGCGTGCAAGGTTGGCAATTGATCTGCCTGGGTGGCCACAATCAACTTGCCACAGCGCTGGTGGGCAATACCCCGTTCAGAGGCGTAGGCATACATCAGGTGTCGACCTTGAACGCACAACTGGGCTTTCAACGAGCCTTGCGGGTAATAAATACCTGCATGGATGACTTCGCT
>CAITHK010000016.1 GCA_903892175.1 uncultured Burkholderiales bacterium | reverse complement strand
TTTTCAACAATGCCCGTCACATCCACCAGGTCGGTCTCTACCTCTTGGCCCGACACAATGCCATAGCGCTTGGTGTGCTCACGCGGCACATCTTGCACGGCCAACACACTGGCACGCCACTGCGCATATTGCTTGACCATCTGCGCCATGACGGGCGGTTGGCCCACCATCAAGTCGTCGGCCAACAGCACCGCAAAAGCGTCGTTGCCCACCAAGTCGGCCGCGCACAACACCGCATGACCAAGCCCCAGGGCACGCGGCTGGCGCACGTACACACACGACATGTCGGCCGGCGAGATCGAACGCGCCAAGGCCAGCAGCTCTTTTTTGCCTGCCGCTTCGAGCTCGGTTTCTAACTCGTAGGCCGTGTCGAAATGGTCTTCCACACTGCGCTTGGTGCGACCGGTGACAAAAATCATTTGGCGAATGCCGGCGGCATAGGCCTCCTCCACCGCGTATTGAATCAAAGGCTTGTCCACCACGGGCAGCATCTCTTTGGCAGACGCCTTGGTGGCGGGCAAAAACCGAGTCCCTAAACCGGCGATGGGGAAAACAGCTTTTTTAATCATGACTTAGGCACGTCCATACAAATCTTCAAACCGAACAATGTCGTCTTCACCCAAGTAAGAGCCCGACTGCACCTCGATCAAGTGCAGCATGACCTTGCCAGGGTTCTCCAGCGAGTGCGTCACACCCACAGGGATGTAGACCGACTCGTTTTCTGTGACCAGCTTCACCTCGTCACCCAAACGCACCGAGGCCGTGCCCGAGACCACCACCCAATGCTCAGCGCGGTGGTGGTGCATTTGTAGCGACAACTTGGCACCGGGCTTGACCGTGATGCGCTTGACCTGAAAACGCGCGCCGCTGTCGACCGAGTCGTACGAGCCCCAGGGCCTGTAGACCTCGCGGTGCAAGTCCACCTCACTTCGTTTGAGCGCCTTGAGTCGGTCCACCACCTTCTTCACGTCTTGCGCCCGGTCTTTGTGGGTCACCAACACGGCGTCGGAGGTCTCCACCACCACCAGGTCGTCCACCCCAATCAGCGCCACCAGGCGGCTGTCGGCATGCACATAGCTGTTGTTGGCGCCTTCGAGCATCACGTCGCCACGCGTGGCATTGCCCTGTGCGTCTTGGGGCAGCACCTGCCACACGGCAGACCAAGCGCCCACATCGTTCCAGCCCGCATCCAATGGCACCACCACCGCTTGGCGGGTTTTTTCCATCACTGCGTAGTCCACGCTGTCGGAGGGGCTGCTGGCAAAGGCGTCTTTGTCCAGACGCACAAACTCGAGGTCTTTTTTAGATTGATCCCAAGCCGCTTGGCAGGCTTGCAACATGGCGGGGTTGGCCTGGCCCAACTCGTGCAAGAACACCGAGGCCTTGAACATGAACATGCCGCTGTTCCAGGTGTAGCTGCCGTCTGCAAGGTAGGCCTGTGCAGTGGCCAAGTCGGGTTTTTCGACAAACTGTTGCACCGGCACGGCGGCATGGGTGTTGAGCGCTTGGCTGGCCTTGACATACCCGTAACCCGTCTCAGGGTGCGTGGGCACAATGCCAAAGGTCACCAGCGCACCGGCGTCTGCCGCCTCTAGCCCCACGCGCACCGCGTGATGAAAAGCCGCCACATTGGCAAAGGTGTGGTCTGAGGGCAGCACCAACAGCACCGGGTCACCGCCATGGGAGAGCGCCGCCATGGCAGCCACCGCAATCGCGGGCGCGGTGTTGCGGGCCACGGGCTCGAGCACGATGCTGAGTGGCTCCACGCCTGCCTCACGGCATTGCTCGCCCACCAAGAAACGGTGGTCGTTGTTGGCCACCACAATCGGGCGCATCGCCACGGCGGTGATGCCCTGCAAGCGCTGCAGCGTGAGCTGAAACAGCGTGGCATCTTCGGTGACACCCAAAAACTGTTTGGGGCGCATGGAGCGCGACAAGGGCCACAGGCGTGAGCCACTGCCCCCAGACAAAACCACGGGGATCAGCTGAGACATGGCTTTTTCATGTTGGATGGTCATGGCAAGTGAGTCATGGCGATTGAGTCATGCCGCTTGAGTCATACCGCATGGTGGGCCAAAAAGTCTTGGTAGGCCAGCGCAATACCTTCAGCCAAGCTCACCTTGGCACGCCAGCCCTGTGCGGCTGCGGCCGACACATCCAACAGCTTGCGGGGTGTGCCGTCGGGCTTGCTGCTGTCAAACACAATGCGGCCCTCAAAGCCCACGGCTTGCATCACCTGCTCGGCCAGCTCACGGATGGTCACGTCCACCCCGGTGCCAATGTTGAGCAATGGGCCGTGGTAGCCAGCGTCCATCAACTGCACGCAGGCTGCGGCCAAGTCGTCCACGTACAAAAACTCGCGCATCGGCGTGCCGCTGCCCCACACCACGTACTCGGTGTCGCCACGCAGCTTGGCCTCGTGCGCCTTGCGAATCAGCGCCGGCAGCACATGGCTGTTTTGCAGGTTGTAGTTGTCACCCGGGCCGTACAGGTTGGTGGGCATCACGCTGGTGTAGCGGGTGCCGTACTGAAGGTTGAAGTTTTCGCACAGCTTGATGCCGGCAATTTTGGCCAAGGCATAGGGCTCGTTGGTTTGTTCCAGCGGGCCGGTGAGCAGGTAGTCTTCTTTGATGGGCTGCGGGCAGTCGCGCGGGTAAATGCAGCTGGAGCCCAAGAACATCAGGTCATGGATGCCGGCCGCGTACGCACCCTGAATCAGGTTGGACTGCATCATCAAGTTTTGGTAGATGAAGTCACCGCGGTAGGTGTTGTTGGCGTGGATGCCACCCACCTTGGCCGCCGCGATGAACAGGTAGTCCGGCTTCTCGGACATCAGAAAAGACTCGACCTCCGTTTGTCGGGTCAGGTCTAACTCGGCGTGCGTGCGGGTGATGATGTGGTCAAAGCCCTCGGCCCGAAGGCGGCGAACAATGGCAGAACCCACCATGCCACGGTGACCCGCGACGTAAATCTTTGTGCTTTTGTTCTTCATTTCTCTGGCTTATGGATGCTTGATGGATCGGCAAGAAAAACAGCCGTCTGCAGGCATTGCTGAGCAACAGGTCCTGCAGGGCCTAGCAGCCAGAAAGGTGCTTGGCCGGTGTCGGCCAAGCCCTTCTCATCAAGCGGACAGGCGCTTGTCTTCTTGCACCAGTTGGGCCTGCTGCATGAGCATGGCCTTGACCGCTTCCACAATCGGGCCAGATTGCGTCAAAGGCGCATAGCCTTGTGTGTCCCAAATGTGTTGCCACACGGGTGTGCCTTCAGGGCAGGCAGGGAACTGCAGGTTCATCTCAAAGACCGTTTGGTCTTCGTTGTTGCGTGAGAAGAAGTGGCGGTTCTCAGGCGTGGTGTCGAGGTAGGTCTCTGCAGGCAGACCTTCAGCAAACACCGCGTCGTGCTGAGGCAGCTCCACGTGGTAGTAAGTCACCAAGCCTTCCGTTTGCTCTTGCGTCACGGTCAACCCGTTGACCAAGTGGATGGCGGGAATCATCACACCCTCCACATAGATGGAGTGCAAGGGGCTCACAAACAAATCGCGCTCGGGCAGTTGGTAGCCAAAGGCGTGCTGGGCAATGCGCACGGGGTAGGCGTGTTGCTTGTTGTCTTGACGGCGGCAGTCGATGGTGCTGTGGCCCACCCAAGACACAGGCTGCAACTGGCCAGAGACGGTTTTGAGCAAGTCGCCCACGGTGAGTTGCTCCACCAGTTTCCAGCCATCTTGGGTTTGCAAACGTGTGCCAGACATGTAGCAGACCACGTTACGCGCAACCGCATTAGAGGCTGTGCTGGTGTTGCCTGCCAAGTCTGTGGCCGTGACGCTGAAGCTGTGTGCGCCGCCTGAGAGTTGGTTGGCATCAGCCACCGTGAAGCTGTAAGCCCCTTGAGCATTGGCCGTCGTGGTGCCCAAAGGGGTGGTGCCGTCCATGATGGTCACGGTAGAGCCCGCTTCGGCAGTGCCGGTGATGGTTGGCGTGCGGTCGGTGTCGTAGGTCACGCCACCCACTGTCAAGGTGGGGGACACAGCCACAGATTCTGTGGGCTGATTTGGAGCCGTCGCGTCGATGGTTACAGTTTGCGATGCAGACACTGTGCTCACGTTACCTGCCAAGTCGGTTGCCGTCACGTTGAGGGTGTGGACGCCATCTGACAGCTTAAGGGATTCAGAAGGCGTGAAAGAGTATTTACCGTCAGCACCCGCAACGGTGGTACCCAATACGGTGTCGCCGTCTTTGACGGTGACTGTGGAACCCGCTTCAGTGACGCCCGTGATGGTGGGCGTGTTGTCGCGGTCGTAAGTTACGCCTGCAGATGTGACAGCAGGCGAAGCCAAAGTTTCAGTGACGGTGGGCGCACGCGTGTCAATCGTCACGTTTTGTGTGACCGTCGTGCTGACGTTGCCTGCGATGTCTTTGGCAGAAACGCTCAAGGCATGGCTGCCTTCGGACATCACATGTTCGTTGGGTGTTGTGAAGGAGTATTTGCCATCAGAGCCTGCCACTGTGGTGCCCAACACCGTGTTGCCATCTTTGATGGTCACGGTTGCGCCGGCTTCAGCCACACCTGTGATGGTCGGGGTGCTGTCTTTGTCGTAGATCACACCATCAATACTCAGCCCAGGAGGCGAGTCCACGCCAACCGTGGGTGCTGATGTTTGCGTGTCAATCGTCACGCTGTGGGTTGTGCTGGCCTTGTTACCCAAAGCGTCTGTGGCCGTTGCCGTGATGGTTTTGGCGCCGTCTGCCATGGCAGTGGTAGGCGTGAACGAGTAAGCACCATTGGCACCGGCGGTCGCCGTGCCCAAGGCATTGCCGTCTTGGTCCTTGAACGTCACGGTGGCACCTGCCTCTGCGACACCTGTCAAGGTTGGCATGTTGTTGTTGGTGTATTCCACACCCCCAGCAACGACAGCATTTGCAATCGACGCGGTGGGCACCGAGGTGAGCGAATCAACACCAATGACCTGAGGGGTGGGGGTACTCACGTTGCCCGCACGGTCGGTGGTGATGAAGTTGAAGGTGTGCAAACCCTGGCTCAATGCATGGGCGTTATCGACTTGGAAAGTAAAAGTCGATTGACCATTCACCACTGC
>CAITHK010000015.1 GCA_903892175.1 uncultured Burkholderiales bacterium | reverse complement strand
TGATGGTTGTCATGTAATTTCCCGTTCGGTAAATTATGCGGGGGTTTTCTCTGCACGGCAAGAATATTTCCCGATAGGGATATAAATGGATATTCACGCAAGCCGTGGTAGAAAAAATCCCGAACGGGAAATTATCCCCTTGTGTCCTTGTTTAAGTGCTTCAACCTAGAAACGGAACTTAACCCGTCGCTGCCATCGTCGTTGGAGGTCTAAACGGGCCAATGATGGGGCGATCTTGTCGGTTTGCCTGACTGAAAGGCAAGTCTCAGAGGCCATGCCCTCGCCCAAGCTGCTTGGGCGCAGGCGTTCGGCGAGGGGGATGTGGTTGGGAAGGAGGAATCGGGTGATAGCCAAAGTGCAGCGAAGGGGTTCAAGCGGGTAGTGCTTGGCGGTTCACATGTCCAAAAAAAGAACCTCATAAGGTGCAATTTAAGTGTGTCTTCTTATAGGAAAATTCCAGCAATTTTTTATCGCACTGCGAGTGGCGATGAACCTGTCCGTGACTGGTTGAAGGGACTGGGCAAATCAGATCGGCAGAGCATCGGGGAAGAAATTGCATACGTGCAGTACAAAAAGCCGATCGGCAAACCCAGAGTGGATCACTTACGCGGCCCCATTTGGGAGGTTCGCAGCAAGATAGGTAATCGCATTGCACGCGTGCTGTTTGTCGTAGAGCAATCTGAAATGGTTTTGTTGCATGCCTTCATCAAGAAGACCCAACAAACCAACCCAGCCGATATCGAGTTGGCAAACAAACGATTCAAGGAGTGGCAACATGGCCAAGACAACTAAGCCGAACCCCCATATGGGCAGCAGTTTTGACGACTTCCTCAAAGAGGATGGCATCTATGAAGAGGTTCAGGCCCGTGCACTCAAGCGAGCATTGGCCGAGCAATTAGGCGACGCCATGCAAAGCGGCAAGATCAGCAAAGTCAGCATGGCGCAACGGATGGCGACCAGCCGCTCCCAGCTTGACCGCGTGCTTGACCCGAGCAACTTGTCCATTCAGCTGGACACCTTGATCAAGGCGGCAAGCGCAGTGGGAAGAACAGTGGAAATTCGTTTGAAGACTACCCCCAGCGAACGCGCGCTAAGGCAGCGTGAGCAAGATGCATCCATGAGGCTGCACAGTAAAGTGAGCGACGGCGCATCCGACGTGCTGTTTCGGGTGTTGGGAGAAGCCGGTCGTCACACGCGCACATCGGTTGGCGTGGCCCAGTTGCCCAAGGGCGCGACCGTTGAACTGGATTTGATGGCAGCGATTTAGCTGAAAGGCAAGCCATGCCGAAGATTGACTACCGACTCAACACTGCGTTGAACACAGCCGACATCATCCATGTCTTCAACAACTCAGGCATCACACGCCCCACGCACGATACCGCGCGCATTGCCCAGATGTTTGCCAACGCCAATGTGGTGGTAAGCGCATGGGACGGCGACCACTTGGTGGGCGTGGCGCGTGCACTGAGCGACTATTGTTACTGCTGCTACCTGTCTGATCTGGCCGTGGACGCCGCCTACCAGTGCCAGGGCATCGGCGACGCGTTGATCACCCAGGTACGCCATGCCATGGGCGACGGGGTGTCGTTGATTTTGCTGTCAGCCCCCGCCGCCATGGGCTACTACCCCAAGGTGGGGTTCACCGCGGCAGACAACGCGTTTGTGATCAAGCGCCAGGCTTGATCAAGCCCACGGACTCAAACACCTCACGCCACGCCGCCAACTTGCGTGCAAACGACCAGCTGGCATTGGCCGGGCTGGTAGAAGGTAGGCGGTACACCGGCAAGCCCAAAGCCTGCGTGATGCGGGCATGGCGAAAGCTCTCACCACCGTTGTGGGCCACGCCCACCAAGGCCGGGCAACGCGTTCGCAAGCTGGGCAAGTCGTTGACTTGGGCGTTTTGAATGTGGCTGTCCAAGCTGCCTTCGCGCTCACACGCGGCGTACACGTCCCACAAGCCCACACCATGGGCGAGCAACCACTGGGCACGTGCGTCGTAGTGCTGCGCTAGCACAGCCGCTGGGTCGGGCGACAACAAGGTGGTCACGATTTTCCAGAAATGGTTTTGCGGGTGGCCGTAGTACTGCTGGACGCGCAGCGAGGCCACGCCCGGAAAACTGCCCAACACCACCAAGCGGGTGTTGGCGCTCAGCAAAGGCGGCAGGCCTTGCAACGTGGGCTGCAGCGTCGGGTTGCGTGTCATGGATGGGTGGCGCAAACGGCCAAGGTGGGCTGGACGGGGCTCAGGGCCGTACCACGTCCACGCCCTTGGGTGGCACAAAGTTGAACTGCGCCACACCCAGATTGGCAGGGTTGATCTCGAAGCGCTCAAAGCTCAGCACAGAGCGTTGGCCCAAGGCGTCCAAGATGTCGAGCTTGTCCAAGGCTGTGCCCTGTGCTTGCACACGCAAGCCAATGCGCACCGACTGCAAGGCGCTGTCGCGGCTCTTGGGTGTGGCTTGAACCCACTGCAAGCCGTTGGCGTCGGGCTCGGCTTGCAAGGTGAATTCTTTTTGCAAGGCCCCCAGATCGGCGGCAGTGGCAATCAAGGCGGCGGGCGTGCTGCCCAAGGCTTGGGCCTGTTTGCGGGCGGTCACCTGGGCCAAGTCTGCGTCATATAACCACAAGGTTTGCCCGTCGGCAACGATGGTCTGGGGAAACGGTTTTTGGTAGTCAAAGCGAAAGCGCACCGGCCGCACAAAAGCAAAGCTGCCCACCGAGGTTTTGCTGCGCACCGTTTGGTCGGGCCTGGCCGGGGACGTCACCACCTGGGTGAAATCGGCGCGTCCACTTTGGGTGGTTT
>CAITHK010000014.1 GCA_903892175.1 uncultured Burkholderiales bacterium | reverse complement strand
TGTGCCTATTCAGGTCACCGCACTCCCTATTTACATCGCCCTGGCAACTGTGGGTCTCTTGAATTCTTACTTTGCCATCATGCTGCCATTTTTTCTGTCTGTGTTTGCAATTTTCTTATTGCGGCAGGCCTTCAAAACTTTCCCAGACGACATCATCCATGCAGCGAGGCTCGATGGCATGGGTGAGTTGGACATCATTTGGCGCATTGTTGTGCCTTCCTACAAATCAACCCTCGCGGCTTTTTCTATCTTTTCAGTGGTGGCCCACTGGAACGATTTGTACTGGCCCATGATCGTGATCAGCGAAACCAAATTAGCCCCCCCACCCTTGGGCATGATGTTTTTTGCCAATGCGGAGTCGGGCTCTGATTACGGTGCGTTGATGGCTGGGGCGACCTTGCTGACCATGCCTTTGGTCTTTGTATTTTTAATCGCACGCAAACAAGTCATCCAAGGGCTGACGATAACTGGCACATGATTTTTTTAACCTCAGGAGTTTGTATGAAGTTGTTCAAAAGGCTAGGTCTGGCACTCAGCGCCTGCGCCGCGTTATTTGGGGCTGCGCAAGTGCATGCACAACAGGTCACCACCATCGATGTGTTGTACTGTTATCCGAGTTTTGCACGCTTTCATGAGCCTCTGGCGCAAGAGTTCATGAAGTTGCACCCTGAGATCAAGATCAATTTCAGAGCACCAGCGGCCAGTTATGACGAGGGACACCAGGTCATGCTGCGCAATGCAGTGACCAATCAACTGCCCGACGTGTATTACTCGGGCTACCACCTGTTTGGCGAGTTGATTCGTAAGCTAGACGCACGTGGCCAAACTGTTCGCTTGGAGCCCTTGCTCAAATCCGAGGGCGAAGGATTTGCCAAAACCAATTTCGCACCTCGCTTGATCGCCCTGGGTCAAGTGGACGCCAAGCAATATGGCCTGCCTTTCAACGCCTCTTCGCCCATCATGTATGTCAATGCAGATCTGGTCAAACGCGCTGGCACAGATCCCACCAAAATGCCAACAGACTGGGACTCTGTGATCAAGTTGGCCGGAAAAATTCACGCACAAAACAAAGAGATCAACGGCATGTCCTACGACATCCACGCCTGGCCCGACGACTGGTTGTTCCAAGGTCTGGTCTACCAACAGGGCGGGGTTTTGGTCAAACCGGGCACCAAGAAGGCCGGCTTTGATGGAGCTGTCGGACTGCGCGCATTGCAATTGGCGCGTCGTTTTGTCACAGAAGGTGCCATGCAAATGGTGGACTGGGATCAGTCACGTCAACAGTTCGGCGCAGGTAAGACCGGGATGTTTTTCTCGACACCGGCGCAGTTGAAGCAGGTCACCGAAGCTGTCGGTGGTCGATTCACGTTCACCACGGCGCGTTTTCCTCTCGACAACAAAACCAAAGGTGGTGTACCCACTGGCGGCAACGCAGTCATCACACTTGCAAAAGATCCTGCCAAGCAAAAGGCAGCCTGGGAGTTCATCAAATTTGTGACGAGTCCACAAGCCCAAAAAATCGTGGTGGAAATGACCGGGTACTTGCCCACCAACCAGTTGGCCATCAGCCCTGAATATTTGGGCCCTTTTTATGAAGCCAACCCAAACTTCCGCACCGCAACCACACAAATTGACAAGTCTCTGCCTTGGGCGGGCTACCCTGGTGGTCAGTCGGTACGCATCTGGCGTGCGCAACGCGATGTCTTTGGTGCTGTCATGCGTGGTGAGAAAACCCCTGAAATGGCTTTGCCTGAACTGATCAAAGCCACCGAAGACTTTATGGAATAAATCGAAATTCTGTTTCACGCCTCACATCTAGGGATGTGAGGCTATTTATTGGGAGATACCCATGTTGATTGCGCAGTTCAGTGACACCCATATCAAACCTAGAGGTCGTTTGGCCTACAACAAGGTGGACACAGCAAGCATGCTCAGAGCTGCGGTGTCTCATGTACAGGCGCTACCCCAGCAACCAGATCTGTTGCTGATCACAGGCGATTTGGTAGACGTCGGTGATGCAGAAGAATACGAGCACTTGAAAGACATCTTGGCGCCATTGACGTATCCCATGCTTGTGGTGCCCGGCAATCATGACGATCGCTTGACGATGCAGCATGTCTTTCACAATTTGCTGGTCAAGCCAGAGGGTGAGTTCTGGCAGTTTAGTCACCAGGAACCCCATTGGCCGCTTCGCATCATTGGTTTAGACACGGTGAATACTGGCCATAGTGGAGGATTGCTATGCCAAGCACGTTTGTCGTGGCTGGAACAAGCCCTTTCCAACGACCCATACACGCCGACCTTGGTCATGATGCACCATCCCCCCTTCATCACGGGCATAGGACACATGGACGATATTGGCCTATCGGGACGGGAAGCTTTCAGTGACTTGGTTCGGCAGCACGACAACATTGAACTGATCGTCTGCGGACACTTGCACCGCAACATACGCAGTCGTGTGGGCGGCCGCTCCGTGATGACGGCCCACAGCACCGCACATACGGTTCAACTGGACATAGCTCCTGATGCACAGGCCATGTTCAGCATGGAGCCTTCAGGCTATTTGTTGCACTGGTGGAATGGCACGAACCTGGTCACGCACCACGCGCACACGGGTAAATTTGAGGGTCCTCACCCCTTCTTTGAAGAATCAGGACAACTGATTGTTTAGACAACTGGTGATGCGCCCGAAAAAAAACGACTCTGAAGCGAGTCGTTTTTTTATTTCAGGGAGCTGGCTTGTAACGCAACGTCGATGACCTTGGCTTTGCCTTCGTAGAAACGGTCAAGTCGCCAATCTTTCATGACTTCCATCGCAAGATCAAAATCATCAATGTTGAGGTCATAAAGTTGTTTCAAAGAAAAATCTGTTTCGGTTTCTAGAGCCAAGACCAACTTAGAGAGTGCTTTGGAGATTGCTGAGCTTGGATCACTTTCGATCAGTTTTCTTGCTTTTTTGATGGCACGCATGGCAGTTCCTTTCAGGTGCATTTCGGTTTGAAATTATTGCACCGCATTAATTTTTAAATCGATTTGTATCTGGGTATTTCTCGAGAAAATTCGGCGTCAACCTTCACCAAACCGTCATGAAAAATACACATATAAAATTTACGAATTCTTTTTGATACTGCACTCGCTGCAAAAGAACGTACTTTTCCCAACGACTTGCCGAAAGGATCCCAGAGATCTGGATTTGTGCAAACCACACTTGATGCAACTCATCGTTCCACGATGGCCGGATGAGTCAAAAGGAGAACCTACAACACGCGTTGTGTAGCGCAGTCCATCGGCACTGAGAACACTTTTGATTTTTTCAGTCATGGCCAAATGCTAGCCAGCCAAGAAGTCGCTTTGATGACGTTGGCGTCAAATGCCACACTGACTGCGTGCAAGCTCAAAACCGATGGATGTCAAAACTCGGCGTGAAAGCGCGCCGCGTACACATTGATCGGGCCACGGTCTGCGTTGTAGGCAGGGTTTTGTATGCGCTGGTAGTCGGCCGTCAACCACGTGCCACGGGTCAAGCCAAAACTGTAGAAAGCTTCCACGATGGTTTCAGGTTTGTAGTGGGTCAAAGGCTGGCCATCGCCAATGAAGTACGAGGTGCCGCCCGCAGCCAAAAACCGACGACGGTCATGGGACAAGGTGTTTTGCAAGTAAGCCACGCCTACCGCATCTGCCTCTCTGCCCCACAAGCCACCTTTGAACACCAGACCGGAGGACAACGATCCATCCACTTCGGTGAAGGCATGGGTTTCGGTGCGACCATCGGCCTTCATCACGCGCAAGAAATAACCAACACCCGACTGAATGCTCTGCTCGATGTTGGCACCTAGACCATATTTGATTTTTTCGCTGGTGCGGGTTTGAACCAGCGCCACGGGGTCGCTGTAGCTGCCGGGGTGCTGCACCAGCCACTGGGTGGCGTCGTTGAAACTAGACAGCACAGCACGGTTGCGCCAAGCCAGCACGCGCCATTTGCCTGGTTGACCGCCCAAGGTGTGGGCACGCTCAATCTCAAGCTGATCGCCGTAGTGACGCGCCAGCGCAAAGTCTGTCGGCAATGCGTTAGGCGTGGTGGGACCGCTCATGCGGCCAAAACGAAGCACCCAGTCGTCTTGGTACCACTCACCTGCAAAGCCCCAACCGAAGCCACGGGCATCGGCAGCGTAGTCATAGGACGCATAAGTCCAGTTGCCCCAGTTCATGAATTGGGTGCGCGGGTCTTTGGCGTATGCGTTGTCGTCAAAGACATCGAGGGTGGAGAAGTTGCCTGCGGTCAATACAAAACGGTTTTTGCTGACCAGGCCTGCGAGTTGGTTGAAGTCGGGTTCTACAGCTTCTTGTTCGCCACCATGGTTCCAGGTTTGACGCACAAACAAACGCTGCTTGTAGACCTTGGGGTCGCTGCCGCCCGCTCGGGTGATTTCACCGTTGGTGAAGCCACCCAATCCGACCAGAGACCCCGAAAATGGAACCCCCTGGGTGATTTCGGGGTTGAAGTACAGCTCACCGTCTTGCCAAGGTCGAAAGCCCCAGTGCGCTGTCGCACTGAAGGTGTACATTTTTTCTGAAAGGGGTTGGATGCTGTTGGCACCGCTGTAGCTGGCATTGAACGCGCCGTGCCGTTGCCAGTTATAAGTGACTTGGTAGCGAGCCGTGAGGTCTTCGGTCTCGGTTGAGAAGGGAGCGTCAGCCCAGCATGCACCAAGGGTCGCGCAACAGGCAAGCCAAGCAACAAAAGACGGGGAGAAAAAGCGCATTGGCAGATTGTAGGTAGGTGGTATTTAGTAACCACTTTCGGAGTGTAAATTGCGCCCATGACAGTTTTGAGACACGAATGTGTCATGAAAATGACCTAGCATCTCATGCTATGAACCACGGCACACTTCTCGCAGCCATTGACTTGGGATCGAACAGCTTTCGGCTTGAAATTGGACGCTACGACCACGGTCAAATTGAACGCATCGAATACCTCAAAGAAACAGTTCGCCAAGGCAATGGCCTGGACGAAGAACGCAACCTGTCTCAAGACGCCATGCAGCGGGGCTGGGATTGTTTGGCACGTTTTGCAGAACGTTTGTCGGGCTTTAAAAAGTCGCAAGTGCGCGCTGTGGCCACACAAACCTTGCGCGAAGCCAAGAACCGCGATGTGTTTCTCAAACGAGGTTGTGAAATTTTGGGCTTCCCCATTGAGGTGATTGCCGGAACCGAAGAAGCGCGCTTGATTTACCAAGGTGTATCTCACCTGCTGCCACACAGCCAAGAAAAACGCTTGGTGATTGACATCGGCGGACGCTCCACCGAGATCATTCTGGGCTCGGGCACTGAAGCCACCGAAACCGCCTCGTTTCGTGTGGGCAGCGTGGCATGGTCCATGAAATACTTTCCGACCGGTGAGTTCACTGAACAGACGTTCTACCGCGCAGAGATTGCTGCACAAGCGGTGTTGGAAGAAGCCCTGACGCAATATCCGCGAGAAGCCTGGAGCGCAGCCTATGGTGCGTCTGGCACCGTCGGGGCGGTCGCCGATATTTTGCAAACCGCAGGTTGGCCTGAGGGCGAGATCAGCGCACAAGGCTTGAACTGGCTGATCAAATGTTTGATGCGTGCAGGCCATGCAGAGCGGGTTCGCTTGGATGGGTTGAAAGAAGATCGCCGCGCGGTGATTGGTGGCGGCGTGAGTGTGCTGCGCGCCTTGATGGATCTGCTCAAGATTGAGCGTTTGTTTGTGGCACAAGGTGCACTGCGCCATGGCGTACTTTTTGACATGGTGGAGCGTGAAGACGAAGCACCCGATGCGCGCGATGTGTCGGTGCAGCGTTTGGCACAGAAGTTTTCTGTCGATGCCTTGCAAAGTCAACGAGTGCGGGAGGTTTCGAGTCTCTTGTTCAAGCAACTGACACCCACAGCGGGCGACGGCACGGCACAGGCGATGCGCAAACTCAGCTGGGCTGCCACACTTCATGAGGTGGGCATTGCCATATCACACAGCGATTACCACACGCACGGCGCCTACATTTTGGACAATGCCGACATGCTGGGCTTCAGCATGCCCGAGTTGCATCGTTTGGGCTTGCTGGTGTTGGGGCAGCGCGGCAAACTCAAAAAACTTGAAAGCGATTTTGAATCCATCAGTTTTGCCAAACTGCTGTTGTCTCTGCGACTGGCCATCATTTTGTGCCATGCGCGTTTGGCCCCCGACTTGCAAGGGTTGAGCTTGAGCTGCCATGAAGGCAAACGCACTTTCAGCTTGAGTGCCAGCAGCTCTTGGGCAGAAAAACACCCGCAATCGACGCACCTGCTGCGACAGGAATCGACGTCTTGGCAAAAGACGCCGTGGACATTTGATTTCGTGACAGCTTGACGAAGTTTTGGTGACTTCCAAAAAGAGAATAAACGATATATACTGTTTATTCTTTTATTAATTTCTAAGGAGATTTCATGGCCACCACCAAACCCCCCGTTCGCAAAACAACTGCTAAAACTGTTGCTGCCCCAGTGACCCAAAAAGTAACGGTCAAAAAAGCTGCGCCACGTAAAGCGGCCCAAGCTGTGGTGAGCAAAAAAGTGGTGGTGACCCAAAAGCCCGCAGCAGCGCCACAAGCAGCCAAGCCAGTCAAACCTACCAAGGTGAAAAAACCAAAAATGGTGCGCGACAGCTTCACCATGCCCAAAGACGAATACACGGTGATCGACAGCCTGAAGGTGCGCAGCGGCAAGCTGGGTCAAGCCGTCAAAAAGAGTGAGTTGCTGCGCGCTGGCATCAAAGCCTTGGCTGCCATGAGCGACATTCAGTTCAAAGCTGCATTGAGCAATGTGCCTACCATCAAGACCGGTCGTCCCACGAACGCGAAATAAGATCTGGGCTGGCCACGGTCATCAAGACCGTTTGTAGCGATCCTTCCCTCAGGCGAGCTCGCAGCCACCACACTGAGCCTTTGCGTACAGGACAGATCGCTTCTTTCATGCCAATCAGCCGAGAGACGATCTCGCCCAAGTAAGGCTGGTGACCCACGAGCAGGACTGTGCCTTTGCCTTGGGGTCCTGTCTCAGGGTGCCACTTGACCAGCCCCAGCACATCGTCTGGGCTGCTTTCGGGTACCAGTTCATCGCGCAGTTTGTACTTGCGCCCCAGTGCCTGAACAGTTTGCTCAGTTCGCCTTGCAGGACTGGCCAAAACGCGTGCACCCTCTGGCAGATGGCGGTCAAGCCAAACGGCCATGCGTGCCGCTTGACGTTCACCCTTGGGGGTGAGTTGACGTGACAAGTCGTCACTCCCTTGGCCAGCCACCTCAGCTTCTGCATGTCGCCACAGAATCAAATCCATCGGTCACTCCTCAGGGTTTGGTGTTGTATCGGGCCATCAAGGTGGACTGAGCACCGATCAAAGGCTTGGGTTTGAGTGCGCGCGAGCGCGCAGGGACAGCGCGTATGTAATGCCCGTCCGAATTGAGAACCCAAGCATCCACGTTGTCCTTGAGCGCCGACATCAAACATTCATCCACGATGCGCTGGCGCAAGGCGGGGTCTTCCACAGGCCACGCCAGCTCCACACGACGCAACATGTTGCGGTTCATCCAGTCGGCACTGGACAAATACAGAGATTCGGATTGACCTTTGAGGAAGTAAAACACCCGCGAGTGTTCTAAGAAACGACCGATGATGGAGCGCACGCGGATGTTCTCGCTCAAGCCCGGGCATTGCGCGGGCAACATGCAGGCACCTCGCACGATCAAGTCAATGGACACACCCGCTTGGCCCGCGCGCAAAAGCGCTTCCATGAGCTTTTCATCGGTGAGCGTGTTCATCTTCAACACAATGCGGCAGGTCATACCCCCGGCGGCGGCTTGTGCGGTTTTGTCGACCAAATCGATCAGGTTGCGCTGCAAATTGAACGGCGCCAACCACAGCTTGTTCAAGCGCGGGATCTTGCTTTGGTTGGCCAGCAAACTGAACACGTTTTCGATGTCTTGGGTGAGTTTGGGATCGGTCGTGAGATGGCTGACGTCGGTGTAGAGCTTGGCTGTGCGCGGGTTGTAGTTGCCGGTCGACAAGTGAGCGTAGCGGCGAATGCTGCGCCCCTCTCGGCGTGACACCAACAGCATCTTGGCATGGGTTTTCAAGCCCACCACGCCGTACACCACCTGAGCGCCGATGTACTCCAACTTTTCAGCCCAATTGATGTTGGCCTCTTCGTCAAAACGCGCTTTGAGTTCCACCACCACGGTGACTTCTTTGCCACGTTGCACGGCTTCGCGCAGCAACTCCATCAAGGACGAGTCTGCGCCGGTACGGTAAATGGTTTGCTTGATGGCCAGTACTTCGGGGTCGCGCACGGCTTCACGCAAAAAAGCCAAGACACCGTCAAAGCTTTCGTAGGGCTGGTGAATCATCACGTCACCGCTTTGCAACTGGTCAAAGATCGAGCTGGCCGTGGACAATTGGTGGGGGTAACTTGCGAAGTAGCGTGGAAACAGCAAAGTGGGGCTGTCGACCAGATCAATCAGTTGGTTCAATCGCACCAAATTGACTGGTCCATGCACGCGGTACAACGCCGATACCGGCAGCTCAAACTGATGCAGCAAAAAGTCGGACAAGTGCTCTGAACAACCCGACGACACCTCCAAGCGAACTGCTTGCCCATAGTTGCGATGCACCAAGCCTTGGCGCAAGGCGGTACGCAGATTTTTCACGTCCTCCTCGTCAACCGCCAAGTCTGAATGGCGCGTGACACGAAACTGCGAGAACTGACCCACGACACGGCCAGGAAACAAGTCTGCCAAATGGGCACGAATCACACTGGAAATGGACACAAACAACAGGCGTTTGCCAGACAGTTTGTCTGGCAAACGAATCAAGCGAGGCAAGCTGCGTGGCACTTTGACAATCGCAATTTCGTTGTCGCGTCCAAAGGCATCGCTGCCCGAGAGGTGCACGATGAAGTTGAGCGACTTGTTGGCCACTTGCGGGAATGGGTGCGCCGGATCCAAGCCCACAGGCAACAGCAAGGGACGCACTTCGCGTTCAAAAAATGTTTTGACCCAACGGTGCTGTGCCAAGTTGCGCTCACCAAACGACAGGATGCGAATGCCTTCTTTGGCAAACGCCGGCATCAACACGTCGTTATAGAGGGCGTACTGTTCGTCCACCAATTCATGCGCCAGCTTGCTCAAAGATTGCTGGGCCTGGGCACCGGCGGCGTCAGGTGCGACTATGGGGTTGGCCGTGCTGTGGTGCAAAGCGGCACGGACTTCGAAAAACTCATCCAAATTGGAGGAGACGATGCACAAATAACGCAGACGCTCAAGCAAAGGTACTTCGGCGCGCTTGGCCCAGTCCAGCACACGCTCATTGAAGGCGAGCAAACTCAGATCACGGTCCAGCCAAACCGAGGATGCGAAGTGTGTTTGTTTGTTTTCTTGAAAGGTGGGGACAGACATACGTGACAAGAAGTGTATGCCCGCTAGTGTTTCAAGCTAATGTGACAAATCAGTGACTATGCCGTGACACACCACCTTGGGCCCTCACGGGTCAAGCTGGCTTTGCGCCTGTCCAGCAGACAGTTGTTGCCTCAGTTCCACCAAGCCTTGCACGGCCAAAACACGGCCCCCATCGTGGATGACAAATGCACCCCTCAAAGGAGGAAAACCAATCCACAGCATACGTGACGGTGACGCGCCCCAAGACACCTGCAAGCGAGGTTCGTGCGCGTTGAAGTTGTTGCTCAGGACAACGTCGGTTTGTGAGAACACACCCGGTATCAACTCGTCGCGCACAGACAGGTAATCTGCATATCGCCCGGTACTTCTCAAATAACTTTCGAAGACCGGATCACTGACCCGGTTGGCATGAAAAGCAGGCTTGCGTTGAATCGGCATCAAATGCTGGACGAACAAGCGGGTGGACTCCTCCCAGCTGAAGGCCAAGGCCTGCTGCCTGGCTTCAGTGCGCGGGATGTTGAGTGCCTCCAAACTGGCCTGACCCAAGTCTTCGCTCAACACACCCCCTTTGCGTTGGCAAGGTGCGTCTTGCGAGGCAGCCAACACTTCCAGAGGACCATCGACTGGAAATGCCGCCACAGGGGTCCCCGTGGCCATGGCTTCCAACATGACCAAGCCAAAGGTTTCGTGGCGGCTTGGAAAGGTGAACACATCGGCGCCGGCATACACGCCTGCCAACACATCGCGGGGCAACACGCCCAACCAACGCACGCCATCGTTGCGTGACTTCAATTCTTTCTCTAAGGGGCCAACCCCACAGACAACTTTGCTGCCGTGCCAAGGCATGTCCAAAAAGGCAGCGATGTTTTTTTCATACGAGACCCGTCCCACGTACAGAGCGATGGGACGCTTGAGTCCGGACAACAAATCGTTGTTGCGTGCTTGCGCAGAAAAGGCAAACAACTCGGTGTCAACGCCATGCGTCCAAGCGCGCAAAGTGTTGAACCCTTTGCCACCCAACAAGCGCATGACGCCATGGGTGGGCACCATCACGCCCGAGGAGGGGCGATGAAAGCGCCTGAACAAGGCGTACCCCAAGCACAAAGGAACGCGCAGCGCAGCTTTGAGTATTTCTGGAAATCGGGTGTGGTAGGCCGTTGTGAAAGGCCATTTCTGGCGCAAACAACAACGACGTGCCGCCCAGCCCAAGGGTCCTTCCGTCGCGATATGGATGGCTTGTGGCGAGAAAGCAGCAAGCCGCTGAACAACACCCGCATAAGGGCTCACGGCCAAATCAATCCCCGCATAACCAGGACAGGGACGGGTTTGAAACAAGCCCGGATGGATGACCTCGACCGTATGACCTCGTTCACGCAAATGCGCCACCAATTCAACCAAGGTGGTTACCACCCCATTGATTTGAGGTTGCCACGCATCGGTGACCAAGGCAATTTTCATGCGACCTTCATGACCCCAGCGGTGCTTTCTTGCTGGTAAGCAGGCCACTGCAAAAGTTCCAGCTTGCCCTCGGTGGTTTCAACCAAGGCGGTGCGACTCTCAACCCAGTCGCCATCGTTGCAATACAGCACACCTTCGACCTCGCGAATTTCAGCGCGATGGATGTGACCACAGACCACCCCTTGGTAACCTCTTTTGGCCGCCTCATGGGCCACTGCTTTTTCAAAGTCAGTGACGTAATTCAAGGCCTTCTTGACCTTGTGTTTGAGGTAGGCAGACAAAGACCAATAGGGCAGGCCCAAGCGCCCTCTTAAATTGTTGAGGTAGCGGTTGAGCTTGAGTGTGAACTCGTACAAATAGTCTCCCACATAGGCCAACCACTTGGCTTGTTGAACCACGGCGTCGAAGTAGTCGCCGTGAATGACCCACAGCCGACGGCCATCGCGCATCGGATGAACCGCTTCGTCACTGACCACGATGCCACCGAATTGATGGCCCAAGAAGTGACGCGCAAACTCATCGTGATTGCCTGGCACATAGACCACATGGCAACCTTTGCGCGCTTTGCGCAAGAGCTTTTGCACCACATCGTTGTGCGCTTGCGGCCAATACCAGTTGCGACGCAACTGCCAGCCATCCACGATGTCGCCCACCAAGTACAGGTAGTCGCTGGTGTGCTCTTTCAAAAAGTCCAGCAAGGCCTCGGCTTGACAACCGGGCGTACCCAAATGCAAATCAGAAATAAATACTGCGCGGTAGTGCATCAAGCACCTAAGAAATGTTTGCGGTAGCGTGGGGGCATGTCGTTGATCTTCATCAACATCGGCAAGTCAGCGGTGTTGAAATCAGGGTCCCATGCAGGTGCGCCCAACACTTTGGCACCCAAGCGCAAATAGCCTTTGATGAGTGCAGGCGGCTCAAAGGCTGCACTGACTTCCCAGTTGTCCAAGGGCAAAGGCAAGCGCGGACGCACTTGGTATTCGATGTCGGCCAAATGGGTTTGTTTGAGTTGGTGCCAAATGCTGGCCGCCACCTCACCACTCACCACGCCTTGGTGCAGCATGGGAATGCTGGCGCAACCGATCATCACATCCAACTTGTTGCGCACCATGAACTCGGCCAAAGCGCCCCACAAGGCCATGATCACGCCACCATGGCGGTGCTCGGGGTGCACGCAGCTGCGACCGAGCTCCACCATGCGTTCGCGGTAAGCACGCAAACGGGTCAAGTCAAATTCCAAATCCGAGTAGGTGCTGCCGATGCGTTTGGCTTGGGCAGGCGTGAGCACACGGTAGGTGCCAATGACTTGATGGGTCACGTCGTCGCGGATGATGAGGTGCTCGCAAAAGTCATCGAACAAATCAATGTCGTGGCCAGGAATGCTGTCTTTCAAGCGCGCGCCCATTTCGGTGGCGAACACGTTGTAGCGCAAGCGCTGGGCTTCACGCACCTCATCTTGGTGCTTGGCCCATTGAACGATCAAACCCGAACGGTCTTTAGGGGCTTGTTGGGAGACAGGAGTTTTTTGAGTTTCAAGATCGTGTCGATGAAGTGACCCCCTGGGCAAATCGATCATGGACAAGGGCATGGTGGGGTTCGGTAGTTCTTTCATCGGGGGTCCTTGTGATGTGAAGGAATGGCTGTGTTTTGCAATGACGTTATTTTTGAAACCCGACATGACGCAAGCAAGTCAAAACAATGAAGATTTGGTGACATAACTTTGAGCAAGTCACTCTTTTGTCACATGACACACCTAAGCTCATCCACCACCATGTTGATCAAGTACATCCGCCTGATAGGGGCATTCATCGAAGCTTTTTGGATCTTGTGGGTACGAAGTCCACGCTTGAGCCGCGAGGCGAAGTGGGCCGAAATTCAAGCTTGGTCGCAACGCACCTTGCGCGGCATGGGGGTGACGGTGCACCTGCCGCCTGAACCAGACTTCAGCCCCATGTTTGACAGGCCTCAACTGCTGGTGGCCAACCATGTGTCTTGGCTTGACGTGCTGATCATTCAGTCCTTGCAACCTAGCATCTTTGTGGCCAAAAAAGAGGTGCGTAGCTGGCCCGTGGTGGGTGCGATCGCGCAAGCGTGCGAAGTGGTGTTTGTCAACCGAGGTTCGCCCAGTTCTGCGCGCAAGATGGTGCGCGATGTCAGCGAGGCCTTGGCGCAGGGCTATCGGGTGACCGGCTTTCCAGAGGGCACCAGCACCGAGGGTCACGCCGTACGCCCCTTCCACGCCAACTTGTTTGAGGCCGCGATTGAACGTGCGGTCGACGTTCACCCCATGGCCTTGCGTTACGTCAACGACCACACAGGTGAACACTGTTTGGTCGCGGCATTTGTGGGCGAGATCGGTTTTGTCGAATCACTGCACAAGATTCTTTCAGCACCGTCTATCACCGTGCGCTTGAGCACAGGTGAAGCCTTGCCGTCCAAAGGACATACACGCAAATCATTGGCCCAGTTGTCCCACCTGAGCGTGTCCGCACAACTCGAAGCGCTCAGCGCAACCAAGCACTGACCAATTCTGGCAAACCCAAAGCCAACAACGGCAACCAAGAGATCAGCAAGGTGCCGACAAAAATAGCCCCCAATGCAGGCAACACCGACAGCGCGACCCGACGAAGTGGCTGCTGGAATACCGCTGAGGCAAAGTAAATGTTCATGCCCGCGGGGGGGCACAAAAAGCCCATCTCCATGTTGGCCAGAAAAATGATGCCAAAGTGCACCGGATCGATCCCATAGCTCTGCGCCAATGGCAACAGCAAGGGCACCAACACCACGATGGCGGCATAAATTTCCATCAACGCACCAGCGAACAACAAGAACACATTCAAGGCTACCAAGAAGACCCATTTGTTTTGGGTGACCGATTGCACCCAATTCACCGCCAGGTCTGGAATGCCAGCATCCACAAAATAATTGGTCAGACCCAACGCCATGCCTAAGATGAGCATGACCCCGCCAATGATTTGCGCGCACTCGGACAAACAATTGCCCAGCAAGCGCCAACCCAGTTCGCGATGAGCCAATGCCTGCGTCGCCACCGCATACAAGGCCGTGAGCGCAGCGCTTTCTGTGGGTGTCGCCAAGCCACTGGCCAGGGAGCCAATGGCCACCACGGGCGCCAAGATTTCCCATTTGGCAGCCCAGCAGGCCGCCGACAAGGGAATGACGGTGACAGTTGAACGGGTCTGAGCCCCTGGTGACCGCAGATAACCGCCAAACACCAACAAACAACCCACCATCACCACCGCAGGCACCAAGCCCGCCAAGAACATGGTGTTGATGGGCACGCGCGCGATGATGGCGTACATGATGAGTGGCACTGAGGGCGCCAACAACACCCCCAAGGCGCTGGCGCTGGTGACCAGGCTGATGCCTTTGGACTCTGGGTAACCTGCGTTGCGCAGCAGCGGAAGCAACAAGCCGCCCAAGGCCAAGATGGTGACACCGCTGCCACCCGTGAAGGCAGTGAAACACGAACACAACACCGCAGCAGCCACGACCGAGCCCATGACGCCGCCGCCAAACAAGGCCAAAAAGACAGACCCCAAGCGCTGAGCAGCCCCCGTGCGCGCAAACACCAAGCCTGCCAGTGTGAACAAGGGCAATGCGGGCAAAGAGGGGTTGACGGTGATTTGGTAGTGCGACAAAGCCACCGAGGCCAGAGGCAAGCCGTCTTGCCAAAACAGCGCCAAAGCCAAGCCTCCCAGCACAGCAAAGATAGGGGCCCCACACAACAAAACAAACAGCAAGCCCAATCCGATGGGCCACAGGGTGAGGGCTTGGCCGTCAAAGGCACGCCCCACAAAAAAACCGAGCAATGGCCAAACCAAGCCACTCAGCCTACGCCAGGGAGCCAGCGCCTCTCCCCGCATGGCCAGTTTGCCCCCCAAGAGCGCAAAGCCAATCGGCATGATGGCTTGAACCCACCACACGGGCACCGCATAGGCCAGTTGTTGCCCCGCGTCTCGCTCGCTGAGGACCAATTGCCAACACGACCAAGCCAGCACACCGCAAATCACGCCTGCACTGGCATGGGCCAAGCCTTGGCGACCCGGTACCAAAGCGCCCAAGCTCGACAGATGACCGTGTCGCTCAGCCGCCAAGGCGCCGCACATGGCCATCCACAGGCCCAAGTGCTGAACCAAGATGGGTGCGTTTTCCACCCCCTTACCAAGCATGGGGCGCGCCAAGATTTCGACCAAAGGAATCAAAGCCATGAGAACCAAAGCCAGGCTGGCCAAGGCTTCATCCAGGCGCCAACGCAGCACCATCACTTGGCCTTGCTGGAACGGTAGGTTTTGAGGTGGCGCATGACTTCGTCAAAGGTCTCGGCGGGCACCAAGGTTCCGCGAATGCGGGGATAGAGTTTGTCGGCCAACTCGTTCCACTCACGCATTTGCTCCGAGTTGGGACGGTTGACAGTGAGCCCGCGCTTTTTCATGGCATCCACAGCCTCTTCCACCTCGAGTCGGGCTTTGCTGCGAATTTGCGCGCCTGCTTTTTCCCCCGAAGCTCGCACCACCTCTTGAGTAGCGGGCGACATGTCGTCCCAAGCTTTTTTGGTCACCACCAAAGCGCCCACAATCGGCGCCCAGTTGATTTCAAGCATGTTGGGGGCCATGGTGTAGATTTGGCTGGCCAGTGCGAAGTACGGGGTGGAGGGCACCACATTGATCATGCCGGTTTGCACCGAGGGCAGGATGTCACTGGTCTCTAAGGGTACCGGGGTGTAGCCCAAGCTTTTCATGATCTCTTGTTGGTCGGCCTCACCACCCCAAGCAAAAAATTTCATCTTTTTGTAGTCATCGGGCCTGAAGGCCGGGTCTTTGGAAAAAAAGCGCACCCAACCGGCATCACCCCAGGCCAACACGACAAAGCCTTTGTCGAAAAACTTCTTCTCCATGGCGGGGCGCATTTTTTCGCGCACGTAGTCCACCTCGTCCCAATTCTTAAAAAGCAAAGGCATGGCTTGAAGGGCGCTGATGGAAGGCTCAATTTCGTGCAAGCCCACCACTGACAACAAGGCACCTTGCAGTTGGCCGATGCGCATGCGTCGCGCCAGTTCTGTCTCACCGCCTTGGCTGCCGTCTGGAAAGACCACATATTTGGCCCCGGCACCTTGAGCGGTACGCCAAGCTTCACCGACCTCCAGCAATTGCCGGTGGTAAAGGGAGTTTTTAGGGGCCAAGGTGCCCAAACGCAACAGTTTGTCAGCCGCATGGCTAGCGCCAAGGCTAAAAGCCAAAACACAGGCGAGGCAAAAAGAAATGTATGAAGACAAGGAAAGCTTTCAGAAAAGGTCGTCCGCCATGCCCAGCAGCCATGTGGCTCGCTCACGCATGATGTCGTTTGGCAGATTGCGGTGAAGGGTGGCGACCTGCACGGCTTTGTGAAGCAAAGCTTCAAAACTGGCCCGGTCACCTTTGGGCAAAGCCAGGCTTTCGGCTTGCGCCACATACACGCCGGCACTTTGGCCTGCACCCGCAACCACGGCTTGTTCAAAATAAACCGCAGCTTGTGCGGCTGAGCCGCCGGGCCGTGCGGCCTCAAACGTACCCATCAAGCTGGCCAGAGCCCCTTGAGAAAAATCGGGTTGCTTGAGCCAAGCCAGCTTGGCGAGTTGAATGGCCGTGGGCAAATCTGCCACAACATCAGGGTTGTCCTTGGACAAAGAAATCCATCCGCCCCAAGAAGCAGCAGCCCAATACGCGACGGGCACTTGCGCAGATGTCAAACGCAATGTTTGGAGCGCATCCGGGCGGTTCAAGGACTGGGTAAAGCCAGGCGCTGAGGCTTCGAGTGCTGCCATCGCATGGCGGTGGGCACGTGCGTACAAACGGGCGGCGCGCTCGCGCAATTGCTGGGCGGCAGCGGCATCTTGCGGCTCTCGCTTGTCAGCTTCCAGCGCCACAAAAGCATAGGCATACTGGGTAAAGCCGGCGGCCACGGATGCGGCCAATGGCAAGTTGCCTGGCACTTCACGCAACACCGACTCCGACACTTTGAGATAAAAGGCACTGGCTTCGCGCGCCAGCACCAAGTCGTCTTCTAACGATTGTGCTTGCGAGGACAACGCCGCTGCTGCTTGGTCCATCACATAGGGGCGAACCGCACAGCCAGTGACTGACCACGTCAGCACACAAAAGAGAAAGGGACGGATAAAAGACCAGAAAATAATGTCACCTTAAAATCAGCAGATTGCGAAATTGAGCGCGACTCTAGCGACCGATTGTGAAAAAGCGGTGACAGGCTGTCATCAAAATGCCACACAGTTTGGGGATGATCTCAGACAAAGGAAACTCCCGAATGACGCAACGCCACACCCCCTTAGACGACGAGCAAATACGTCGTTTGCGCGAAGACATTTTGGATTCGATCGATGAAGAGCTGGAAATGTCTTTCGAAGATGGCGCGGACGAAAACAGCAACGCGCTCAACGAGCCAGGGCAAGTCAACCGCGCGGTTTACTTCAGGGAGTTGCTGCGCTTGCAAGGCGAATTGGTGAAGTTGCAAGACTGGGTGATGGCCACGCGCCAGCGGGTGGTTATTTTGTTTGAAGGAAGGGATGCGGCAGGTAAGGGCGGCGTGATCAAGCGCATCACGCAACGGCTGAACCCGCGTGTGTGCAGGGTTGCGGCACTGCCCGCCCCCAACGACCGTGAACGCACACAGTGGTACTTCCAACGCTATGTGGCCCATTTGCCCGCCGCCGGTGAGATCGTGTTGTTCGACCGCAGCTGGTACAACCGCGCTGGGGTCGAGCGTGTCATGGGCTTTTGCAACGACGATGAATACGAAGAGTTTTTTCGCACCGTGCCCGAGTTTGAAAAGATGCTGGCACGCAGTGGCATCACGCTGATCAAGTACTGGTTCTCGATCACCGATGACGAACAACATGCCCGCTTCTTGGGACGCATCCACGACCCCCTCAAACAGTGGAAGCTCAGTCCGATGGACTTGGAGAGCCGCCGTCGCTGGGAAGATTACACCCGCGCCAAAGAAACCATGATCGAACGCACCCACATTCCTGAAGCCCCCTGGTGGGTGGTGCAAGCGGTGGACAAAAAGCGCGCCCGTCTCAACTGCATCGACCACTTGTTGAGTCAATTCAATTACCACGAAATTCCGCACGACGAGGTGCAGATGCCTGCGCGGGTGCGCAACCCCGACTACATCCGTCACCCCGTTCCGGACAACATGGTCGTGCCAGAAAAATACTGAGTGCCCGACAGGGTCAGCTGGTGTGGCCCAGGTAGCGTTTGCGCCAGAAAAATACCACCAGCGCCACGGACAGCAGCCCCATGCTGACCAAGGTCCACCACAGGCCTTGCTCGTCATGCAGCACAGGAAAGGTCTCAAAGTTCATGCCAAAAAATCCGGTGATCAAATTCAATGGCAAGAAGATGGCGGTCAGCACGGTGAGGGTGCGCATGATGTCGTTGGTGCGGTTGCTTTGCGCATTGAAATGCATTTGCACCGCAGTTTCGGCACTTTGTTCCAAGCGACGCACATGGTGGACCACGCGCTCAATGTGCTCCAACACATCGCGGCTGCGAACTTTGAGCAACTCATGCGAGCGCACAAGCTCGGGCTGGGGTTCGCTGACGGCATCCAGGGCATCGATCCAGTCTTGAATGGCCGCCCGCTGGTCTTCACAGATTTCATCCAAATGGTGCAACGACAAGCGTGCGTCCAACAACGCACTCCAGTTGTTGAAACGGGTGTTGGGGTTGATGAGCTCGCTCTGCCAGTGGTCGAGTTGTCGAGTCAGCTCCCGTCGCAGGTTCAGATACCCATCAACCATTTGACTGATGACGCGCAACATCAAGTCGGCTGGACTCAGGGGCATGCGGTTGGCCTGTTGGTGAACAGAGACATGCGCCGTGTGAAGTAAACGAGCCGCAAAGCTGTCGCGCACCGCACAATCGGTCGGGTGCACCGTGACCACCAAACGATCAAACACAACAAAAGCCACGGGACTGGTGTCTATGCGATGGAGCACGGGTGGACCGCCTTTGTCACGTGAACGGTGCAAGATGGCCCCGGGTTGTGACAAGTCAGACTCTGTTTGCCCAGCAGCCAAACGACGAAACACCATCAGGTGGTAATCGGAGGTGTAGTCGTAATGGGAAGGAAGCTGGTTGTTGAGCACATCCGACACATGCAAGTCAACAATTTGTGCGCCACACATTCGCTCCAGCGTGGTCTGGATGGACTGCTGCATGACTTCGAATTCACGCCGGGCAAAAGCCATCCAAACAAAGCCTTGATCAGGCATGGCTTGGGGCAACTCAGCCGTCTCCATCACGGCGTGGGAACTGATGTGGAAGATTCGCATGCGGTGATTGTCAGGTCACTTCATGACGGTTGACATATTGGGGCACTCAAGCACCCCCTGGATCACCGTTGCTTCATGTCTCCGTGGAACCGGCCACCGCGCTGAATTTCAAGTTCTGAATATTCCAAGCTGCCAGTGACCTTGCCCGTGCTGTGGATCAGGATGTGGTCTTTGCAGGTGATGTCTTCGTTGAGCTCGCCGTGCACATCAATCTCGCGTGCTTGAACTTTGCCAGTGACTTTGCCGTTCTTGCCGATTTGCAAGTCGTCGGCTTGGAGCTGTCCGGTGACGGTGCCACTGATAAGTACCTTGCCAGGCGCCACGATGGAGCCATTGAAGGTGACGCCCTCGCCAATCACGAGGTTGTTTGCCAAGGCAGCTTGTTCAGCCATATAAGTCCTTCAAGCCGCATGGGCCGTACATAGGTGACTGTATTATCTTTGTTTTAGGCCGTCCTTTGAGTGAGGTCCGCATAAAATCATGGGTTATTGCGAAGGAAAACCCATGGGACGCACTCTTTACGACAAGATTTGGGACGAGCATGTCGTCCACACCGAGGAAGATGGCACGGCCATTTTGTACATCGACCGTCACTTGGTGCACGAGGTCACCAGCCCGCAAGCTTTCGAAGGCATTCGCCAAGCCGGCCGCAAGGTCTGGCGTGTGAGCTCTATCGTGGCCACGGCGGACCACAACACCCCAACCACAGGCTGGGAGTTGGGCTACGACGGCATCACCGACCCCATCAGCAAAGAGCAAATCACCACGCTGGACGCCAACATGAAGGAGTTTGGCTCAGCCGCTTTCTTTCCGTTCATGTCCAAGCGCCAAGGCATTGTTCACGTGATTGGTCCTGAGAACGGCGCCACCTTGCCGGGCATGACCGTGGTCTGCGGTGACAGTCACACCTCGACCCACGGTGCCTTTGGCGCGTTGGCCCATGGCATTGGCACCTCTGAGGTGGAGCACGTCATGGCCACGCAAACGCTGCTGGCCAAAAAAGCCAAGAACATGCTGATCAAAGTCGAAGGTCAATTGGCCAAGGGCGTGACGGGCAAAGACGTGGTGCTGGCCATCATTGGCAAGATCGGCACGGCGGGTGGCACTGGCTACACGGTGGAATTTGCCGGCTCGGCCATTCGCTCACTGAGCATGGAAGGTCGCATGACCTTGTGCAACATGGCCATCGAAGGTGGTGCGCGTGCTGGCTTGGTGGCGGTGGACGACAAAACGATCGATTACGTCAAGGGTCGCCCTCTGTCGCCAACAGGCGTCGAGTGGGACCAAGCCGTGGCTTACTGGAAGACCTTGCACTCTGACCCCGATGCCACGTTTGACGCCGTGGTGGAGTTGAAAGCCGAGGACATCTTGCCCCAGGTCACTTGGGGCACCTCACCCGAGATGGTGCTCGACATCACGGGCTTCGTGCCCGACCCCGACAAAGAGAAAGATGCCAACAAGCGCAGCGCAATTGAACGCGCTTTGACGTACATGAATTTGCAACCTGGCAAGGCGCTCAACGACTTGTTCGTGGACAAGGTGTTCATTGGTTCGTGCACCAACAGCCGCATCGAAGACATGCGCGAGGCCGCTGCTGTGGTGAAAAAACTGGGCCAGAAAGTGGCCAAGAACATCAAGCTGGCTTTGGTGGTGCCAGGCTCTGGTTTGGTCAAAGAACAAGCCGAGCGAGAAGGCCTGCACGAGATTTTCAAAGCAGCAGGGTTCGAATGGCGCGAGCCTGGATGTTCGATGTGTTTGGCCATGAACGCCGACCGCTTGGAGCCCGGTGAGCGCTGCGCATCCACCAGCAACCGCAACTTTGAGGGCCGTCAAGGCGCCGGTGGTCGCACCCATTTGGTCAGCCCTGCCATGGCAGCCGCTGCGGCCATTCATGGCCACTTTGTAGACGTGCGCAAGTTCGCTTGAAAGGCCTAGACATGCAGAAATTCACACTCCACAAAGGCCTGGTGGCCCCCATGGACCGCGAGAACGTCGACACCGACGCAATCATTCCCAAACAGTTTTTGAAGTCGATCCGCAAAACCGGCTTTGGCCCTAATTTGTTCGACGAGTGGCGCTACCTGGACCTGGGCGAGCCGGGCCAAGACCCCGCCACCCGCAAACCCAACCCCGACTTTGTGCTCAACCAACCCCGCTACAAAGGCGCCTCGGTGTTGTTGGCGCGCAAGAACTTTGGCTGCGGCTCTTCACGCGAACATGCACCTTGGGCGATTGACCAATACGGTTTCCGCGCCGTGATTGCGCCCAGCTTTGCCGACATTTTCTTCAACAACTGCTTCAAGAACGGCCTGCTGCCCATCGTGTTGCCCGAATCGGCGGTTGACCTGTTGTTCAATGAAGTGCTGGCCTTTCCGGGCTACGAATTGACCATTGATTTGGAAAACCAAGTGGTGGTTCGCCCCCAGGGCGAAGCCATTGCGTTTGAGGTCCAAGCCTTTCGCAAATTCTGCTTGCTCAATGGCTTTGACGACATTGGCCTGACCCTGCGCCAGTCCGACAAGATCCGAGCTTTTGAAGCCGAACGCCTGGCCACCAAGCCCTGGCTGGCGCACACGATGTAACGCACACACAGAAAGTCACCATGAAAATTGCAGTTTTGCCAGGAGACGGCATTGGCACCGAGATCGTCGCTGAAGCCATCAAAGTATTGAATGTTTTGGACCTGACGTTTGAGATGGAAACCGCCTTGGTGGGCGGTGCGGCCTTTGACGCGCACGGACACCCCTTGCCCGACGCCACCCTCAAGTTGGCCATGCAATCGGATGCCGTGCTGTTTGGCGCGGTGGGTGACTGGAAATACGACACCTTGGATCGCCCCCTTCGCCCAGAGCAAGCCATTTTGGGTTTGCGCAAAAACATGGGGCTTTTTGCCAACTTTCGCCCCGCCATTTGCTACGAGCAACTGGTGGGTGCGTCGAGCTTGAAGCCTGAGTTGATTTCGGGCCTGGACATCTTGATCATTCGCGAGCTGACGGGCGACATTTACTTTGGCCAACCGCGTGGACGCCGCGTGGCAACAGACGGTCACTTCCCTGGCTCAGAGGAAGCGTTTGACACCATGCGCTACAGCAAACCTGAAATTGAACGGATTGCCCACGTGGCCTTTCAAGCCGCTCGCAAACGCAAAGCTTCTGGCAGTGAAGGCCGCGTGACCAGCGTCGACAAAGCCAACGTGCTGGAAACCTTCCAGTTTTGGAAAGACGTGGTGAGCGAAGTCGGCAAAGAGTACCCAGACATCGCGCTGGACCACATGTACGTGGACAACGCCGCGATGCAACTGGTGAAAGAACCCAAGCGCTTTGACGTGGTGGTGACGGGCAATATGTTTGGCGACATCTTGAGCGACGAAGCTTCCATGCTCACGGGCTCGATCGGCATGCTGCCTTCGGCCTCTTTGAACTCAAAAAACCAAGGCCTGTACGAACCCAGCCATGGCAGCGCGCCCGACATCGCGGGCAAAGGCGTGGCCAACCCCTTGGCGACCATTCTGAGCGCCGCCATGATGTTGCGTTTCAGCTTGAACCAAGCTGCCGCGGCTGACCGCATTGAAACTGCCGTCAAAGCGGTGCTGGCCCAAGGCCTGCGTACGCCTGACATCTACAGTGCGGGCACCACCCAAGTAGGCACGGCGCAAATGGGCGACGCGGTGGTGAACGCACTGCGCTGATCCTCGCTAGAAGTTGCACCCACGCCACAGGCGCATGAGACGGGTTTGACGCAGGCCCCAAAAGCCATCCGATACAATCTAAGCATGTTTCACGCCTGTCAGTTCATCCCCATGAACCATTCACCAGCAGCCCAGGCTGCTGAGAGCTCGCGTGCATACATTTTGAAAACCACGACCATCAAGGGCTAACCCGCTCTGGCTCGTCGCGCGCCTCCCGGCCAGACGAGCCGGGCACACAGCCAGGTCTGGCACTTTTTATGGCAGTTGAAAAGGCGTTGAAATGAGCAAGTTAGTAGGTTTAGTCGGTTGGCGCGGCATGGTCGGCTCGGTGTTGATTGACCGCATGGTTCAAGAACAAGACTTTGATCTGATTGAACCTGTCTTTTTCTCTACCTCCAACTCAGGTGGCCAAGCCCCTGCACAAGCCAAAAACGAAACCACCCTGCAAGATGCGCATGACATCGCTGCACTCAAGCGCTGCGACATCATCTTGACTTGCCAAGGCGGCGACTACACCAAAGAGGTTTACCCCCAACTGCGCGCCGCAGGTTGGACGGGCCACTGGATCGACGCTGCGTCGTCCTTGCGCATGGCCGAAGATGCCGTGATCGTGCTCGATCCTGTCAACCGCGATGTCATCGACAACGCCCTCGCCCAAGGCGGCAAAAACTGGATTGGCGGCAACTGCACCGTCAGCCTGATGTTGATGGCCATGGGCGGCTTATTCAAGCACCACATGATTGAGTGGGTCAGCGCCATGACCTACCAAGCTGCATCGGGTGCTGGCGCTCAAAACATGCGCGAGCTGTTGAGCCAAATGGGCGCCTTGCACGATGCCGTCAAAGACGACTTGGCCAACCCATCGTCTGCCATCTTGGACATCGACCGCAAGGTCTCGGCCACCATGCGCAGCGCTGCCTTCCCCACCCAAAATTTCCGCAACACCGCCTTGGCTGGCAGCTTGATTCCATGGATCGATGTGCCGGTCGATCACGGCCAGAGCAAAGAAGAATGGAAAGGCGGCGCCGAATGCAACAAGATTTTGGGCAACCCGGCTTTCCGCAGTGCGGGCAGCATCCCGATTGATGGCTTGTGCGTGCGCATTGGCGCCATGCGTTGCCACTCGCAGGGCTTGACCATCAAGCTCAAGCAAGATGTGCCCATGGATGAAATTGAGTCGATCTTGGCTCAAGCCAACGACTGGGTCAAAGTCGTGCCCAACCAACGTGACATCTCTGAGCGTGAGCTCACGCCTGCCGCCGTCACTGGCACCTTGACCGTCCCAGTGGGCCGCTTGCACAAACTGGCGATGGGCAACGATTATTTGGGCGCCTTCACCGTCGGCGATCAATTGCTGTGGGGCGCTGCCGAACCCCTGCGCCGCATGCTGCGCATCTTGCTCGAGCGATGAAATAAACCCGCTACCATTCTGAACATGACCAGAGACCTCCGCCCAGCATCCAACCTGTTCCAACGCTCAGCGTTGTGGGCGGCCCTGTCTTTGACCCTGTTGGGCAGTGCGCAAGCGCTGACTTTGAGTCGCCCTGTGGTGCAGTCCAAACAAGGTGAAGCCCTCAAAGCTGAAATTGAGATTGTGGACATGTCAGCGGCGGAACAGGTCAACTTCCAAGCGGCACTGGCCAGTTCAGACGTTTACAAGGCCACCAAACTCGAGGTGCCGACCAGCCAAGGTGCGGCACTAGAGATCCAAGTCAAACTGCTCAAACGCAACGATGGGCGACCCTACTTGTCCATCACCAGCCAGCAAATGGTCTCCAGCAACTTCCTGGACGTGTTGCTGGACTTGCGCTGGGCAAATGGCCGCTTGCTGCGCGCCATCAGCTTGTCGATGGACGACGGACGTCAACCCTCAGCCAGCTCGCCCACGGCATTGAGCGGTGGCATCCAGGCCATCCAAGTTCAGCGTGGTGACACGGCCAGCGAGTTGGCCGCCCGCAATAAATCAGCCAATGTGTCGCTGGACCAAATGTTGGCCGCCATGCTGCGCAGCAACCCCGATGCGTTCGTGGACGCGAACGTGAACCGTCTGAAGTCGGGCTCGTTGTTGAGCATGCCGTCCGAGCAAGATGCCAGGTCCTTGTCGCGCGAAGAAGCGCGCAAAGAAATTCAGGTGCAAACCGCCAACTTCCAGGCCTATCGTGCCGAATTGGCGGCTCGCGCCCCAGGTGGCACAGCACCCAAAGCCAGCCGCGACAGCTCAGGCAAATTGGAAGCGCGCGTGCAAAACAAAAAGGCCAGCACCAAAGAAGACAAACTCACGCTGACCAAGCCCACACAAGGCGGCGTGGAAGACAAGTTGGCACAACAGCGCCAAGCCCAAGAAGTGGCCAGCCGTGCCGCTGAAATGGGGCGCAATATTGCAGAGCTGGGCAAGATCGCTGCGGCCACGGCCAACGTGGCCTCGGCAGGCATCGAAGCCGATCTGCCCACCCAAGCAGAGCCCAAAGACTGGCTGAGTCAACTGACCCATCACCCCATGGCACCTATCGGTGCGGGAGGTTTCATCGCTTTGTTGGTCTTGATTGGCCTTTGGATTCGACGTGCCAGTCGCCTGCAGGGTGACAACATCCAAGGCCTACCTCCACTGAATGTGAAGTTCGATTTGGATCTTCCCAACGTCGATGATCTCGAGCCGCAGTTTGTACCCAGCATGGCCCCGGTCACCGCCGCGCCTTCGACTGCGGCAGAGGAATCCAAACCCGACACACCGGTTGCGCCACAAGCCCAACCGGCACGTCCGACCCTGGACATTCCAGACATCTCGCTGGACTTAGACCAACCGACCAAACCCAACCCTTTCCAAGTGCGCATGGATTTGGCAGAAGAACTCTGGAAGCTCGGCCAGTTGCACACCAGCCGCGCGCTGATGGAAGAAGTGGTCAGCGAAGCCAAAGGCGAGGTGAAAGCCCGTGCCAAGCAATGGCTGGCTGAGCGAGGTTAAAACCCATGCGTATCGCCATGGGCTTGAGCTACAACGGCCAAGCCTACGAAGGCTGGCAAAGCCAGCTCTCGGGCAAAACAGTGCAAGACCGTCTTGAAACGGCATTGCAGAAATTCACCACCACACGGGTTCAAACGCTGTGCGCAGGCCGCACAGATTCAGGTGTGCATGGCTTGATGCAAGTGATTCACTTTGACACCGAGTTGGCGCGCGACCCTTATTCATGGGTGCGTGGCACCAACAGTTTCTTGCCACTCGACATTGCGGTTCAGTGGGCGCAAGAAGTACCCCGAGACTTTCACTGCCGCGGCAGCGCACTCTCACGCCGCTATGCCTATGTGTTGTTGGAGTCACCGGTACGGCCCAGTGTGGAGCTGGGTCGCGTGGGTTGGGTGTACCGAGCGCTCAACCTCGAAGCTATGCAGCAAGCAGCTGGATACGTGTTGGGCGAGCACGACTTCACCTCGTTTCGGGCCTCCAGCTGCCAGGCGCTGAGCCCCGTCAAAACGCTGCGCAGCTTGCGCATCACGCGGCGCAGCACCCAACCCCACTCCGCCTATTGGCGCTTTGAATTTGAAGCCAATGCGTTCCTACACCACATGATCCGCAACTTGATGGGTTGTTTGGTTCCGATTGGTGAAGGCACCCACCCGCCCGAGTGGATGGCCGAGGTGTTGGCCGCGCGCAGCCGCGACGCTGCCAGCCGCACCTTCAGCCCCGATGGTTTGTATTTTTTAGGACCGCAGTACGATGCCCAGTGGGGCTTGCCTACTGGAGCGCCTGCGTATGATGGTTTGCCATGAACCGAACCCGCATCAAAATTTGTGGTTTAACCCGAGAGCAAGACGTTGACGCTGCGGTGGCGGCAGGCGTCGATGCGGTGGGCTTTGTGCTGTACCCACCCAGTGCGCGTGCCGTTACTGCGGAACGCGCAGCGGAGTTGGCCCAACGCTTGCCAGCCTTTGTCACCCCCGTGCTGCTGTTCGTCAACGAGTCGTGCGAAGCCATTGCGCAAGCCTGCTTGCGGGTGCAGGGTGCTTGGCTGCAATTTCATGGCGACGAGACGCCCGAGCAGTGCCGCCAGATTGCCCAACGGATGGGGCGACGCTGGATTCGGGCGGCCCGCATTCCGCTTGAACCCGCTGCAGGCGAAGCCCCGTTTGACCTCTTAAAATACGCCCACGATTACAAAGACGCCCAAGCGGTGCTGCTCGACGCCCACGTCGACGGTTACGGCGGCGGCGGCAAGGCATTCAATTGGTCACAGCTTCCTCAAAACGTCAACGCTCACCTCGTCTTGTCTGGTGGACTCAACGCTGCCAACGTGACAGACGGTCTGCACGCCTTGCGTGACCGCGGCTTGTCGCTGGCGGTGGACGTGAGCTCTGGCGTGGAGTCGGCCAAAGGCATCAAAGACCCCGTCATGATTCGCGCGTTCACTGACGCTGTGCGTGCCGCAGACGCCCACCACGCGCGTTCAGACGCGCACTGAACCCAGCGCTGAGCTTTTTCTTTTTCAAAGCGCTGGGGGTCGAACCCCACCTTTTTTGCAGGCACCTTTATGTCGAACTACCAACAACCCGATGCACGCGGCCACTTTGGCAATTACGGCGGCAGCTTTGTCAGCGAAACCCTGACCCATGCGATTGAAGAGCTGAAAGAGGCTTACGCCAAGTACCAACATGACCCGGCCTTCATCGCCGAGTTCAAAAGCGAGTTGGCCCACTTTGTGGGACGCCCCTCCCCGATTTACCACGCTGCCCGCATGAGCCGTGAAATGGGAGGCGCACAGATTTACCTCAAGCGCGAAGACCTCAACCACACCGGCGCGCACAAAATCAACAACACCATTGGCCAAGCCATGCTGGCCAAGCGCATGGGCAAGCCCCGCGTGATTGCCGAGACCGGTGCTGGCCAACACGGCGTGGCCACGGCCACCATTTGCGCGCGCTATGGCCTGCAATGCGTGGTGTACATGGGCGCGGAAGACGTGAAACGCCAAAGTCCCAACGTGTACCGCATGAAGCTGTTGGGCGCCACCGTGGTGCCCGTCGAGAGCGGCAGCCGCACGCTCAAAGACGCCCTGAACGAAGCCATGCGCGACTGGGTGGCCAATGTCGACAACACCTTCTACATCATTGGCACCGTAGCGGGCCCACACCCTTACCCGATGATGGTGCGCGACTTTCAAAGTGTGATCGGCGAAGAATGCATCACGCAAATGCCCACGATGCATCAGGGCGCACAACCCGATGTGGTGATGGCCTGCGTGGGCGGTGGCAGCAACGCCATGGGCATCTTCTACCCCTACATCCCGTTTGAAAAAACACGCTTGATCGGCGTGGAAGCCGCAGGCGAAGGCATGGACACAGATCGGCACTCGTGCTCGCTGCAACTGGGCGCGCCGGGCGTGTTGCACGGCAACCGCACCTACATCTTGCAAGACGAGAACGGCCAAATCACCGAAACCCACAGCGTGAGCGCTGGCCTGGACTATCCAGGCGTGGGCCCCGAGCATGCGTTTCTCAAAGACATCGGTCGCGCCGAGTATGTGGGCATCACCGACACCGAAGCCTTGGACGCTTTCCATTACCTGTGCCGCACCGAGGGCATCATCCCTGCGCTGGAGTCGAGCCACGCCGTGGCCTACGCCATGCAACTGGCCAAAACCATGTCGCCCAACCAGTCCATCTTGGTCAACCTCTCGGGGCGTGGCGACAAAGACATTGGCACCGTGGCCGACTTGAGCGGCGCGGACTTCTTTTGCCGCCCGAGCTGTCAAGGACAGTCCGTCAAAGGCGGCTCGACAGAACACATCATCAAGGTCACGAAATGAGCCGCATCGACGTCACCCTCTCGGCCCTCAAAGTCCAAGGCCGCAAAGCCTTGATTCCCTATGTGATGGCCGGTTTTCCCCAAGCCGACATCACCCCTGCACTGATGCACGGCATGGTCGATGCAGGAGCCGACATCATTGAGTTGGGGGTGCCGTTCAGCGACCCCATGGCCGATGGCCCGGTGATTCAAAAGGCCGGTGAAGCGGCACTGCGCATGCACATTGGCAGCGCCCAAGTGTTGGACATGGTGCGCACATTTCGCCAAACCAACAGCACCACCCCCGTGGTCTTGATGGGCTACGCCAACCCGGTGGAGTGCTACGACCTGAAACACGGAGCCCATGCATTTGTCAAAGACGCCGCAGCTGCAGGCGTGGACGGTGTGCTGATCGTGGACTACCCACCCGAAGAGTGCGAAGACTTTGCGGCCACGCTGCGCGCGCACAACATGGACCTGATTTTCTTGCTCGCCCCCACCAGCACCGACCAACGCATGGAACAAGTGGCCCGTGTGGCCAGTGGCTACGTATATTACGTGTCGCTCAAAGGGGTGACCGGTGCGGGCAACCTCGACACCGATGCGGTGGAAGCCATGCTGCCGCGCATTCGCCAGCATGTGCACATTCCTGTGGGTGTGGGCTTTGGCATTCGTGATGCCACGACCGCACGCGCCGTCAGCCGCGTGGCCGACGCGGTGGTGATTGGCAGCCGCATCATCCAGTTGCTGGAAGCGGCTCCCGAGGGCCAAGCAGTGCAAGCTGCGCACGACTTCTTGGTGAGCATTCGACAAGCCTTGGACGCGTGAGCCCCCCAGCGCAGGCCGGGCATGCGTCGCCCTGGCGACTAAAATCAATCCATTCAGATCTGACGAAAGGCTCACCATGAGTTGGCTCGAAAAATTACTGCCCCCCAAGATTCAGCACACCGACCCGGCAGATCGCCGCAGCGTGCCCGAAGGCGTGTGGGTCAAGTGCCCCAGTTGCGAAACCGTGCTCTACAACACCGACCTGGCGCAAAACCAAAACGTGTGCCCCAGTTGCAGCCACCACCTGCGCATTGGGGCGCGCCAACGCCTGGACGCATTCTTGGACGGTGAAGGCCGTTACGAGATAGGCCAAGAAGTGGTGCCTGTGGATGCGTTGAAATTCAAAGACAGCCGCAAATACCCCGAGCGCCTGAAAGAAGCCATGAGCAACACCGGCGAGACCGATGCGCTGGTGGTGATGGGTGGCGCGGTGCACAGCATCAACGTGGTGGCGGCTTGCTTTGAATTCGACTTCATGGGCGGCTCGATGGGTTCGGTGGTGGGCGAGCGCTTTGTGCGCGGCGTGCACACCGCCATCGAGCAAAAAGTGCCGTTCATTTGCTTCACCGCCACGGGTGGCGCGCGCATGCAAGAAGGCTTGCTGTCACTGATGCAAATGGCCAAAACCAACGCATCGCTGACCCGTTTGGCCAAGAAGGGCTTGCCCTTCATCAGCGTGTTGACCGACCCCACCATGGGCGGCGTGTCGGCCGGCTTTGCCTTTGTGGGTGACGTGGTGATTGCCGAACCCAAAGCCTTGATTGGCTTTGCCGGCCCACGCGTGATTGAAAGCACCGTACGCGTGACCTTGCCTGAGGGCTTTCAACGTGCTGAGTTCTTGCAAACCAAAGGCGCGATTGACTTCATTTGCGACCGCCGTGAACTGCGCAAAACCATTGCCAACACCTTGGCCATGTTGCAGCGCCAGCCGGCGGATGCGGTGAGCTAAGCACTCGACACTTCGCACTTCGCACTTCGCACTTCGCACTTCGTAAATGGCACTCGGCTGAGTTGACTCAGCCCCATTCCTCTACCCCTCTGTCCCCTCTCGATGTCTAACACCCACACCCCCACCGCTCCTGAAGCCGCTCCCGTCGACGAAAACCAACTCATTGCCGAGCGCCGAGAAAAGCTCAAAGCGATTCGCGAGCGGCAGGCCCAGGGCCTCGGCGTGGCGTTTCCCAACGACTTCAAACCCGCGCACCACGCCGCCACCTTGCATGAGTTGCATGGCGACAAAACAGCCGAGGTGCTGACCGAGGAAGGCCAGTTGGCCAAAGTGGCAGGTCGCATGATGCTCAAACGCGTGATGGGCAAGGCCAGTTTTGCCACGCTGCAAGACAGCACCGGGCGCATTCAGATTTACGTCACCCGCGACGATGTGGGCGAAGACATCTACGCCGACTTCAAGCACTGGGACCTGGGCGACATCGTGGCCTGTGAAGGCAAGTTGTTCAAAACCCGTACCGGCGAGTTGTCGATCCACGCCAGCAGCATTCGCATGCTCACCAAAAGCTTGCGCCCGATGCCCGACAAGTTTCATGGCGTGCACGACCAAGAGATCAAGTACCGCCAGCGCTACATCGATTTGATGACCGACGAGACTGCGCGCAAGCGTTTTGTGGCGCGCAGCAAAGCGGTCAGTGGCATACGTGAGTTCATGGTGCAACACAACTTCTTGGAAGTTGAGACGCCCATGCTGCACCCCATCCCAGGGGGCGCCAATGCCAAACCGTTCACCACGCACCACAACGCGTTGGACCAAGAAATGTTTTTGCGCATTGCGCCTGAGCTGTACCTCAAGCGCTTGATCGTGGGTGGTTTTGAACGCGTGTTCGAGATCAACCGCAACTTCCGCAACGAAGGCATTTCGGTGCGCCACAACCCAGAGTTCACCATGATGGAGTTCTATGCGGCGTATTGGAATTACCAAGACCTGATGCACTTCACCGAAGAGTTGGTGCGCGACGCGGCCCTCAAAGCCGCAGGCACTTTGCTGCTGACCTACAGTGGCAAGCCGGTGGATTTGAGCCAACCGTTCGAGCGATTGACCATCCCTGAAGCGATTTTGAAATACACCGATGCGGGCGACAATGTGGGCAACCCAGAATGGTTGATTGATGCGCTGAAAAAATTGGGCTTCAAAGAAGACAAAGACAAGCTCAGCACACGCAGCTTGGCCAGCTTGCAAGTGATGTACTTTGAAGAAACGGTGGAAGAAAAACTCTGGCAACCCACCTTCATTTGCGAACACCCGGTTGAAATTTCGCCGCTGGCACGCGCCAGCGATGTTCGCCCCGAAGTGACCGAGCGCTTTGAGCTCTACATCACGGGCCGCGAGTTCGGCAACGGCTTCAGCGAATTGAACGATGCCGAAGACCAAGCTGCCCGCTTCCAAGCCCAAGTGGCGGCCAAAGACAGCGGTGACGACGAAGCCATGTTCTTTGACCACGACTTTGTGCGTGCGCTGGAATACGGCATGCCGCCCACCGGCGGCTGCGGCATCGGCATTGACCGTCTGATGATGTTGCTGACCGACAGCCCCAGCATTCGGGATGTGATATTGTTTCCGGCCTTGCGACGCGAAGCTTAAGACCTGCGCGCTGCATC
>CAITHK010000013.1 GCA_903892175.1 uncultured Burkholderiales bacterium | reverse complement strand
GCTGCTGGCGGTGTCGGTGCGGCGCGGGTCGGCCACGATGATTTTGAGGTGGGGGTTTTGCGTGCGGGCTTCTTCGATGCGGCGAAACAAAATCGGGTGCGCGTAAGCCGCGTTGCTGCCGGCGATGAACAAGCAGTCTGCCTGCATCACGTCGTCGTAACAGGCCGGTGGCGCGTCGGCACCCAAGGTGAGCTTGTAGCCCGCCACCGCGCTGCTCATGCACAAGCGGGAATTGGTGTCGATGTTGTTGCTGCCCAGCAATCCTTTGACCAGCTTGTTGAAGACGTAATAGTCCTCGCTCAGCAGCTGGCCCGACACATAAAACCCCACCGCCTCGGGGCCATGGTTGCGCACGATGTGGCCCAAGCTCTGACTGGCCCATTGCAGCGAGGCCTCCCAAGACATGGGCAACAAGTGGCCTCCGCGCACCAAACGGCGTTGAGGTTGCAGCAAGCGTGTCTGGGAGGCTGCCACAGGGCTGGCGCTCAGGTGCAGTGTGGATCCCTTGCTGCACAGGCGGCCAAAGTTGGCAGGGTGTTTGGGGTCGCCGCGCACGCCCGTGATGCGTGCACCCGATGATTCAATGATGACGCCACAACCCACACCACAGTAGGGGCAGGTGGAGCGGGTTTCTTTCATGCTCAGTCCAGGGCCAAGCTGGCAAGCTCTTCGCGGTCAAGCGCCACGTCGCCGTTTTGCACCTGCACCGCAAAGCGCTGGGCACAGCCCTCGTCAGGCGCTTGGGCGCAGCCGTCTGCCAAACCAATTTGCCAGTTGTGCAATGGGCAGGCGACGGTGGTGCCATACACAATGCCTTGGCTTAAGGGGCCGCCTTTGTGCGGGCAGCGGTCGAGCAGGGCGAACACCTGATCTTCGGCGTTGCGAAACACCGCCACCTCGCAGCCCTGTGCGCGCTGCACACGGCGTGCACCCAACACAGGAATGTCTTCGACTTTGCAAATGACTTGCCAATCGCTCATGGTGCGGCTCCGATTCAAGCGGTGAGGTGGGCAACGATGGGCACAAACTGGCGCGTGTCCACCTGGGCCTTGGCGTGCTCAAACCAAGGGTCGGGCTCGCCTTCCAGTGCAAATTGCAAGCGGGCCCACAGGGCTTGGCGGCCTGCGTGGTCGTCCAAGATTTTTTGCTTCACGTAGTCCAGGCCGACGCGGTTGACGTAATGCACCGTGCGCTCCAGGTACCAGCCTTCTTCGCGGTAGAGCTGCATGAAGGCACCGGTGTACTCCAGCACTTGGGCGGCGGTTTTGACCTTGGTGAAGAAATGCGCCACCTCGGTCTTGATGCCGCCGTTGCCTGCGATGTACATCTCCCAGCCGCTGTCCACGCCGATGATGCCCACGTCCTTGATGCCGGCTTCGGCGCAATTGCGCGGACAACCCGAGACCGCGAACTTGACCTTGTGCGGTGCATACATGCGCCACATGGCGCGCTCCAGGTCTTTGCCCATTTGCGTGCTGTCTTGCGTGCCCATGCGGCACCATTCGCTGCCGACGCAGGTTTTCACGGTGCGCAAGGCTTTGGCGTAGGCGTGGCCGCTGGGCATGCCGATGTCTTTCCAGACGTTGACCAAGTCTTCTTTCTTCACGCCCAGCAAGTCGATGCGCTGCCCGCCTGTGACTTTGACGGTGGGGATCTTGTACTTGTCCACCACATCGGCAATGCGTCGCAACTCGTCGGCCGTGGTCTCGCCGCCCCACATGCGTGGGATCACGCTGTAGGTGCCGTCTTTTTGGATGTTGGCGTGGCTGCGTTCGTTGATGAAGCGGCTTTGTGGATCGTCCACCGCTTCTTTGGGCCAGCTGCTCAAACGGTAGTAGTTGATGGCTGGGCGGCAGGTGCCACACCCCGTGGGCGTGCGCCACTCTAGGAACTTGAACACCGCGTCGTTGGTCAAGAGCTTGTGGTCACGGATGGCGTCACGCACGTCTTGGTGGCTGTGGTCGGTGCAACTGCACACGGCTTTTTTCTTCGGCGTGGCCGAGTAATCGCCCCCTGCGGTGAACATCAAAATTTGCTCCACCAAACCCGTGCATGAACCGCACGACGCGCTGGCCTTGGTGTGCTTGCGCACCTCGTCCAAGGTGAACAAACCCTTTTCTTGGATGGCTTTGCAAATGGTGCCCTTCTTCACGCCATTGCAGCCACACACCTCGGCGTCATCGGGCATGGACGCAGCCTTGTTGTGGCCTGCATGGCCCACGTCGCCGATGTTGGATTCACCAAACATCAGCTTTTCGCGAATGTCGGCCACGCTGCGGCCATCCCGCAGCAATTTGAAATACCAGCTGCCATCTACCGTGTCGCCGTACAGGCAAGCCCCGATGAGTTGGTCGTTGCGGATCACCAGTTTTTTGTACACGCCGTCGTGCGGGTCACTCAGCACAATCTCTTCGGTGCTGCCATCGGTGCTGCCCATGAAGTCGCCGGCGCTGAACAGGTCGATGCCTGTGACTTTGAGCTTGGTGGACGTCAAGGAGCCGGTGTAGCGGCCAATGCCGTACTCGGCCAAGTGGTTGGCCAAGACCTTGCCTTGTTCAAACAAGGGGGCGACTAAACCATAGGCAATGCCACGATGGGCGGCGCATTCACCCACGGCATAGATGCGTGGGTCGGTCACAGTTTGCAAGGTGTCGCTCACCACTATGCCGCGTTCGCAGTGCAAATGCATTTGTTCGGCCAGCGCCGTGTTGGGGCGAATGCCCACGGCCATCACCACCAACTCAGCGGGCACATGCGTGCCGTCTTTGAACAGCACCGCGCTCACACGACCCGAGGCGTCACCCAGCAACTCTTGGGTTTGTGCGCCCAGACGGAACTGCATGCCACGTTCTTGTAGTGAGCGTTGCAACATGCCGCCAGCCACGCGGTCGAGTTGGCGCTCCATCAGCCATTCGGCCACGTGCACCACCGTCACCGACATGCCGCGCTTCATCAAACCGTTGGCTGCTTCCAAGCCCAACAAGCCGCCGCCAATGACGACCGCATGTTGGTATTTCTGTGCTGCATCGATCATGGCTTGGGTGTCGGCCATGTCGCGGTAGGCCAACACGCCGTCGAGTTCGCGCCCCGGGATGGGCAGCATGAACGGGTTGGAACCGGTCGCCAACAGCAAGCGGTCATAGGGTGCTGTGCGGCGTTCGCCCGTGGCGTTTTGGGCCGTCACCAGGCGTTTGATGCGGTCTACCTCCGTCACCTTCCAGCCCGCGTGCAGGGTGATGCCGTTGTCGCGGTACCAGTCAAACGGGTTGAGCACGATCTCGTCCATGGTCTGCTCACCTGCCAACACCGGGGACAACAAGATGCGGTTGTAGTTGGGGTGGGGCTCGGCACCAAAGACGGTGATGTCGTACAGGTCTGGCGTGAGCTTGAGCAGTTCTTCCAGCGTGCGAACACCGGCCATGCCGTTGCCAATCATCACCAATTTGAGTTTGTTCATGTTTTCTCCACATGCGCTTGGCGCGTGTACAAAAAGTCGATCACGGCCTTGCGATACTGCAAGTAGCGCGGGTCGTCCGCCAGTTGCACGCGCGAGCGCGGGCGTGGCAGCTCGACACTGAGCACTTCTCCAATGGTGGCGGCGGGGCCATTGGTCATCATCACAATCTTGTCGGACAGCAGCACGGCCTCGTCCACATCGTGGGTCACCATCACGACCGTGCTGTGCGTGGCCGCCACGATGGACAGTAGTTCGTCTTGCAGCTTGGCGCGTGTCAACGCATCAAGGGCGCCAAATGGTTCATCCATCAGCAACACCTGGGGTTCCATGGCCAAGGCCCGGGCAATGCCCACGCGTTGTTTCATGCCGCCCGAAATTTCTCCGGGCCGCTTGTGTGCTGCATGGCTCAAACCCACCAAGTCCAGGGCCGCATCGGTGCGTGCTTTGAGTTGCAGCTTGGTCTCTTTGGTTTTGCCGTCGACCAAGCCGGATTGGCCAAACACACGCTCGACCCCCAAATAGATGTTTTCGTAGCAAGTCAACCAGGGCAGCAGCGAGTGGTTTTGGAACACCACGGCACGCTCTGGGCCGGGGCCTGAGATTTCACGGTTGGCACAAATCAGGCTGCCTTGGGTGGGAGTGGTCAGTCCGGCAATCAGGTTGAGCAAGGTGGACTTGCCGCAACCCGAGTGGCCAATCAGGGCGACAAACTCGCCTTTGCCCACCGTCAAGTCGATGTCGCGCAGGGCGGGGAAGTCGCCTTTGGCGGTGCGAAAGGTTTGGGCGATGCCCTGGATTTCTAAGAACTTGTGGGTCAGCGAGGCATTCATGAACGCACCTCCTCAAAGGTGAATGCGGTGGCGAGTTTGATGAGTGCGTACTCCAGCACCAAGCCGACGATGCCAATCACAAAGATGGCGATGATGATGTTTTTGACGTTCAGGTTGTTCCACTCGTCCCAGACCCAAAAGCCAATGCCCACGCCACCGGTCAGCATCTCGGCAGCGACGATCACCAGCCACGCCGTGCCCACCGCCAAGCGCACGCCCGTGAGCATGTAAGGCAACACCGCCGGGAACAGAATTTTGGTGATGATCTTCCACTCAGACAGATTGAGCACACGCGCCACGTTCATGTAGTCTTGGGGCACGCGTTGCACACCCACCGCCGTGTTGATGACCATGGGCCAGATCGAGCAGATGAAGATGGTCCAAATGGCCGCTGGGTTGGCACCCTTGAACACCAACAAGCCAATGGGCAACCAAGCCAGTGGGGACACGGGACGCAACAAGCTGATGAGCGGGTTGAACATGCGCGACAAAAAATCGAAACGCCCAATCAAAAAGCCCATCGGAATGCCCACCAGCGCCGCCAAGCCAAAGCCCATGGCCACGCGCTTGAGCGAGCTCAGCACGTTCCAGCCCACGCCTTGGTCGTTGGGGCCGTTGCTGTAGAACGGGTCACTGAAGACCGAGATGGCTTGCACCAGGGTGGCACTGGGTGAAGGGAAATTGTTGGTGCTGCTGAGGGACACCAACGACCAGATGCCCACCAGCAGGGCCAGCCCCAGAAAAGGTGGCAATGCTTGCGACAGCAGCGATTTGAAAGAGCGAGCCAACATGCCGATGTCCTCAAGCTTTGACTTTGAAGCCGTCAGCGTATTTCTTGGGGTCTTTGCCGTCCCATACCACGCCGTCGACCAACTTGCTGGTGCGCATAACTTCTTTGGGCACCGGGGTTTTGCTGGCCGTGGCCGCTTGCTTGTACACATCCAGGTGGTTGATTTCTTTGGCCACGTTCAGGTAGTCGGGGTGGTCTTTGAGCAAACCCCAGCGCTTGTGCTGGGTCAAGAACCACATGCCGTCCGAGAGGTAGGGGAAGGTGGCTTGGCCGTCGGCATAGAACTTCATGTGGTGGGGGTCGTCCCAGGTTTTGCCCATGCCGTTTTGGTAACGGCCCAAGATGCGCTGGTTGATCACGTCCACACTGGTGTTGACATAGGCTTTGTCGGCAATCGTCTCGGCCATCTTCATCTTGTTTTGCAAGCCCGCATCGATCCATTTGCCAGCTTCCAAAATGGCGGCCGTCACGGCGCGCGCGGTATTGGGGTATTTTTTGACGAACTCAGCCGTGGTGCCCAGCACTTTTTCTGGGTGGTCTTGCCAAATGTCTTGGGTGGTGGTGGCGGTGATGCCAATGCCGTCGGCAATGGCGCGGTGGCCCCAAGGCTCACCCACGCAGTAGCCGTCCATGTTGCCCACGCGCATATTGGCCACCATTTGGGGTGGCGGCACGGTGATGACCTTGGCGTCTTTCAGGGGGTTGATGCCCACACTGGCCAACCAGTAGTACAGCCACATGGCGTGGGTGCCAGTGGGGAAGGTTTGGGCAAAGGTGTATTCGCGCTTTTCGGTGTTCATCAACTTGGCCAGGCTGGCTGCATCCACTGCCCCTTTGTCTGCCAGTTTTTTGCTCAAGGTGATGGCCTGGCCGTTTTGGTTGATCGTCATCAGCACGGCCATGTCTTTCTTTGGGCCCGAGGTGCCCAAGTGCACGCCGTAGACCAAGCCATAGAGCACGTGGGCAAAGTCCAATTCGCCGTTGACCAATTTGTCACGCACACCGGCCCAACTGGCTTCTTTGGTGGGAATGATCTTGACGCCGTATTTTTTGTCGATGCCCAACACTGAGGCCATGACCACGCTGGCGCAGTCGGTCAGCGGAATGAAGCCAATGCGCACTTCTTCTTTCTCGGGCTTGTCCGAGCCTTGGGCGTAGACCGCTGCGCGCAAAGCAGGGGCGATGGTGAGGGCGCTGGCGGTGGCAGCTTGCAAGACATTGCGACGGCTCATAGGGGTCTCCAACAGTTCGGACATGAATCACTCCTTGAAAAAATAGACAGCTCCAACAGTGTTTGGACAAAGAAAAAGGCGCCCTCAGAAACAGCTCAAGAGAGCCATGTCTGGGGACGCCTTTGTCCGTTCAAACCTTGGAGGGTTATGACTGAGTAATGCAAAGCTTGTGCCAGCTCAACCTAGGCATTTCGGCCCATGGTTTGCCCTGATTGGGTGCGCAATCCAGTGCATTCAGGGCGCGGTGCACCAACTTAGGACAGCAGGTCTGCCATGTCCAAGATCCGCTGCGCCACTTCGCCCAACTTGAGGCCCTTGTCCATGGCCACTTTGCGCAATTTGACATGGGCTTGCGCTTCGGAGAGTGCTTGTTTGTCCATCAGCAGGGCTTTGGCACGCTCCACCAAACCCCTTTCATTGAGTGCGTGGCGGGCTTGGTCGCGCTCATGGCGTAAGTTTTGTTCGTACTCAAAGCGTGCCATCGCCACATCCAAGATGGGACGAATGCGCGTGCTGGAGAGACCGTCCACGATGTAGGCGGAAACGCCCACCGCCACCGCATCGCGCACATGGCTGGTGTCGCTGTCATCGGTGAACAACACTATGGGACGGCGCGCATCACGGGTGGCAAACACCACATGCTCTAGCGCGTCACGTGCTTCTGACTCGGCGTCCACAATGATCAGGTCGGGTTGCAATTGGCTGATGCGATCGGCCAAAAACACATCGGCTGGCAGTGTGGCGATCAGGTTGAAGCCGCTTTCAAGCAAGCCAATGCGTAGCGCACGCGAACGCTCGGCCTGGGTGCGGGCGTGGTCGTCGTCGGGATCGCTCACCACCAAGTCGGGTGCCACCACCACGATGCGCAAGGCTTCTTGGGGTTTGGACTTCTTGGGGCTGGCTTTCATTGCAGAAACTTTCAGGGCAAACGCGGTGTCCTCAAGAGTCATGCAAGTTGTGCGCCAATTGGCACACCTAAACTCTGCCACTATGTTGATCCTTGGTATTGAATCCTCTTGTGACGAAACCGGTGTGGCTTTGGTGCGCACTGAAGGCCAGGCCTTGCCCCGTTTGTTGTCGCATGCGCTGCACAGTCAAATCGCCATGCACCAGGCCTATGGCGGCGTGGTGCCTGAGTTGGCCAGCCGCGACCACATTCGTCGCGTGATCCCGTTGGCGCGTGAGGTGTTGGCGAGCGCGCATGAAAGCTTGCAAGATGTGGACGTGGTGGCTTACACCCGCGGCCCAGGCTTGGCGGGTGCCTTGTTGGTTGGGGCCGGTGTGGCTTGTGCCTTGGGTGCGGCTTTGGGCAAGCCTGTGTTGGGGGTGCACCATTTAGAAGGCCATTTGCTGTCGCCGTTCTTGAGTGAGGATGCGCCCGAGTTTCCTTTTGTGGCCTTGCTGGTCTCGGGCGGGCACACGCAGTTGATGCAAGTCGATGGCGTGGGGCGCTATGAGCTGTTGGGTGAAACCATCGACGACGCGGCAGGGGAGGCTTTTGACAAATCGGCCAAACTGATGGGTTTGGGCTACCCAGGAGGTCCCGCTTTGTCCCAATTGGCGCAACAGGGCGACAGATCAGCTTTCAAACTGCCGCGCCCCTTGTTGCACAGCGGGGACTTGGATTTTTCGTTTGCGGGCCTCAAAACAGCGGTGCTCACGCAAGCGCAAAAGCTGGGCGATCAACTGGGGGCGCGCAAAGCCGATTTGGCCGCTTCCACCGAGGCGGCCATTGTCGAGGTGTTGTTGAAAAAGTCATTGGCTGCCTTGCGCCAAACAGGTTTGACGCGTTTGGTGGTGGCCGGTGGGGTGGGGGCCAACCGCCATTTGCGCGAGCAATTGAATGCGGCCTGTGAGCGTTTGAACTTTAGGGTGCATTACCCCGAGTTGCATTTGTGCACCGACAACGGCGCCATGATTGCGATGGCAGCTGCCATGCGCTTGCAGTCCCAGCCCCCGGGCCCCCAGGGGCTGTCCACCGCCTACAGTTTTGACATCAAACCGCGTTGGCCCTTGGCTGATTTGGCCTGAAACGACGCTGGACGAGGGTTTGCTATACTCTGTGGGCTTTACCGTTTGGATAGAGCAAGCACGTTGGGCCTAAGTTCCAAGGCCCAACGCAAGTCAAACATCAAAGGAAAACTCATGCTGACTGCAAAAATTGCTGAAGTTGTCAAAGACAACGCACGCGCCGCTGGTGATACAGGTAGTCCTGAAGTGCAAGTTGCACTGCTGACCGCCCGCATCAACGAACTCACCCCTCACTTCAAGACCCACGCCAAAGACCATCACGGTCGTCGTGGCTTGTTGCGCATGGTGAGCCGTCGTCGCAAATTGCTCGACTACCTCAAGTCCAAAGACTTTGACCGTTACGCTGCTTTGATCGCCAAGCTTGGCCTGCGCAAGTAAGGTCTGAAGTTCGCGACAAACGCCTGAGTTATTTGAATAGCTCAGGCGTTTTGCACTTGTTGCACTGAATTTTTCAACCAACGGAACAGAACGAGGCGCAGATTCGAAAAGCTGTGTCATTCCAAAAAAGCTGCCTGGTGGGTTTTTTTGGAATGGCATCGTTTGCTGCACCAGTTCCTCCGGGCTTCGGCGAAGTGGCCTGCACTTCCCAAACTCTTTAGGAGAAAACCATGTCACTTTTCAATAAAGTCACCAAAACCTTCCAGTGGGGCCAGCATTCGGTCACCATGGAAACCGGCGAAGTCGCGCGTCAAGCTGGCGGCGCTGTGCTCGTCAACATGGACGACACCGTGGTCTTGGCCACCGTGGTGGGTTCGAAGATCGCCAAAGCTGGCCAAGACTTCTTCCCCCTGACCGTGGACTACATCGAGAAAACCTACGCTGCAGGCAAGATTCCTGGCAGCTTTTTCAAGCGTGAAGCCAAGCCCAGCGAGCACGAGACACTGACCAGTCGTCTGATCGATCGCCCCATCCGTCCTTTGTTCCCAGAAGGTTTCTACAACGACGTGCACGTGGTGATTCACACCGTGTCCTTGAATCCTGAAGTGGATGCTGACATTGCCGCCTTGATCGCTGTGTCCGCTGCTTTGAGCATCTCTGGCATTCCTTTCAACGGCCCCATTGGTGCCGCGCGCGTGGGTTACATCAATGGCGAATATGTCTTGAACCCAGGCCAAACCCAGCGCAAAGACAGCGTGATGGATTTGGTGGTGGCCGGCACCGAAGCGGCTGTGTTGATGGTGGAATCTGAAGCCCAACAATTGTCGGAAGACATCATGTTGGGTGCTGTGGTGTTCGGCCACGAGCAAGGCAACATTGCCATCAACGCCATCCACGAATTGGTGCGTGATGCAGGCAAACCCGCTTGGGATTGGACTGCGCCTGCCAAGGACGAGCCACTGATCGCCAAGGTCAATGCACAAGCCGAAGACAAGCTGCGCGCTGCCTACCAAATCCGCAACAAACAAGCCCGTACCCATGCTTGCCGCGAAGCCTATGCCGCCGTGATGGCTGGCCTCAAGGCCGATGGCGTGGAGTTTGACGCTGTCAAAGTCGAGAGCATGTTGTTCGACATCGAGGCGCGCATCGTGCGCAGCCAAATTTTGGCAGGCGAGCCCCGCATCGATGGCCGCGACACCCGCACCGTGCGTCCCATCGAAATCCGCAACAGCGTGTTGCCCCGTACCCACGGTTCGGCCTTGTTCACGCGTGGCGAAACCCAAGCTTTAGTGGTGACCACCTTGGGCACCGAGCGCGACGCTCAGCGCATCGACGCTTTGGCGGGTGAATACGAAGACCGTTTCATGATGCACTACAACATGCCTCCCTTTGCCACCGGCGAAGTGGGCCGCATGGGCAGCACCAAGCGCCGCGAAATCGGCCACGGTCGTTTGGCCAAGCGTGCCTTGGTGGCGGTGTTGCCAAGCAAAGAAGAATTCCCGTACACCCTGCGTGTGGTGTCTGAGATCACGGAATCCAACGGTTCATCTTCCATGGCCTCCGTGTGCGGCGGCTGTTTGTCGTTGATGGACGCTGGCGTGCCCATGAAAGCGCACGTGGCCGGTATCGCCATGGGCCTGATCAAAGAAGGCAACCGTTTCGCCGTCTTGACCGACATCTTGGGTGACGAGGATCACCTGGGCGATATGGACTTCAAAGTGGCCGGTACCACCCACGGCATCACCGCTTTGCAAATGGACATCAAGATCCAAGGCATCACCAAAGAAATCATGCAAGTGGCCCTGGCTCAAGCCAAAGAAGCCCGCATGCACATTTTGGGCAAGATGCAAGACGCCATGGGCGAGGCCAACACGCAAGTGTCTGACTTTGCGCCCAAACTCTTCACCATGAAGATCAACCCCGAAAAAATCCGTGACGTGATTGGCAAAGGCGGCTCGGTGATCCGTGCCTTGACCGAAGAAACCGGTTGCCAAATCAACATCGACGAAGACGGCACCATCACCATCGCAGCCACCGACGGAGACAAAGCCGAAGAGGCCAAAAAGCGCATCGAGCAGATCACGGCAGAAGTTGAAATTGGCAAGGTCTACGAAGGCCCGATCACCAAGATCTTGGACTTCGGCGCTTTGGTCAACCTGTTGCCTGGCAAAGACGGTTTGCTGCACATCAGCCAAATCAGCCACGAGCGCATTGCCAAGGTCACCGATGTGTTGGCCGAAGGTCAAATTGTGCGCGTCAAAGTGCTTGAGACGGACGAAAAAGGCCGCGTCAAGCTGTCGATGAAAGCCTTGACCGAGCGTCCTGCTGCCGAGCATCAGGGTGAACATCAAGGCGAGCAGCGTCACCACCGCGGTGAGCGCCAGCATGCAGACCACCAGCAGGCTGAAGCCCAGCACGCTGAGCGTCCCCATGCAGGTGATGCCCATCCAGACCACCAGTCTTGATTGGACAGCCCAGGTGACGGACATGATGCGCATTGTTGAGATCACATCGCCCGGCGCCCCTGAGGTGCTGCGCCCTGCCCAACGGTCTATGCCGGTGGCGGGCGCGGGCGAGTTGCTGATTCGCGTCAGCGCCAGTGGCGTGAACCGCCCTGACGTGTTGCAGCGCACTGGCAACTATCCGGTCCCTCCTGGTGCATCGGATGTTCCCGGACTGGAGGTGGCCGGTGTCATCGATTCAGGCGACACAGCGGCTCTGGCTGCTGCTGGCTTGAAAGTAGGCGACCGGGTGTGCGCCTTGGTGGCGGGTGGCGGTTATGCTGACCATTGCGTGGCCCCTGTGGGTCAGTGCTTGCCCGTCCCCAAAGGCTTGAGCGATGTCGAGGCAGCTTCGCTGCCCGAGACCTTCTTCACGGTCTGGAGCAACGTGTTCGACCGCGGTCGCTTGCAAGCAGGGGAGACCTTGTTGGTGCAGGGCGGCTCCAGCGGCATTGGGGTCACGGCCATCCAGATGGCGAAAGCCCTGGGGGCCCAAGTCATCGTCACGGCGGGCAGTGACGACAAATGCGCTGCCTGTGTGGCGCTGGGGGCAGATCACGCCATCAATTACAAAACACACGACTTTGTCGCTGAGGTCAAACGCCTCACCGACGGCAAAGGCGTGGATGTGGTGCTCGACATGGTGGCAGGCGACTATGTGGCGCGTGAGGTGGAATGCTTGGCAGAAGATGGCCGTTTGGTCATCATCGCTGTGCAAGGCGGGGTCAAGAGCGGCTTCAATGCCGGCTTGGTTTTGCGCCGTCGTTTGACCATCACCGGTTCAACCCTGCGCCCTCGTCCGATTGGATTCAAGTCGGCCATTGCCAGCAGTTTGCGCCAGCATGTGTGGCCTCTGATCGAAGCCGGTCGCATCAAGCCGGTGATCCACTCAACCTTTGATGCGGCTTCGACCGACGGTGCTGAACAAGCCCACCGGTTGATGGAGTCGAACCAGCACATCGGCAAGATTGTGCTGACTTGGAACTTGTCATGAAACAAAAACTCATTGCAGGCAATTGGAAGATGAATGGCAGCTTGGCTGCCAACGAGGCCTTGCTGAACGGCATTGCACATGGCTTGAGCGCCGCACTCGCGGGTCAGCAGGCTCAAGTGGCGGTGTGTGTGCCGGCGGCGTATTTGTCCCAAGTTCGGCAATTCACACAGGGCTCGGGCGTGGACTTGGGCGCGCAAGACCTGTCGGCCCATGAGCAAGGGGCTTACACGGGTGAAATTTCTGCAGCCATGTTGAAAGACTTTGCGGTGCGGTACGCCATTGTGGGCCATTCAGAGCGCCGTCAATACCATGCGGAGAGCGACGAATTGGTCGCGACCAAAGCGCAACGCGCCTTGTCGGCTGGCATCACGCCCATCGTGTGTGTGGGTGAGACCTTGGCCGAGCGTGAAGCGGGTCAAACCGAAGAGGTGGTGAAGCGCCAACTGGCGGCGGTCATCCACACCAATGGACACTGCATCAGCGAAATCGTGGTGGCTTACGAGCCCGTGTGGGCCATTGGCACAGGTCAAACGGCCACGCCAGAGCAAGCGCAAGCCGTGCATGCCGTGCTGCGCGCACAACTGCAAGCGGCTTCCTCGCACGCGGACCGTGTTCAGATTCTTTACGGTGGCAGCATGAACGCTGCCAACGCGGCTCAACTGTTGAGCCAACCAGACATTGATGGGGGTTTGATTGGCGGAGCGGCGTTAAAGCCGGCTGACTTTTTGACCATCATTGCGGCGGCAGTCCGCTGAGACACAGCTATTTCGGAGTTTTTATGAATTTGATCCTCAACATCGTTCAAGTGGTCCAGTTGTTGGCTGCTTTGGCCATGGTCGGCCTGATCTTGGTGCAGCACGGCAAAGGTGCCGACATGGGCGCGGCTTTCGGCAGCGGGAGTTCGGGCAGTTTGTTTGGTGCCAGTGGCGGTGCGAACTTTTTGTCCCGTACCACCGGTGTGTTGGCTGCGGTATTTTTTGTCTGCACGCTGGCCTTGGCCTATTTCGGTAATCTGCGTCCTGTCAGTTCGGGCAGCGTGCTCGAAGGTGCTGTGGTGATGCCTGCTGTGGGTGCATCGGCCGATGCCATGCCTGCTGCTGTGGTTCCTGCATCGGGTGCTGCACAAATCCCAACGAAGTGAACACAAAACCTCAGGTCTCAGAGAGAAAATCACCCTTTTCAGGGTAAACTCTGATGCTGTTGAGCAGACGTGATTCCTCTTCGTTTTGCAGAACACATACAAGCCGTCGTGGTGAAATTGGTAGACACGCTATCTTGAGGGGGTAGTGGCGAAAGCTGTGCGAGTTCGAGTCTCGCCGACGGCACCATCCAAACAAAGTCTGTTGTCAACTTGGTGTCAACCGGTTGAGGCAGACTCGCAGACTAAGAACGACTAGTCATACCGCGAGATTGCGATGAGCCTTGAACAGTACCTCCCCGTCCTCCTGTTTATCCTTGTAGGCCTTGGCGTGGGGGTTGCCCCCCAAGTTCTGGGTTACCTCTTGGGTCCCAATCGTCCTGACCCCGCTAAAAACTCCCCCTACGAGTGCGGTTTTGAGGCGTTCGAGGACGCCCGCATGAAGTTCGATGTGCGTTATTACTTGATCGCCATCCTTTTTATATTGTTCGACCTCGAAATTGCTTTTTTGTTTCCATGGGCTGTTGCGCTCAAGGAAATTGGTTTCATTGGCTTCATCGATATGATGATCTTCCTTGTCATCCTGGTAGTCGGCTTCGCCTACATGTGGATCAAGGGCGCCATCGACTGGGAATAAGGATCGACTATGTCACTTGAAGGCGTTTTCAAAGAAGGCTTCATCACCACGTCCTACGACTCGGTGGTCAATTGGGCCAAGACCGGCTCGTTGTGGCCCATGACCTTTGGCTTGGCATGCTGTGCCGTGGAGATGATGCATGCGGGTGCGGCCCGTTACGACATTGACCGCTTTGGCATGTTGTTTCGTCCGAGTCCACGCCAGTCCGACTTGATGATCGTGGCCGGCACCTTGTGCAACAAGATGGCGCCTGCTTTGCGCAAGGTCTACGACCAAATGTCTGAGCCTCGTTGGGTCTTGTCCATGGGCTCATGCGCCAACGGTGGCGGCTACTACCACTACAGCTATTCGGTGGTGCGCGGCTGTGACCGTGTGGTGCCGGTGGATGTGTATGTGCCTGGTTGCCCGCCCACGGCAGAAGCCCTGTTGTATGGCATCTTGCAATTGCAAAGCAAGATTCGCCGCGAAAACACCATTGCGCGTTGAGCAGGACTGCGACCATGAGCCACTCTATCCAAACGCTCCAAGCCAGCCTGCAAGCGGTGCTGGGCGACACCATCCAGCAACTTGATGCGGCCTTGGGCGAAGTCACGCTGACTGTGTCAGCGGCCAACTACCACGCGGTCATGCAAACCTTGCGCGATGACCCGCGCTTGGGCTTTGAGCAACTCATCGACGTGTGTGGACTGGACTATTCCAGCTACAAAGACGGTGCCCATTCCAAATTCACCGACGCGCCGCGCTTCGCTGTGGTGTGTCATTTGCTGTCGATTACCCACAACTGGCGTTTGCGTGTGCGCGTGTTTGCGCTCAACGATGACATGCCTTTGGTGGCATCGGTCAATGATTTGTGGAATTCCGCCAACTGGTTTGAGCGCGAAGCCTTCGATCTGTTCGGCATCGTGTTCGAAGGCCACGAAGACTTGCGTCGCATCTTGACCGACTATGGCTTCATTGGCCATCCGTTTCGCAAAGACTTTCCGACCTCGGGTTATGTCGAAATGCGCTACGACGCCGAACAAAAACGTGTGGTGTACCAACCGGTCACCATTGAGCCGCGCGAAATCACGCCGCGCATCATCCGCGAAGACAACTACGGTGACACGCACTGATCATGGCTGACATCAAAAATTACACCCTCAACTTAGGGCCACAGCACCCGGCTGCGCACGGCGTGCTGCGCCTGGTGCTCGAACTCGACGGCGAAGTGGTGCAACGCGCCGATCCGCACATCGGCTTGCTGCACCGTGCCACCGAAAAACTGGCCGAGAGCAAAACCTACATCCAGTCGCTGCCCTACATGGATCGTCTCGATTACGTGTCGATGATGAGCAACGAGCACGCGTACTGCTTGGCGATTGAGAAGATGATGGGCATCGAGGTGCCCGAGCGCGCCCAGTACATCCGCGTGATGTATGCCGAAATCACCCGCTTGCTCAACCATTTGCTGTGGTTGGGTTGCCATGGGTTTGATTGCGGCGCGATGAACATCTTGATTTATTGCTTCCGCGAACGCGAAGACCTGTTTGACATGTATGAAGCTGTGTCGGGTGCCCGCATGCACGCAGCCTATTTCCGTCCAGGCGGCGTGTACCGCGATTTGCCAGACACCATGCCCCAGTACAAGGCGAGCAAGGTGCGCAACGCCAAAGCCATGGCGCGCATGAACGAAAACCGCCAAGGTTCATTGCTCGATTTCATCGACGACTTCACGCAACGTTTCCCCAAGCTGGTCGACGAATACGAAACCCTGTTGACCGACAACCGCATCTGGAAGCAGCGCTTGGTCGATGTCGGCATCGTCACGCCAGAGCGCGCCAAGAACCTCGGCTTCACGGGCGCCATGCTGCGTGGTTCGGGCATCGCTTGGGACTTGCGCAAGCACCAGCCCTATGACGTGTATGACCGCATGGACTTTGACATCCCTGTGGGCAAAACCGGCGACTGCTACGACCGTTACTTGGTGCGTGTGGAAGAAATGCGCCAGTCCAACCGCATCATCCAGCAGTGCGTGCAATGGTTGCGTGTCAACCCAGGCCCTGTCATCACCGACAACCACAAGGTGGCCGCGCCCAGCCGCGAAGGCATGAAGTCCAACATGGAGGAGCTGATCCATCACTTCAAGCTCTTTACCGAAGGTTTCCATGTGCCCGAAGGCGAGGCCTATGCCGCCGTCGAGCACCCCAAAGGTGAGTTTGGCATTTACCTCGTCAGCGACGGAGCCAACAAGCCCTACCGATTGAAAATTCGCGCCCCTGGTTTTGCCCACTTGGCAGCCATGGATGAAATGGCGCGTGGCCACATGATCGCCGACACCGTGGCGGTGATTGGCACCATGGACATTGTGTTCGGGGAAATTGACCGATGAGTTCTCACACCAGCACCCACAGCCCCGCGCTGTCGGCCCAAACCTACGCACGTTTCGACCACGAAGTGGCCAAGTACCCCGACGACCAAAAGCAGTCGGCCGTCATGGCCTGCTTGGCCATCGTGCAGCAAGAGCAGGGCTTTGTCAGCGCTGACAGCGAGCGCGCCATTGCCGATCACCTGGGCATGGCGCCCATGGCGGTGCACGAAGTGACCACCTTCTACAACATGTACAACTTGCAACCGGTTGGCAAGTTCAAGATCAACGTCTGCACCAACTTGCCTTGCCAGTTGCGCAATGGCCAAGCGGCCCTGGAGCATTTGGTCAAGAAGCTGGGCATTGACGTGGGCGGTACCACACCCGATGGCCTGTTCACTTTGCAACCCGGCGAGTGCATGGGTGCTTGCGCCGATGCACCCGTGCTGTTGGTCAACGACCGCACCATGTGCAGCTACATGAGCAACGACAAGATCGACCAACTGGTCGATGGTTTGCGTGCGGTGAAGGAAAACACATGATGTCCCCACGTTCATCGCTGCGCGTATTCACTGCCCCCCTGGGCGGCCCTGCGGGAGTCCAACCATGAACCTCCAACACCTGCTTTCACAATTTCAGACCAACGCGGTCGAGACCTGCTTTCATGGCCGTCACCTCGGCCCTCAAATCTTGGCCGACCTCAACGGCAGCAACTGGTCGTTGCAAGACTATGTGGCGCGCGGTGGCTACCAAGCCTTGCGCAAAATTTTGGGCCAAGACGGCGGCGAGGGCTTGACCCAAGACCAGGTCATTGCCACCGTCAAAGAGTCGGGCTTGCGCGGTCGCGGCGGTGCGGGCTTTCCCACCGGCTTGAAGTGGAGCTTCATGCCCCGCCAATTTCCCGGCCAAAAGTATTTGGTGTGCAACTCCGACGAGGGTGAGCCGGGTACTTGCAAAGACCGTGAAATCTTGCAGCACAACCCGCACATCGTGATCGAAGGCATGGCCATTGCAGCCTATGCCATGGGCATCAGCGTGGGCTACAACTACATCCACGGCGAAATTTTCCAAACCTACGAACGCTTTGAAGCGGCCCTTGACGAGGCGCGTGCTGCAGGCTTTTTGGGCGACCACATCATGGGCTCGAACTTCAGCTTCCAGTTGCATGCCGCCCATGGTTTTGGCGCTTACATCTGCGGCGAAGAAACCGCGCTGCTGGAGTCTCTCGAAGGCAAGAAGGGTCAACCCCGCTTCAAGCCACCGTTCCCAGCCAGCTTTGGTTTGTATGGCAAACCCACCACCATCAACAACACCGAAACCTTCGCGGCCGTGCCTTGGATCATTCGCAACGGCGGGCAGGCTTACCTCGAATGTGGCAAGCCCAACAACGGCGGCACCAAGATCTTCTCGGTCAGCGGTGACGTGGAGCGTCCAGGCAACTACGAAATCCCCATGGGCACCCCCTTCTCCAAACTGCTGGAGTTGGCCGGTGGCGTGCGCCAAGGTCGCCAGCTCAAGGCGGTGATTCCTGGCGGTTCGTCGGCCCCTGTGTTGCCAGCCCACATCATCATGGACTGCACCATGGACTACGACTCGATCGCCAAAGCGGGCTCAATGTTGGGCTCAGGCGCTGTCATCGTGATGGACGATTCGCGCTGCATGGTCAAGAGCCTGCAACGCTTGAGTTATTTCTACATGCACGAATCGTGTGGCCAATGCACCCCTTGCCGCGAAGGCACGGGTTGGCTCTGGCGCATGGTCGACCGTTTGGAGCGCGGCGAGGGCCGCCCCAGCGACATGGACTTGTTGGACAACGTGGCAGAAAACATCATGGGGCGCACAATTTGCGCCTTGGGTGACGCCGCCGCCATGCCTGTGCGCGGCATGCTCAAGCATTTCCGCCACGAATTTGAACACCACATCACGCACAAGACCTGCATGGTCCCGGCGTACGTTTGACGGATAAGCACCATGGTTGAAATCGAACTCGACGGCAAAAAGGTTGAAGTCCAAGAAGGCTGCATGGTCATGCATGCGGCTGAAAAGGCCGGCACCTACATTCCCCACTTCTGCTATCACAAGAAGCTCAGCATTGCGGCCAACTGCCGCATGTGTCTGGTCGATGTGGAAAAAGCCCCCAAACCCATGCCCGCTTGCGCCACACCCGTGACACAAGGCATGGTCGTGCGCACCAAGAGCGACAAAGCCGTCAAAGCCCAGAAATCGGTGATGGAGTTTTTGCTCATCAACCACCCGCTCGATTGCCCCATTTGTGACCAAGGCGGTGAATGCCAGTTGCAAGACTTGGCGGTGGGCTATGGTGGTTCGACCTCGCGTTACGAAGAAGAAAAACGCGTCGTGTTCCACAAAGACGTGGGTCCACTCATCAGCATGCAAGAGATGAGCCGCTGCATCCACTGCACCCGCTGCGTGCGCTTTGGCCAAGAAGTGGCCGGCATCATGGAGCTGGGCATGTCGCACCGCGGCGAGCATGCCGAGATCGAAACCTTTGTGGGCCAGTCGGTGGACTCTGAGTTGTCGGGCAACATGATCGACATCTGCCCCGTAGGCGCCCTGACCAGCAAACCCTTTCGCTACCAGGCCCGCACTTGGGAGTTGAGCCGCCGCAAGTCGGTCAGCCCGCACGACGCCACCGGTGCCAACCTGATTGTTCAAGTCAAGAACAACAAAGTGCTGCGTGTCGTGCCTTTGGAAAACGAAGACGTCAACGAATGCTGGATCGCCGACCGCGACCGCTTCAGCTACGAAGCCTTGGAGAGCGCCGACCGCTTGACCACCCCCATGCTCAAGCAAGGCGGCGAGTGGAAAGAAGTCGATTGGCAAACCGCCTTGGAATACGTGGCCAATGGCCTGCAAGGCGTCAAAGCCCAGCATGGCGCACAGGCCATCGGCACCTTGGCCAGCCCGCACAGCACCGCTGAAGAGTTGTTCCTGGCCGCGTCTCTCATGCGCGGACTGGGCAGCCAAAACATCGACACCCGTTTGCGCGCCGCCGACTTCCAGCACGACGCGAAAACGCGTTGGTTGGGTACCTCGTTGGCCTCGCTGAGCACATTGCAGCGTGTGTTGGTGATTGGCAGCAACATCCGCAAAGACCAGCCTTTGATGGCTCAACGCCTGCGCCAAGCGGTACGCAACGGTGCCAAGCTGCATGCCTTGAACGCGCAGTCCTATGACTGGGCCATGCCGGTGGCCAACACTTTGCTGGCTGACGCCGCCCATTGGGTGCAAGCCCTGGCCGATGTGGCTTCAGCGGTGGGTGCCATCACCGGGGTTGCTGCCCCTGTGGCGGGCGACGCCAGCAATGCACAAGCGCAAGCCATCGCCAAGTCCTTGACGGGCGGTGAGCGCAAAGCCATTTTCTTGGGCAACGCCGCAGCGCACCACGCCAAAGCGTCGAGCTTGCTGAGCTTGGCCAACTGGATCGGCGCGCAAACGGGTGCCACCGTGGGTTACCTGGGTGAAGCCGCCAACACCGTGGGTGCACAGGTGGTGGGTGCCTTGCCCCTGGCCGGTGGTTTGAACGCGGGTCAGATGTTGACCGGTGGTTTGAAGGCCGTGGTCTTGCTCAACACCGAACCTGCGTTGGATGCTGCCAACGGTGCAGTCGCTGCACAGGCAATGGGTCAAGCCGAGATGGTGGTCACCCTGTCACCGTTCAAAACCAACCTGGACATCAGCGATGTGCTGTTGCCCATCTCACCCTTCACCGAAACAGCAGGCACCTTCATCAACACCGAAGGCCGCGTGCAAAGTTTCCACGGCGTGGTCAAGCCTTTGGGCGAAACCCGCCCCGCATGGAAAGTGTTGCGCGTCTTGGGTTCGATGTTGCATGTGCCAGGCTTTGCATTCGAGACGATTGACGAAGTGCGTGCCCAGGCCATTCCCGCCGATGTGACGGCTTTGTTGTCCAACGTTTGCAGTGCGCACGTGGATGTCAGCCCAGCCGCAGGGCAACCTGCCTCGGCAGCGATTTACCAACTCGACAGCTTGGTGCGTCGCGCACCGTCGCTGCAGTTGACAGCGGATGCCAAACAACCTCCGGCGGATGCCAAACAACCTCCGGTCGATGCGAAGTTGGAAGGAGCTCTGTGATGGTGGACGCAATTTTCAACGCAGGTCTGGCCCTGTCATCCCAAGCATGGTGGACCACCATGGCCTGGCCAGTCTTGTGGACCTTGATGAAAATCGTGGCGGTGTTGCTGCCCTTGATGGGTTGCGTGGCTTACCTCACGCTGTGGGAGCGCAAGGCCATTGGCTACACCCAAATCCGCAAAGGCCCCAACCGCACGGGCCCGGGTGGCTTGTTGCAGCCCATTGCTGACGCCCTCAAACTGCTGACCAAAGAAATCATTGTGCCAACCCAAGCCTCCACCGGCTTGTTCTTGCTGGGTCCCATCATGACCATCATGCCCGCGCTTGCAGCCTGGGCGGTGATTCCCTTTGGCCCCGATGTGGCCTTGGCCAACGTCAATGCCGGCTTGTTGTTTTTGATGGCCATCACCTCGCTGGAAGTCTATGGCGTCATCATCGCGGGTTGGGCGTCCAACTCCAAGTACGCCTTCTTGGGTGCCATGCGTGCCTCGGCCCAAATGGTGAGCTATGAAATCGCCATGGGATTTTGCTTTGTGATCGTGCTGATGGTGTCCACCAGCCTCAACATGAGCGACATCGTGATGGGTCAAGCCAAAGGCATGATGGCCGACAAAGGCCTGACATTCTTGTCATGGAACTGGCTGCCTTTGTTCCCCATCTTTTTGGTCTATTTCATCTCTGGCCTGGCCGAAACCAACCGTCACCCGTTTGACGTGGTGGAAGGTGAGTCCGAAATCGTGGCCGGCCACATGATCGAGTACTCCGGCATGTCCTTCGCCATGTTCTTCTTGGCCGAATACGCCAACATGATCTTGGTGTCCATGTTGACCGTGGTGATGTTCTTGGGTGGCTGGTTGTCACCCCTTGACAACGCGCTGTTCAACCTGGTGCCTGGCTGGATTTGGCTAGGCCTCAAGACCTTTGTGGTCGTGACCATGTTCCTGTGGGTTCGCGCTACCTTCCCCCGTTACCGCTATGACCAAATCATGCGTTTGGGTTGGAAGATCTTCATTCCCGTGACCTTGGTTTGGTTGCTGGTGGTGGGTGTCTGGATGCAGACCCCATGGAACATCTGGAACTGATGAGACCAATCATGACCACAACCACACATTCCGCTCCTTTCTCCTTGCGCGACTTCTTGTCTAGCTTCTTGCTCACCGAGCTGTTCAAAGGCATGGCCTTGACCGGCAAGTACATGTTTGCGCGCAGCATCACGGTGCAGTTTCCGGAAGAGAAAACACCCATGTCGCCGCGCTTTCGAGGCCTGCATGCGCTGCGTCGTTACGAAAACGGCGAAGAGCGTTGCATCGCGTGCAAGCTGTGCGAGGCCGTTTGCCCGGCCATGGCCATCACCATCGAGTCCGACCAACGAGCCGATGGCAGCCGCCGCACCACCCGCTACGACATCGACCTGACCAAATGCATCTTTTGCGGTTTTTGCGAAGAGAGCTGCCCGGTCGATTCGATTGTCGAAACCCACATCTTCGAGTACCACGGCGAAAAGCGCGGCGATCTGTACTTCACCAAAGAGATGTTGTTGGCCGTGGGCGATCGCTACGAACCCGAAATCGCAGCCAACAAAGCTGCTGACGCCAAATACCGCTGAAAGACTTCATGATGGACGTTCAATCGGTTCTTTTCTACGGCTTCTCAGCAGTTTTGCTGTTTGCTGCCTTTCGCGTCATCACGGCGCGCAACCCTGTGCACGCAGCCCTGTACCTGGTGCTGGCGTTTTTCCAAGCTTCGGGCGTGTGGATGCTGCTCCAAGCGGAATTCCTCTCCATCGCCTTGGTGCTGGTTTATGTCGGCGCTGTGATGGTCTTGTTCTTGTTTGTGGTGATGATGCTCGACATCAACATCGACAGCATCCGACAGGGCTTTTGGAATCACTTTCCCTTGGCCGCCACGGTGGGTGCCGTGATTGCCCTTGAATTGGCCGCTGTGTTGCTGGGTGGCTTTCGCGTCAGTCAGCCACGCGTGTCGCCCGTTGCCACGTTGGTCACGCCTGTCGCTGTGAACGCCCCAGACAGCGCTGCGTCGGGTGCTGCTGCCGCTGCACCGCAAGTGGCCGATGTGGGGCATGTGGTGGTGGCGCAAGTCTCCAACACCAAGGCCTTGGGTGTGCTGCTCTACACCGAGTACCTGTACCCCGTGCAAGTGGCCGCGCTGATTTTGTTGGTGGCCTTGATCGCGGCCATCGCCTTGACCTTGCGTGCCCGCAAAGACACCAAAACCCAGGACCCGAGTCAGCAAGTGCGCGTCAAAGCGCGTGACCGTGTGTCCTTGGTCAAGATGGCAGCCGTTCAACCAGCCGTTGAACCCGCCCCAGAGTCGGAGAAAAAAGCATGAGCATCACCCTAGGCCACTACCTCACGCTGGGCGCGATTTTGTTCGCCTTGTCCGTGACCGGTATTTTCTTGAACCGTAAAAACCTGATCGTCTTGTTGATGGCGATCGAGTTGATGCTGCTCGCGGTCAACATGAACTTTGTGGCGTTCTCTCACTACTTGGGTGACTTGAATGGTCAGATCTTTGTTTTCTTCATCTTGACGGTGGCGGCTGCGGAGTCGGCCATTGGTCTGGCGATTCTGGTTCAGTTGTTCCGCAACAAATCCAGCATCAACGTGGATGAACTCAACACGCTCAAGGGTTGATATGAAGGCCCCACGTTCATCACTTTGTGTATTCACTGCCCTCCCAGGGGGCTCATGCCTGCCTTGGGGCGGCCCTGCGGAGGTCTGACACCATGTCACAAACCCTACAAGCTTCTACATTGCTGGCCGTGCCGCTGGCACCGCTGGTTGGCTCGACCTTGGCTGGCCTGTTTGGCACCCGTTTCGGTGGCAACTGGATCGGCCGTCGCCTGACCCACACCTTGACCATTCTGGGTGTGTTCATTGCTTTCGTGCTGTCGGCCATGACGCTCAAGAGCGTGGCCATCGACGGCGCCCGCTTCAACGACACCCTCTACACCTGGATGGTGGTGGGTGGTTTGAAAATGGAAGTGGGCTTTTTGGTGGATGGCCTGACCGCCATGATGATGTGCGTGGTCACCTTCGTGTCCTTGATGGTTCACCTCTACACCATTGGCTACATGGAAGAAGACGAGGGCTACAACCGCTTCTTCTCCTACATCTCGCTGTTCACTTTCTCCATGTTGATGCTGGTCATGAGCAACAACATGCTGCAACTGTTCTTTGGTTGGGAAGCCGTGGGCCTGGTGTCATACCTGCTGATCGGTTTCTGGTTCAACAAACCCACGGCCATCTTCGCCAACATGAAAGCCTTCTTGGTCAACCGCGTGGGTGACTTTGGTTTCATCTTAGGCATCGGCTTGATCGTGGCCTATGCCGGCACCTTGAACTACACCGAGGCCTTTGCCAAAGCCGCCGAGTTGGGCGCCATCACCTTTCCCGGCACCGACTGGATGTTGGTGACCGTGATCTGTATTTGCCTCTTTATTGGAGCCATGGGCAAATCGGCCCAATTCCCCTTGCATGTGTGGTTGCCTGACTCGATGGAAGGCCCCACGCCCATTTCTGCCTTGATCCACGCCGCCACCATGGTGACTGCAGGCATCTTCATGGTGACACGCATGTCGCCCTTGTTTGAGTTGTCAGACACGGCGCTCAACTTCATCTTGGTGATCGGTGCCATCACGGCTTTGTTCATGGGCTTTTTGGGCCTGATTCAAAACGACATCAAGCGCGTGGTGGCTTACTCCACCTTGTCGCAATTGGGTTACATGACGGTGGCCCTGGGGGCTTCGGCTTACTCGGTGGCCGTGTTCCACCTCATGACACACGCCTTCTTCAAAGCCCTGTTGTTCTTGGGTGCTGGATCGGTCATCATGGGCATGCACCACAACCAGGACATCCGTTGGATGGGCGGCGTGCGCAAGTACATGCCCATCACTTGGATCACCTCCTTGCTGGGTTCCTTGGCTTTGATCGGCACGCCGTTCTTTGCCGGCTTCTATTCCAAAGACAGCATCATCGAAGCCGTGGCTGAAAGCCATCTGCCAGGCGCGGGCTTTGCACACTTTGCGGTGTTGGCCGGTGTGTTTGTCACCGCCTTCTATTCCTTCCGCATGTACTTCTTGGTGTTCCATGGCGAAGAACGTTATGACCAGAACCCTGATGCACACCATGGCCATGACGACCATCACGGTCACGATGACCATGACCACAGCCCCCATGAGTCCCCTTGGGTTGTGACCGTTCCTTTGTTGCTGTTGGCCATTCCCTCGGTGTTGATCGGTTACTTGACCATCGACGCCATGCTCTATGGTGAGTTCTTCAAAGACGCCATCTTCATCAATGCTGAAAAACACCATGCCATGCACGCCTTGGCCGAGGAATACCACGGCGCTGTTGCCATGGCCTTGCATGCTTTGACCTCGCTGCCGTTTTGGTTGGCGTTGGCCGGCGTGGCCAGTTCGTACTACATGTACATGGTCAACCCCGCTGTGCCAGCGGCGATCAAACGCACTTGCCAACCCATTTACACCTTGTTGGAAAACAAATACTACTTGGACTGGTTCAACGAAAACGTGCTGGCCCGCGGTGCACGTGCGTTGGGCACCGGGCTGTGGAAGGGCGGCGACCAAGCCATCATCGATGGCGGCATCGTCAACGGTTCATGGAAGTTGGTGGGCTGGGTGTCGAGCGTGACACGCGGTTTCCAATCGGGTTACCTCTACCACTACGCCTTGGTGATGATCTTGGGCGTGTTCTTGCTGATGACCTGGTTCGTCTGGCTCAAATAAGGAGAATAAGAAATGGGTTTGTTGAGCCTTGCCATTTGGACGCCAATTTTTTTCGGCGTGGTCTTGTTGGCCTTCGGGAATGACCAACACGCCAAAGTCGTGCGTTGGATTGCCTTGATGGGCTCCTTGGTCAGTCTGGCCGTCACCGTGCCTTTGTACAGCCGCTTTGAGCTGGGTACCTCGGCCATGCAGTTTGTGGAAAAAGCGTCTTGGATTGAACGCTTCAATGTGTTCTATCACCTAGGGCTCGACGGCTTGTCGCTTTGGTTCGTGTTGCTGACAGCCTTCATCACCGTCATTGTGGTGATTGCTGGCTGGGAGGTCATCACCGAGCGCGTCAACCAATACATGGGCGCGTTCCTGATCTTGAGCGGCTTGATGATTGGCGTCTTCAGTGCCATCGACGGCATGCTGTTTTATGTGTTCTTCGAAGCCACGCTGATTCCGATGTACCTGATCATCGGCATCTGGGGTGGTCCGAACAAGATTTACGCGGCCTTCAAGTTCTTCCTCTACACCTTGCTCGGCTCTTTGCTGATGTTGATCGCCTTGATCTACCTGTACACCCAATCGGGTGGAAGTTTTGACTTGGCCACTTGGCACAAGCTCCCCTTGCCTGGCAACGCGCAAACCTTGTTGTTTTTCGCGTTCTTCGCTGCCTTTGCGGTGAAGGTGCCCATGTGGCCGGTGCATACCTGGTTGCCCGACGTGCACGTCGAGGCGCCCACGGGCGGATCGGCCGTGCTGGCCGCCATCATGCTCAAGTTGGGTGCTTATGGTTTCTTGCGCTTTTCCTTACCCATTGCCCCCGACGCTGCGCGTGAATTTGCTTGGCTCATGATTGCCTTGTCGTTGGTCGCTGTGGTCTATGTGGGCTTGGTGGCCATGGTGCAAGAAGACATGAAAAAGCTAGTGGCTTACTCATCGGTCGCCCACATGGGCTTTGTGACCTTGGGCTTTTTCATCTTCAACGACATCGGTGTCTCCGGTGCCTTGGTGCAAATGATTGCCCACGGTTTTGTGTCGGGTGCCATGTTCTTGTCCATTGGCGTCTTGTACGACCGCATGCACTCGCGTGAAATCGCCAGCTACGGTGGCGTGGTCAACACCATGCCCAAGTTCGCCGCCTTTGCGTTGTTGTTTGCCATGGCCAACTGCGGCTTGCCGGGCACGGCCGGGTTTGTCGGTGAGTGGATGGTCATCTTGGGTGCCATCCAATACAACTTCTGGATAGGTGCTGCCGCTGCGTCAGCACTGATTTTTGGCGCAGCCTACACCTTGTGGATGGTCAAACGCGTCTACCTGGGGCCCATCGCCAATGACCATGTGAGAGAACTCACCGACATCAACAGCCGCGAATTTTTGATGCTGGCTTTGTTGGCCATTGCGGTGTTGGCCATGGGCTTGTTTCCGAAACCCTTCACGGACGTGATGGACACCTCGGTGGCTGATTTGCTCAAGCATGTCGCGCTGTCCAAGTTGCCCCAATAAAGAGGGATGAAAAATGATTGAAAAACTGAACATTGCTGCGTTGTTGCCTGAGCTGATTCTGTTGGTGATGACCATCGTGATTGCGATGTTGGATTTGTTCGATAAGTCACCGCGCCGCCAGTCCACCTACACCTTGTCGTTGATGACCTTGTCTTTGGTCGCCGTGCTGCAAGCACTCGATGCCAGTGCGGGCGGCACCGTTTACAGCTTTGGCAACATGGTGGTGTCAGACCCCATGGGCAACTGGTTGAAGTGTTTCTCTACCTTGGCTGTGCTGGTGACCTTGGTCTATGGCCGACCCTACGCGGGCGACCGCGACATGCTTCAAACCGGTGGCGAGTTGTTCACCCTGGGCTTGTTCGCCTTGCTGGGCATGTACGTCATGATCTCAGGCAACAACTTCTTGGTGCTCTACCTTGGGGTGGAATTGTTGGCCTTGTCCAGCTACGCCTTGGTGGCGCTGCGCCGCGACAGCGGCACGGCCTCAGAGGCTGCCATGAAATACTTTGTGTTGGGTGCCCTGGGCAGCGGCTTCTTACTCTATGGCATGTCCATGTTGTATGGCGCCACGGGTTCACTGGACATCACGATGGTGTTCAAGGCGGTCTCCACCGGACGCATCAACCACCAAGTGCTGGTCTTGGGTCTGGTGTTTGTGGTGTGTGGCTTGGGCTTTAAGTTTGGTGTGGTGCCTTTCCACATGTGGGTGCCTGACGTGTACCAAGGCGCGCCGACTGTGGTGACCTTGATGATCGGTGGCGCCCACAAGTTGGCTGCGTTTGCCATGACCATGCGTTTGCTGGTGGAAGGTCTGTTGCCACTGGCCATTGACTGGCAGCAAATGCTCATGGTCTTGTCGGTGGCGTCCTTGCTGATTGGCAATTTGGCGGGCATTGCGCAAACCAACCTCAAGCGCATGATCGCCTTTTCCACCATCTCTCAAATGGGATTTGTGTTGATTGGCTTGCTCTCTGGTGTGGTCAATGGCAGCACCGCTGCAGCGGCCAATGCCTACAGTTCTGCCATGTTCTACGTGGTCACGTACGTGCTCACCACCTTGGCGGTGTTCGGCATCATCATGCTGTTGGCGCGAGAAGGCTTTGAGAGCGAAGAAATCGCAGACTTTGCTGGCTTGAACCAGCGCAGTCCGCTTTACGCTGGCGTCATGGCTTTGTGCATGTTCTCTCTCGCGGGTGTGCCTCCTATGGTGGGCTTTGCCGGCAAACTGTCGGTTTTGCAGGCCTTGGTCACCTCGGGTCAAAGCGGCGGCTTGGCCTTGGCCGTGTTTGCCGTGATGATGTCCTTGCTCGCTGCTTTTTACTATTTGCGCGTGGTCAAGGTCATGTACTTTGACTCACCCATCACCGCCAGCACCGTCTCCGCCAGCGTCGACGTGCGCCTGGTGTTGCTGATCAACAGCGGCTTGCTTCTGGTGTTGGGTTTGCTGCCTGGTGGCTTGATGGCGCTGTGCGCCCGTGCCATCGTGTCAACTTTGGGTACCTGAGCCGCAGACTGGTGCGTCAACGCCTTCGCACAAGCCAGCCACGTGCTGGCTTTTTGCTATTTCAGGGGCTCTATTTGCGCGCGCCAGATCTGAGTGCCGCCACAATGGGCCCCATGGTTTGACTGGAAAAATACATGACATTTGTGCACAAGGCATTTGCCGCTCAGGCTCCTCTCGCGCCGCAAGACCAACACTTGGTTGAGCACACCTTGCACCAAGCCGAGGTCTTCAAAGGTCATTTTTTGCACGCCTTTCGCGACCAGGTGCGCTTGCCCAGTGGTGATGTGGCAACCCGCGAGTACGTGATCCATCCCGGCGCGGTGATGGTGATGGCCATGCTCGACGACGGGCGATTGGTGATGGAGCGCCAATACCGTTACCCGATGCAGCGGGTGATGGTGGAGTTTCCGGCGGGCAAGCTCGATGCAGGCGAAGACCGCTTGGCGTGCGCCCAGCGAGAGCTGCTGGAAGAGACGGGCTACAGCGCCACCGAGTGGGCCCATGCGGGCGTGCTGCATCCGGTGATCAGCTACTCGACCGAGTTCATTGACATTTGGTTTGCCCGCGGCTTGAGTTTGGGTGAGCGTGAGCTCGACCACGGCGAATTTTTGGACGTGTTCACCGCCAGCTTGGACGAATTGCTGGCTTGGTCGCGCGATGGGCAATTGACCGATGCCAAAACACTGACCGGTTTGCTCTGGCTGCAAAACCACCTCAGCGGCGCATGGCCTTTGACGTGGCAAGCAGTGCCCCAGCACCCCGCTGCGGGATAATCGATCCATGAAGGTTCTCGATTTGCACTGCACCCACCAGCACAGCTTTGAAGGCTGGTTTGCGTCGGAAGACGACTTCCAAAGTCAACTCGCGCGGGGCTTGGTGACTTGCCCGATGTGCGGCGATGCCAGCATCACCAAAATGCTCAGCGCCCCCCGCTTGAACTTGAGCAGCGCCCGTGGGGAGCCTGAGCTGCGCAGTACCCCAAGCGCCAACTCAGACACGAGCGATCAGCAACAGCACGCGGTGGTGCCCAGTGCGCCTTCTGCTGTCCCCGCCACCCTCAGCCCGCAAGAGGTGGCCAGCATGGCCCCAGCGCAGCTGCAAGCCGCGTGGATGCAGATGGTTCGCCACGTGGTGGCCAACACCGAAGACGTGGGCACACAATTTTCTGAGGAAGCGCGCAAGATGCACTACGGCGAGAGCGAGCAGCGCAACATCCGCGGTCACGCCACGCCACAAGAAACCGAGGCCTTGTTGGACGAAGGCATCCAGGTCATGCCTTTGCCGATGCCCGACGCCCTCAAAGGTCCGCTGCAATAAAGCCTTGTGCGGCCTGAACCGTTTGCGCCAAGGCATCGGCGGCATCACAGGCCAACACCACCCGATCGTCCATGCTGCGCAGCCAAGTCAGCTGCCGCTTGGCCAATTGGCGTGTGGCAGCACAGCCCAGCTCGCGCAACACGGGCAGCAAGCTGTCTGGCGCCAGCTGGCGCGCCTGGGCTTGGTCCAGCATCTCCCAGGCTTGGCGATAGCCCACGCAGCGCATGCTGGGTAAATCGGCATGCAGCCCGGGTTGTTGCCGCAAGGCGCTCACTTCATCGACCAAGCCCGCTGCCAGCATGGCGTCAAAGCGCTGGCCAATGCGCGCATGCAGCCAGGCTCGCTCGAGCGGCTCAAGCGACAGCACAGGCATGTTCAGCGCGCAGGGTGTGTTGCGTTGCGCCTCGGCTTCGCTGAACCACTGCGACAAGGGCTTGCCACTGACTTGCCACACTTCCAGCGCACGCGAAATGCGTTGGGCGTCATGCGGCGGTAAACGCTGGGCTGTGATCGGGTCGACCTGTGCGAGTGCTGAATGCAAGGCGGGCCAGCCCTCGCGCGCAGCCTGTGCCTCGATCTCTGCACGCAGCGCAGGCTGGGCCGTGGGCAAATCGTCCAAGCCCTCGCGCAACGCCTTGAGGTAGAGCAGGGTGCCGCCCACCACCAAGGGCAGGCGGCCACGCTGGCGTATGTCGGCCATCAAGGTTTTGGCATCCCGTGCAAACTCGGCCGCGCTGTAGGCCTGTGTGGGGTCACGGATGTCGATCAGATGGTGTGGCACCTGGGCCAGCTCGGCGGCAGTGGGCTTGGCGGTGCCAATGTCCATGCCGCGGTAAACCAAGGCCGAGTCCATGCTGATGATCTCGACGGGCCAGCGCGCGGCAATGGCCAATGCAGCTGCGGTTTTACCGCTGGCGGTGGGGCCCACCAAGGCCAAGGCATCGAGTTGGACGGCGCGCGCTGTCATCAGCGCCCGCGCATGAACAGCGCATCGAGTTCGCGCACGCTCAGCTGTCGCCAAGTGGGGCGGCCATGGTTGCACTGGTCGGAGCGTTCGGTCACTTCCATTTGGCGCAGCAAGCCGTTCATCTCGTCGAGGGTCAAGCGTCGGTTGGCGCGCACAGCCCCGTGGCAGGCCATGGTGGCCAGCAGTTCGTTGCGGGCCCGTTGCACCACCGTGCTGGCGTCGTGCTGGGACAACTCGGCCAACACGCTGCGCGCCAAGGCCACTGCGTCGCCTTGGGCCAAGCTGGTGGGCACCGCACGCACGGCCAAGGTCTTGACCGACAGGGCTGACACCTCCATGCCCAGCGCCAGCAGGGCTTCGGCGCAGGCCTCTGCGGTGGCCACTTCTTGGGCTGTGGCGGTGAAGGTGGCCGGAATCAACAGCGGTTGGCTGGCCATGGCTTGCACGTCCATTTGTTGCTTGAGCTGCTCGTAGACGATGCGCTCGTGTGCTGCGTGCATGTCGACCAGCACCAAGCCTTGCGTGTTCTCGGCCAAGATGTAAATGCCGTGCAGTTGCGCCAGCGCCCGGCCCAGCGGCCAGTCGCCTTCGGGCAAGTGGCTTGGGTGGGTGGGTGTGACAGCAAAGGCGGATGTGTCTTCTTGTGCCATCGGCTGTGGTCGCACGCTGGGCTGCCAAAGTTGGCCCACATCGCTGATGCGGTTGCCGCTCAAAGGCATGGCGGCTTGCTGCCAGTTGGCCTGAGGCCAATTGGGCGCTGAGGGACGCAGCACAGGTGCGGTCGCGGGTGCGTCCAGCGGCAGAGCCGATGCATTCGGTGTCTGCTCAGGCATGGCATCGCCCAGCCGTGTGGCGCGCGGAATGGCCAGCGCGTTTTCAACCGCGTGGCGGATCGCTTGGTGGACTTCACGCCCATCGCGAAAACGCACTTCAATCTTGGTCGGGTGCACGTTCACGTCCACACGCGTCGGTTCAATCTCCAGATACAGCGCATAGACCGGTTGACGTTGGCCATGCAAGACATCTTCGTAAGCGCTGCGCGCCGCATGGCTCATCACCTTGTCGCGCACAAAGCGGCCATTGACATAGGCGTACTGGTGGTCCGAGCGGGCCCGTGCTGCGTCTGGAATGCCAGCCCGACCGACCACCGTGAGGTGGCCGCTTTGGTAATGCACCGGCACCGAATCCCGCACAAAGTCGTCGCCCAGCACATCGGCCAAGCGGCGGTCCAGCGCGCCGTCGCCTTGCTGCGCGCGCCACTGCTCCACCAACTTGCCTTCGTGCCAAATGGCAAAGCCCACCTCGGGGCGCGTCAATGCGTGGCGGCGCACAGCCTCTACGCAGTGCGCCAGCTCGGTGTTGTCGGTCTTTAAAAACTTGCGCCGTGCCGGCGTGCTGTAGAACAGCTCTTTCACTTCCACCGTGGTGCCTTGGGCCCGGGCGACGGGTTGCAACTCACCGCTGCGGCCGTCCAGCAGCATGGCGCTGTCTTGCGCGGCGGTGCGAGACAGCAGCGAGAGTTCAGACACCGAGTGAATGGCCGCCAGCGCTTCGCCGCGAAACCCCATGGTGCCCACCGATTCCAGCTCGTGCAGGCTGTCGATTTTGCTGGTGGCGTGGCGTTTCAGGGCAATGGGTAACTCGGCAGCGGGAATGCCCACGCCGTTGTCTTCCACGCTGATCAAACGCACGCCACCGGCCAGCAGGCGCAAGGTGATGTGGCTGGCGCCCGCGTCCAGTGCGTTGTCGACCAACTCGCGCACCACCGATGCGGGACGCTCCACCACCTCGCCTGCCGCAATTTGGCTGATCAGTTCATCGGGAAGTTCGCGAATCGGGCGGGAGGGTTGTTGACTAGGGTGCACCGGATGATTTTAGGCCAGGGATAATGGCCGACATGGACCTCCTCACCTTCATGCTCGACTTCATCCTTCACATCGACCGCTACATCGAGGGCTTTGTCCAGGCCTATGGCGTGTGGGTCTATGCCTTGCTGTTTCTCATCATCTTTGTCGAGACCGGCTTGGTCGTGATGCCGTTTTTGCCTGGCGACTCCTTGCTGTTTGTGGTCGGCGCCATGTGTGGTGTGGGTTTGATGGACTATGGCTTGTCGGTGGCGCTGTTGTGGGTGGCGGCGGTCGCAGGCAACCAAACCAACTACACCATCGGGCGATTTTTTGGCCCCAAAGTGTTTGCTTGGGAGGACTCGCGTTTTTTCAACCGCCGCGCTTTTGACCAAGCCCATGCGTTTTATGAGCGCTATGGCGGCATCACCCTGGTGGCGGCCCGCTTCATGCCTTTTGTGCGCACCTTTGCACCCTTTGTGGCCGGTGTGGCACAGATGACCCGACGCAAGTTCACCTTTTTTGACGTCACGGGTGGTGCGCTGTGGGTGGGGGGCATCGTCAGCGCGGGCTACTTTTTTGGCAACATCCCGTGGGTCAAAGGCAACTTGGAAAAAATCATCTGGGCCTTGATCCTCATTCCCAGTGCCTTGGCCTTGTTCGGTTCATGGAAGGCCTCGCGCAGCAGCGCCACGCCATGACGGATTTCAGTCTGCCTGGCTGCGGCGCACATCGCGCAGCATGAACAGGTACAGGCTCTCCACCTTGTCACGCGCCCAGGGTGTTTTGCGCAAAAACTTCAGGCTCGACGCCACGCTGGGGTCGTGCGTGAAGCAACGCACCGATATCCGTTCGCCCAAGCCCTGCCAGCCATAGTGCGCTTCAAGGGCCAAGATGATTTTTTCCAAAGTCATGCCGTGCAGCGGGTTGCGGGCTTGAGGGGCAGGGGCGTTGGTGTGGTCGGTCATCGGTCAGTGAAGGTGGATCAGGTGTGTCAAGGCAGAGACCAGCGCTTGAATTTCTTCATCACGGGTGTCGGTGTGTGGGGACGCACGCAGCACGTCAGTCAAACCCCGGGCCGCCATGTCCAGTGGCGTGAACGACAAGCCATTCACGGCCACGTCCACACCTTGGGCCATGAGCTGCGCGCGCACCGTGCTGGCGGGCAGGCCGTCCACGGTGAAAGCCACCAAGGCCGAGCGTTCGGTGCCAATGTCTTGCAACTGCACCCCTTCTATCGCTGACAAAGCGTGACGGATGCGTTCGGCGCGTTCTCGCACCTTGGCTTGAATGGTCTCCACGCCCAGGTTCAGGGTATGACGAATGGCCACGCCCAGCCCCAGGCGCGCGGCCATGCAGGCCTCGGAGGTTTCGAACCGTTTGGCGTCTGCCCGCAGGTGGTAGGCCCCGTCTCGGTAAGGGGCCGTGAACTGGTCAACGGTGCGGGGCTTGAGTTGAGGCATGAAGTCGCGCCGTACGTACAGCAGACCCGTGCCACGTGGCCCTCGCAACCATTTGCGTCCAGGGGCTGTGAGCACATCGCAGCCCAGTTGACGCACATCCACGGGCAGTTGCCCGAGCGCTTGTGCGGCGTCCAGCACAAAGGGCACTCCTGCGGCGCGAGCCAAAGCGCCAACTTGTTGTGCGGGTTGAATCAAACCACCGTTGGCCGGCAACCAGGTGAGCGAGATCAAACGCACACGTGCATCGATCATTTGCGCCAAATGCGACAAACACAAAGTGCCGTCGGCCGTGCATGGAATCATTTCAACGCGCGCTCCGGTGCGTTGCGCGATGTGGGTCAGGGCGGCGTAGTTGCCCCCCCATTCGCTGCGCGCCACCAACAGTCGATCGCCAGGGCCAAAGTCCATGCAGCCCAACACCTCACGCCAACCACTGGCGTTGCCCGTGGGCAGCGCGATCTCGTCGGTGTCACATCCCAACAGTTGCGCGGCACAGCGGTACACCGCGTCCAGTTCAGACGCCATGGCATCCGCGGCGTTGTAGCCGCCGAGGACCGATTCGCGCGTCAAGTGGTCCAGCATGGCTTGGCGCACGGTCGTGGGCATCAATGAAGCGCCAGCATGGTTGAGGTAGGCCTTGGGGGGATGCAAAGACAGGGTCATGTGTGCCTTCAGGTGTTGCGCGTGCGGGCCAGGGGCGGGTTGCGCGCGAAGTAACGCTCGATGCTGCGCATCAGCGCATCGGCCAATTCGTTTTGGTAGCGCTCGCTGTTGAGGCGGATTTCCTCATCGGGGTTGCTGATGAAGGCGGTCTCGACCAACACACTGGGAATATCCGGCGCTTTGAGCACCGCAAACCCGGCCTGTTCGACCTGAGGTTTGTGCAGTTTGCCGATGCGCCGGATTTGCCCCAGCATCTCGCTGCCAATTTTCAGGCTGTCGTTGATTTGGGCGGTTGTGCTCATGTCCAGCAGTGCGCGCTGCACCGTGGCGTCTTGTACCTTCAGGTTCAAGCCGCCGACTTGATCGGCACGGTTTTCTTGCACCGCCATCCAACGCGCGGCGGCGCTGGAGGCGGCGCCCTGGCTGAGCGCAAACACGCTGGCGCCGCGTGCATCGGGCGTGAGGAAGGCATCGGCATGCAGGCTGATGAACAAGTCGGCTTGCACGCGCCGCGCTTTGTCCACCCGCACGTGCAAGGGCACAAAGAAATCGGCGTCACGGGTCAAAAAGGCGCGCATGGGCAGCGTGCCGTGGCGGGTTTTGATTTGCGTGGCATTGATGCGATCCCGCATGCGGTGCGCAATTTGCAACACCACATCTTTTTCTTTGGTGCCACGCGGGCCAATGGCGCCCGGATCTTCGCCGCCGTGTCCTGGGTCGAGCGCCACAATGATGTAACGCTCTTCCTGGTCAGCTTCTTGTGCCGTCGAGGCTGCCAAGGTGATGGGTGGCGCCACCACGGCCGGCGGCGTAGGCGGTAGCGCGCTGGGTTGGCGTTTTTGCGTGGCCAGCAAATCGGCCATCGGATCGGGTGAGCTGCTGAGCTTGGCCCCCGAGGGGGGCGGTGGCAGCGCGGTCATGGACGGTGCGTTGGCAAGTCCGGGGTTGCTGTTGCCGCCCTTCAAACGCTCGGCAATCAAGGCCTCCAGCGGGTCGGCCACCAGGGTGGGGTAGAGGTCGAGCACCAAGCGGTGTTGGTAGCGTGCATTGCCCGCTTGCACCGGCGCGAGGTTGAACACTTGGGGTTGCACCATCTGGCGCAGGTCGAGCACCAAGCGCACCGTGTTGGGCGTGTACTGGCCCACCCGCACCCCGGTGATGAAGGGGTCGTCCGAGCGCACCTTGCCCACCAAGTCGCGCAGCGCGGGGTTGAGTTCAATGCCCTCAATGTCCACCGCCAAGCGCGGTGGGTTGGCCACAAACAAAGGCACGGTTTTGAGGGCAGTGTCGCTTTCAATCGTCACCCGCGTGTAGTCTGCCGCTGGCCATACCCGCACCGCGACGATGGTGGCGCCCCAAGCGATGTCAGCTTGTCCCAACCACAGAGACAGGGCGCCAGCTTTCAGCAGCGTGCGCCGCTGAGGCAGGGCAGATCGTGCGGTGCTGTCGGTCATGCCAGCAAGGCCGCGCCCTGGGGCGTGTTGGCATGCAGCGTGACCTGACGCTGCGTGTCGGTGTCGACCTGCAAGTGCAGGTCCAGGTCGGGCGTGGGCATCACGCCACTGGCGTGTTCGGGCCATTCACACAGTTTCAAGCCGGGGCTGGCAAAGATATCGCGAAAGCCCGCGTCCTCCCATTCGCGCGGGTCGCTGAATCGGTAAAAGTCAAAGTGCCAGATTGGCCACGGGTTGGCCAAGCGTGTCACCTCGTAGGGCTCGACCACGGCATAGGTGGGGCTTTTGATGCGTCCTGTCACGCCCAGGGCGCGCAGCAGATGGCGCACGAACGTGGTTTTGCCCGCCCCCAAGTCCCCATGCAGGGCAATGCACGCATGGGGCAGGTGATCGGCAGACAGGGTTGCCGCCAGTTGCTCCGCAAAGGCTTGGGTGGCGGCTTCGTCGGGCCAGGTGAGGGTTTTTACAATGGACACATTGTTCAAGGAATTACGGTTGTCGAACCACCACACATTGTTGCTGTCGCAGATGCAGATTTGGGCTCAGTCCCTTGGATTTTCCCAAATTGCGGTGGCCCCTGTGGATTTGTCTTCGGCTGAGCCGGGTTTGCGCGACTGGCTGGCCCAAAATTTCCATGGTGAGATGGACTACATGGCCCGCCACGGCATGAAGCGCGCGCGACCCGCAGAGCTGGTGCCCGGTACCGTGAGCGTGGTGACGGCCCGCATGAACTACCTGCCGCGCGACACTTCGTCGGACTGGCAGGCGTTGGAATGGCAGCGCTTGCGCAGCCCGCAGCAAGGCGTGGTCTCGGTCTATGCCCGGGGGCGTGATTACCACAAGGTGCTGCGCGCGCGGCTTGACACCTTGGCCCAACAGATTGACGCCCACTTGCGCGCCCACAACCCCGAGCCCCGCCCTTTGCAGTACCGCGCCTTCACTGACTCTGCTCCGGTGCTCGAAGCAGAGTTGGCCACCCGCAGCGGCCAAGGTTGGCGGGGTAAGCACAGCTTGGTGCTCAACCGCGAGGCCGGCTCGATGTTCTTCTTGGGTGAGATTTACCTCAATCTGCCCCTGCCTGCCAGCGCCCCGGTGAGTGCGCATTGCGGCCAGTGCAGCGCCTGTATCGATGTCTGCCCCACTCAAGCCATCGTGGCGCCGGGCGTGGTGGATGCGCGGCGTTGCATTTCTTACCTCACGATTGAGCATGCGGGGCCCATTCCAGAGGACTTGCGTCCCTTGGTCGGCAACCATGTGTACGGCTGTGACGACTGCCAATTGGCCTGTCCCTGGAACAAGTATGCGCAAACCGCCAGCTTGGCCGACTTCGATGTGCGTGAGGGCTTGGTGGACCAGGGCCTGGACCAATGGCTGGGGTGGACCGAAGCCGAGTTTTTGCAGCGCACCCAAGGCAGTGCCATTCGCCGAATTGGGCACGCGCGCTGGCTGCGCAACCTGGCCTTGGCCGCAGGCAACGCCTTGCGCGTCGCAGATTCGGCAAGCTTGCGCCAGGCCTTGGTGCCGCACCTCACCCACCGCAGCGACGTGGTGCGCGAGCAGGTGCAGTGGGCCTTGCAACAGTCCTCAAAAGTGTGAGGTCGCCATGAGCAGTCTGCTCAGGGCTGAAAGACCGGCACAAAGTAAGACGCCATGGCCCGAGCCCCTGCGTTGTTGAGGTGGGTGGCATCGCGGTACCACACCTCGCCCCCTCGTCCGCCCCAGCATTGCGTGGCGTCACAAAAAACGCCAGAGGTGTCGATGATGCGCACGTTTGGAAATTTATCAACCAAACGTTGAAACACAGCCAGTTCCATCTGTCGGCTGGTTTGGTTGTAGTGCCCCCATGACACGCTGCCGACCTGAGGATGCTTGGGTTGCTTGGCATACGCGGTCATCGGGTCCAGCGCCTCTCCACCCGGTGTGTCCACCACCAACCACACGGCCATGTGGTGTTGGGTCAACTCGGCCACGGCCTGGACCAGTTGCTGCTCCAACACGGGGTTGTCCAAACCCTGCCATGAAGAAGCCAACACAACTTGGGTGATCGACAGGGCTTGTGCCTTGGCCATCACCTTGTGAAACACTTCTCGGTTGGAGGTGTCTACCTCCAGCAGCGGTCGGGTGTTTTTGGTGTTGACATACAAGCTGCTCTGGTGGTCTTTGGCCAGTTGGTCGAGCATGGGAATCAACATGCTGGCGTGGCTGTTGCCCCACAGCAGCACTTTGTGAGGGTTGGCGGGGTTCTCGTGGTGATGGCAAATGGGGGAGCGCAGATCGACCAGGCGTGCAGAGACCTCGCAGCGCTTGGTGTAAGACTGAATGCGGGCCGTCAAAAATGCGCGGGGTTGTTCGGCATAACGGTAAGCCGCGCCGTCGGTAGTGACGACGTGAAGGGCAAATGCCGTGACCAACACAAAGCCGGCCGCCACAGCCTTGAGCAAGCTGCGGGAGGAGGCGAGCCAGCGCTTGCGCCGAATCGGCAGCTCTAGCCACCGAAAGCTGGCGTAGGCCAGCGCCAAAGCGGCCAACCAAAAGCCCATGAATGGCAGCACATCTGTGGGCTTGAGCTGCAGGTGCTGCATGAACACCAGCAGCGGCCAGTGCCACAAATACAAGGGGTAAGAGATCAGGCCAATCGCCACCAAGCTTGGGCGCGACAACAACTTGCTCAGGGCGCTGTCCGACGAACCACCCAGCAGCACCACCACACACGCCCCCAAGACGGGCACGAGCGCGATTTGTCCAGGGAAGGGCATCGTGGCGTCAATGAAGAAGATGCCATAGGCCAGAGCGGCCATGCTGGCCCACCCCAGTGTTTCGCGCAGCCAAGGGCTGGGGCGCTGCGTGTGCCCCCAGTGCAAGCGCCAGACCGCCGCCAGACCGCCCAGCCCCAGCTCCCAGGTGCGCGTGAAGATCAAGAAAAAAGCAGCTTGTGGCTCGCTCAAGCTCAGGGTGGCGCTCAGGTAAAACGACGCCAGGATCAGACCGCACGCAACGGCTATCCAAGCCTTGAACGAGAACCGATGCAGCCAAACCAGCAACAGAGGCCAAAACAGGTAGAACTGCTCTTCAACAGCCAAACTCCAGGTGTGCAGCAGCGCTTTGGTTTCGCTGCCCCGAAAGTAATTGCCCTCCGACAAAAACACCAGGTTTTGCAAAGACAGGGGTTGGACTACCAGCGAGTAAGCCAACGACCGCAGGTCCTCGGGCGCCAACAGCCACCAGGCCACGGCGCAGACGGCCATCAGCATGGCCAGCAGTGGCGGCGCAATGCGACGAATCCGGCGCAGGTAAAAACTCTTGAGGGTGAAGGTGTGCAGCACCAACTCTTGGCGAATTTGGCTGGTGATCAAAAAGCCGCTGATGACAAAAAACAGATCAACACCGACAAACCCACCGCTGGCCCAAGCCGGGTTGAGGTGGAAAAAAATGACCGACAACACAGCGACCGCGCGCAAACCGTCAATGTCTTGCCGGTAGCGCATGTCGTGCGTGGCGGCTGTGGAGGGGGTGGGCGGATCGGAGTGCATGTGTGACTTCAGTGCGTTCTTGGCCTAGTCACCTGAATCGGTGAACAGCATTGGATGGGGCAACTTTGCCTGACGCGGTTGAATTGTGACGTTTTTCATGGAAAGAATGGCCTGAAGAGACTGTTAAAAAAAAGAGGCTTTAGCATTCAAATATCACGATTAAAAACGTGATTCAATTTCTAGCGAGAACAACAACTGTTTTCATGGCTGGCTTGTTGATGTGCAGTGCCAATGCTTGGCTACCCCACCCTCCTGTTGGGTTTCGCCGACTGACGGCGTGACCCTGCTCAAAACTTGTGCACCAGGGATCACTGCCGGCCTTTTGTTGAAAAACGTTGCCGTTATAATTTCGGTTATAACAACCATTGCAGCATCAGGAGCTCACCATGCAGCCACTTCGTGTGACTCAAATCGGCAATTCTTTAGGCGTGATTTTGCCAAAGGAAATTACCAATCACTTGCACGTGACGAAAGGGGACACGCTTTATGCAACGCTTTCGCCGAACGGGCTTGAGGTGTCCCCCTACAACGCGGAACTTGAGGCTGAAATTGCTATGGGGCAAGCATTTATGAATGAATTCCGCGAAACATTCAAAGTGCTGGCCAAGTGATGCAATGGCGGTGGATACAGCGCGAAGCATTGGTGCGTTTACACGCCATGTGTTTGGTGCAGTTTGGAGGTCTTGCAGGTTTGCGTGATGAAGGCCTACTGGGCAGCGCGCTTTCACGCCCAGAACAACTGGCTCATTACGGCTCGCCGGATGTGGCTGATATTGCTGCCGCTTATGCTTTTGGATTGGCAAAAAACCACCCCTTCGCCGATGGCAAAAAGAGGACTGCTTTTTTAGCGCTAGGTTTGTCTTTGCGTCTGAACGGCTACCGCCTCACCGCCTCGCAGCCCGAGGCCACTCAAACGATCTTGTCGCTTGCTGCAGGCGACCTCAGTGAAGATGCCCTGGCAACTTGGATTCGCGGCCAGATCTCTCCTTTAAAGGGCTAATGGCCAACACGCACATACAGGATGAGTATCTGGGAGTGCTCGAGATCTCTCGATCTGTCTCAAACCCAGCCCTGCCGCCAGACTGCGTCGTCTTGCAGATCACGCCACGCAATGATCCGTGTGGCTTTTGAAAACACAGCTTCGATTTCCACCGACACAATCGGGTCGGTGGGTAACTCGGGTTGAATCACCCGACTGACCAAGAAGTGTTTTTGCTTGGCCACGGGTTGCACTGCCGTCCACTTGGTCAGGTGCAATTTTTTAGGATTCAACGGGTTCATGGTGGCAGTTCAATGGGGTATGGCCGCTTTGACAGCTTGTCCCAATTCGATGAAGCCAAGGCGTAATAACTGCACCAGTTGTAAAAGCGTTTCAAAGGTTTATTTTACGGTTTGAAAATACTCACATATTTTTTAAAACTATGTTTGAACTTCCATAAAAATGGATGGCCGTGAGCCCTAGCGAGTCAATCGCCTTGGAGCTTTGATTCCGCGGGGCAGATATCAGCCCTGCCTACTCTGACTCCATTTGTAGATCGTGGCATCTTTGATACCCATCATGCGACAGATTTCGTCGACCTTGGTGCCCAGCTCAGATTGTTTGGTCGCAAATGCGATCTTCTTTTCCGGAAACCTGCTTATCTTCATGGCATGCTCTCATTTCCAAAGTATGAAAATCATGCCAGCCAGATTTTTATACTTTCGAGTGGCCTAGATTTTCGGGTCAGGGTCAGCAATCGGTGTGTTGTGCTGGTTGGCCTTGTATGCGGCATTTGCCAGTTTGCGTTGGCTGTTGACGCGGCAAAAGCCGCAAGTGCTGATGATGTGGAAACAAATCAAAGCGATGCGTAAAGGCATGCAGGGCAAGGACACACTCAACGCTTCGACCACACAACGAATGCAGCCGAAGACGCGGTGGTGCGTGAAGTCCATGCCCCAAGTTATGTACCCAAATAATGAGCACCCTCTTTTATCGCACGCTGAACTGCAAATAATTTAAACCGCTATTCGGTCTAACCGCTTGCACGCACTCAATCATTGCCAGTGGGAAGTGGCTTCGTCAGTTTCCCCATGGCCGAATGTCACCTCCCTCAATAAAACGCACACACCGGCAGGATGATGTTCACAATCAGGAAACCTGCGGCGATGAAGCGCCAGGAGAGTTGATCAATTTGTCGAGAAAACTCTTCTTCTTTTTTCCGAAGATAGTAGTGGCCCGAAACCAACGAAGCGACCACGCACAATGAAATCGTAAACAAGCCAATGCCCGTGACCAAATCTGTCAATCCAAAATAACTCGAAGGGGGTAGCAAAGAGTTGGTCATGTACGCATTCGCAATGACGCCAAAGTAGGCGGCAGAGGGCAACGCATAGCGCGGGCCTGTATCCGAGGGGCGGATGAAAAAGCTGCACATGGTGAGTAAAACCCCAGCAAACAAGCCGATGAAAAGCTTGAGGTAGATGGCGATTCCACTGCGTTTGATGGTGAGTGCGAAATTGAATTCGCTGAATGTGGTTCTGGTGTTGTCGGCTACTCTCGGGTCGCCATAGGTGGTCTTGTAGGTGTGGGGCTTAACGACCGTGCTGAACCCCGTGATGTTGTAGCCGGGAATTTTGACGCGTGAACTGACCTGTGTGGCAGGATCCACTACATATCTCAGTTTGGACACGTCATTGACAGAGTCTTCCACGTAGATATTTAGCATGTGATCATCCAGTGGCACCCGTGTCGTGTTAAAGAATTTGCTATTGCGCGATATTATTTTGTATATTTGATAATTTACTCCATCGTCGCCACTGTATGTTTCTACCAGTTCTTTGCGATCGACTTTGGCATCTACAAGTCTGAAGTTCTTGCCGGGATCGAGCGATTTGTCGCCCTTCCAGCGAAACCACAAATAAAACGCCGGTGTCCAATTGGAATCTCTTACGGAGAGGTTTTCAATGCCGTCTAAGTAAAGGCCAATATTCACCTCAGTGAAATTTGTGTTGGTGGGCATTGGGTCGGGTGGGGTTTTGCCGGGCTCGACTTCGGTCGGGCTCATGCGCAACGCGTGGTTCCGGTTGGAAACGTCTTTTTCACCTTGGACGATCAAGATTGACAACACGCTGAGCAAAATGAAGGCAATCGAAATGCCGAGCATCAATAACTTCAGCAAATTTTTTCTTTCACCCGAAAGCTCTTGGGTCATGATCTGCAGTCTCCAGTTATGCGAGGTTTGTCGCGTCAAATAAGGTTGCGCAATTTTAGATCCCGCATTTGTTTAATAACGGCTCATTCGACTAGAACCAATGGGCTAGGCGACAGCTCGCGTGAGGTGATTGCGCCGAGGATCTTGGGTGAGCGATTCGCGGAGCTCTGTGCGTGGCAGATTTCTCAACATCACAATTGGCACTAATTAGGTAATGCCATGTGCGCCTTTACTGCCATACCCAACTCAATCACGGCGAGCGCGTAATAACTGCTCCAGTTGTAGCGCGTCACCACATAAAAGTTGTCGGTGCCCGCCACATAGCTTGGCGCATCGTCGCCATTGAAGAGCTCCACCAGCGCCAAGGGCCCTGGGTGTTGTTGTGCCACGTTGTCCAGCACCACCCCTTTGTCTTGGAAACTGCGCACGCTGAAGGAGGGCAAGATGTCGGGTGCCAGCAGCGTGCTTTTGTCCAAACGCGATTCGTCAAAGCCCACGGGGTAGTGGGTGGGCATGCCGGTTTGCCAGCCAAAAGCTTGGAAGTAATGGGCCACCGAACCAATGGCGTCAACCGGGCTGTTGAGCAAATCGATGCGGCCATCGCCATCAAAGTCGACCGCAAATTCGGCCCAACTCGAAGGCATGAATTGGGGCCAACCCATGGCGCCTGCAAAGCTGCCTTTGAGGGGGGCGGCACCCGCGGGTAGCTGGCGCATCTGAACCAAAAAGTGTCCCAACTCGGACTGAAAAAAAGCTTGGCGTTCGGCCGCGCGGGGGTGCTCTGGCGGAAAGTCCAAGGCCAGGGTGGTCAGCGCATCCAGCACTCGGTAGTGGCCCATGTGCTGGCCGTAAAAAGTTTCGACACCCAAGATGCCGACCAACATCTCGGCAGGCACGCCGTAAGTGGCCTCGGCTTTTTCTAAGGCGCTGCGGTAGGTGTTCCAAAAGGCCACGCCAGCGCTGATGCGCTTGGGTTCGATGAAGCGTTCACGGTAAGCGCGCCAGTTCTTGGGTGTGCTGACGGGAGGGGGCATCACCAGTTTGGGCAAGCCACGCAACTGCTGCGCGCTGCTGAGTTGCTGTCGCACCCAGACAGCAGGCAATTGGTGGGCTTGGGCCAGCTTGTCTGCCAGCTGCAGCACCTCGGGTGTCGCGCCAAAGGGCGCGCCGGTGGCGGCGCGAGGCATGGCACGCAAGTGCTGGCGGGCATGGTGTTTGGCACCCGCGTGGCTGGGCGCTGAACAAACGGCCAGGGCCAAACCAGCCATGAGTGCAAGCCAGCAGCCGATGGGTTTGCGCAACATCAAAAACAGGCAAGCAAAGGGTTTCAATCGGGGGCTTTGTGGAGCGTCAGCAAGGCTCGCATGTTAAGCTGGATCGAGACCCTCACAAGACAAGAGACCATGCGTAAAACTGGTTACTACACCCACCCTCTGTGTTGGCAGCATGAAATGGGCGAGGGGCACCCCGAGTGCCCCGAACGGCTCAGCGCCATCCAAGACCGATTGCTCATCAGCGGCGTGGACATTGGGCTCACGCAGCTGGAGGCGCCAGAAGCCCCGTTGGCTGACATTGAGCTGGCCCATGACCGCATGTACATCGCTGCCTTGCGGGGCATATCGGAGCGACTGGTCGAAGACATGCAAGCGGGTGGCCCCGCGTATGCGCACATGGATGCGGACACCGCCCTCAATGCCCACACGTGGAAGGCGGCGTTGCGTGCCGCAGGTGCAGCCATTGCGGCCACTGACGCCGTGCTGGCCGGTGAGTTGGAAAATGCGTTTTGTGCGGTCCGTCCCCCGGGCCACCATGCCACCGCCCGGCAAGCCATGGGCTTTTGTTTTTTCAACAACGTGGCCGTGGCTGCCAAATACGCGCTGGAACGCCATGGTTTGAAGCGTGTGGCGGTGGTTGACTTTGACGTGCACCACGGCAACGGCACCGAAGACATCTTGTCGGGCGATGAGCGGGTGTTGATGGTGAGTTTTTTTCAGCACCCGTTTTATCCCCACTCGGGCACAGACCATCCCGCGCACAACATGTTGAATTTGCCCGTGCCTGCCTACACCAAGGGCATGGATGTGCGCGAATTGATCGAGACCTATTGGGTGCCACGGCTTGAAGAGTTCAAACCAGAGATGGTCTTCATCAGCGCAGGTTTTGATGCGCACCGCGAAGACGACATGGGTCAAATGGGCTTGGTCGAGCAAGACTATGCGTGGATCACCGACCGCATCCGGCACATTGCGTTGCGCCATGCCAAGGGCCGCATCGTCTCTTGTTTGGAAGGCGGCTACAGCTTGAGTGCTTTGGGCCGCAGCGTCGAGGCGCACCTGCGCGTCTTGGCCGACATTTGAGGACGTACCCATGAACGACTTGCAAGAACTTTTGCGCGACTTGCAAAACCCCGCCATTGTTTTGGAGTTGGGCGGTTTGCTCATCTGCTTGGGCCTGGCTTGGTGGATCACCCGCATGTTGGGGCGCAGCTTTGCGGGGCACTCGATCTTGTTGGGCCGTCGCATCGTCGATGGGGTGTTGTTTCCCGCACTGGGCTTGGTCTTCACCTCGCTGTTGAAGTTGGGCTTGCTCAAAATCCAACATGTCCCGGTGCTCAAAGTGGCCGTGCCGGTGCTGGTGTCGTTGTTGCTGATTCGCTTGATGGCCCGTGTGCTGGCTTCGGCTTTTCCAGACTCTTCGGGCGCACGCGCCATTGAACGCATCGTCTCGTGGATGGCTTGGGGTTTGGCGGTTCTGTGGATCACTGGCTGGATCTCCCCTGTTCTCGACGAGTTAGACGGCATTCAGATCAGCTGGGGTAAAACCCACATCACCGTGTTGCATGTGCTGCAAGTGGTGCTGACGTCCGGCTTGGTGTTGGTGCTCAGCTTGTGGATGTCTGCTGCGCTGGAACAACGGGTCTTGCGCCATGCGGTGGCTGATTTGTCCATGCGCCGGGTACTGGCCAATGCGGTGCGCGCTTTGTTGATGGTGCTGGGGGCTTTGTTTGCCTTGTCCACGCTGGGCGTTGACCTCACGGCCTTGTCGGTCTTGGGCGGCGCGCTCGGGGTGGGGTTGGGGTTTGGCTTGCAAAAGTTGGCGGCCAACTATGTCAGTGGGTTTGTCATCTTGCTTGAGCGATCGCTTCGGATTGGCGACTATGTACGGGTGGATGGGTTTGAGGGCACGGTGTCAGACATCAAAACCCGCTACACCTTGCTGCGGGCCAACAATGGCATTGAGTCGGTCGTGCCCAATGAACTGCTCATCACCCAGCGGGTGGAGAACCTGTCGCTTGAAAACAGTCGCATGCTGCTGACCTGCCATTTTTGGGTGGGCCTGGAGGCCGATGCGGTGCAGGTGCAAGCTGTGTTGGTCCAAGCTGCGCTGGGAGCGCCGCGGGTGTTGCCAGATCCCGGCCCTTCGGCTGTGCTCCATGAAGTGACGCCTCAAGGCCTGCATTTCGTGCTGAACTTTTGGATGGATGACCCATCCAGTGGCCAAGCGCCTGTGCGCTCAGGGGTCAATTTGGCCGTTCTGTCCGCCTTGCGCAGCGTCAACATTGGCCTGGGCCAAACCCCGCAGGAAGTCGTGATGCGCAGGTGAGGTTTTTTCGGCGAAAATGAAAAAAGCACGAACGTTCTAAAAAACCGCTGCAAAACCTTACAATGTGACGTTTACGTAAACGTCAATCTCTTTTCTATTCAACCGTGGAGTTTTTCCCATGAAAGCATTGGTCGCTGTCAAACGCGTGGTGGACTACAACGTCAAGGTCCGGGTCAAGTCAGACCAGTCGGGCGTGGACATTGCCAACGTCAAGATGAGCATGAACCCGTTTGACGAAATCGCCATCGAAGAGGCGGTGCGCCTCAAAGAGGCGGGTGTGGTGACCGAGGTCATTGCGGTGTCTTGCGGCGTGACGCAATGCCAAGAAACCCTGCGCACGGCCATGGCCATTGGCGCTGACCGTGGCATCTTGGTCGAGACGGCCGAAGAGCTGCAGCCCCTGGCCGTGGCCAAGTTGCTCAAAGCCTTGGTGGACAAAGAGCAACCCGGCCTCATCATCTTGGGCAAACAAGCCATCGACGACGATTGCAACCAAACCGGACAAATGCTCGCTGCCTTGGCGCATCTGCCCCAAGCCACCTTCGCTTCCAAAGTGGTGGTGGCCGATGGCAAAGCCCAAGTCACGCGCGAAGTCGACGGCGGCCTGGAAACCCTGTCCATCAGCCTGCCTGCGGTGATCACCACCGACTTGCGCTTGAACGAGCCCCGCTACGTGACCTTGCCCAACATCATGAAGGCCAAGAAAAAGCAGCTTGATGTTTACAAGCCTGAAGACCTGGGCGTCAATGTGGCCCCGCGCATCAAGACCTTGAAAGTCAGCGAGCCGCCCAAGCGCAGCGCAGGCATCAAAGTGGCCGACGTGGCCGCGCTGGTGGACAAGCTCAAAAACGACGCCAAAGTTATCTAAGCTCACGCAGAACCGATCAAGGACAACACACCATGACATCTCTCGTCATTGCAGAACACGACAACGCCAGCATCAAGGCGTCCACCCTCAACACCGTCACCGCAGCCCTGGCCATGGGGGGTGACGTGCATGTGCTGGTCGCCGGCCACAACGCCGCCGCCGCAGCAGCAGCAGCAACCCAAATTGCGGGCGTGGCCAAAGTGCTGCACGCCGATGGCGCCACCTTGGCCGATGGCTTGGCAGAAAACGTGGCGGCTCAAGTGTTGGCCGTGGCAGCCAGCTACAGCCACATCTTGTTTCCGGCCACCGCAGGCGGCAAAAACGTGGCACCCCGCGTGGCCGCGCTGTTGGATGTGGGGCAAATCAGTGACATCACCCGCGTGGACAGCCCCGATACGTTTGAGCGTCCCATTTATGCGGGCAACGCCATGGCCACCGTGCAGTCGACAGACGCCACCAAGGTGATCACCGTACGCACCACAGGCTTTGATGCGGCAGCCGCCACCGGTGGCTGCGCCAGCACCGACAGCGTGGCGGCCGTGGCCGACTCGGGCCAAAGCAGCTTTGTGGGCCGTGAAGTCACCAAGAGTGACCGGCCTGAGTTGACGGCAGCCAAGATCATTGTGTCGGGTGGCCGCGCCTTGGGCAGCGCCGAAAAGTTCAACGAAGTCATGACGCCGCTGGCCGACAAGCTGGGTGCCGCCTTGGGTGCCAGCCGTGCAGCCGTGGACGCTGGGTATGCGCCCAACGACTGGCAAGTGGGTCAAACCGGCAAGATCGTGGCGCCGCAGTTGTATGTGGCGTGTGGCATCAGCGGTGCCATTCAACACTTGGCGGGTATGAAAGACAGCAAAGTGATCGTGGCGATCAACAAAGACCCCGAGGCCCCGATCTTCAGCGTGGCCGACTTCGGCCTGGAGGCTGACTTGTTCGTCGCCGTGCCCGAGTTGGTGGCAGCGCTCTAAGCGCTGTGGCACAAGGCACCCACTGGGGTGCCTTTTTTTCTGTTGCACTGATTTTTGGAGACACACCGTGAGCTACATCGCCCCCGTCAAAGACATGCTGTTCAACATGCAACATCTGGCTGGCCTAGATCAGATTGCGCAAATTCCTGCCTTTGAAGACATGGGCATGCAAACCGCCCAAGCGGTGCTCGAAGAGTGCGCCAAGTTGAACGAGTCGGTGCTGGTGCCTTTGAACTGGGAGGGCGACAAAAATCCTTCGTACTTCAAAGACGGGCATGTGACCACCACGCCTGGATTCAAACAGGCCTATGCGCAGTTCACCGAAGGTGGTTGGCAGAGTTTGCAGCACCCCGCTGAGTACGGTGGCCAAGGCTTGCCCAAAACCATTGGCGCGGCCTGTGGCGAAATGCTCAACTCGGCCAACATGAGTTTTGCCTTGTGCCCCATGTTGACCGATGGCGCGATTGAAGCGTTGCTGACGGCAGGCTCTGACGCTTTGAAGGCCACTTACCTTGAGCGCTTGGTGTCAGGCCAGTGGACCGGCACCATGAATTTGACCGAGCCACAAGCCGGCTCTGATTTGGCCGCCGTGCGCACCCGTGCCGAGCCACAGCCCGATGGCACGTACAAGGTGTTTGGCACCAAAATTTACATCACCTACGGTGAGCACGACATGGCCGAAAACATCATCCACTTGGTGTTGGCACGCGTGCAAGGTGCACCCGAGGGCGTCAAGGGCATCAGCTTGTTTGTGGTGCCCAAATTCATGGTGAATGCCGATGGCTCGTTGGGCGCACGCAACGATGTGCATTGCGTGAGCATTGAGCACAAGATGGGCATCAAAGCCAGCCCCACGGCTGTGTTGCAGTATGGCGATCACGGTGGCGCTGTGGGTTTCTTGGTGGGCGAAGAAAACCGTGGCCTGGAGTACATGTTCATCATGATGAACGCGGCCCGCTACGCGGTGGGCGTGCAAGGCATTTCGATTGCTGAACGCGCTTACCAAAAAGCCGTGCAGTTCGCCCGCGACCGGGTGCAAAGCCGCCCAGTGGACGGCAGCATGAAAACCAGTGCCCCCATCATTCACCACCCCGATGTGCGCCGCATGCTCATGACCATGCGTGCTTACACCGAGGGTTGCCGAGCCATGGCCACCGTGGCGGCCGCCGCGTATGACGCGTCGCACCACCACCCCGATGCAGCCACGCGCAAAGACAATTTGGCGTTCTACGAATTCTTGGTGCCCCTGGTCAAAGGTTTCAGCACCGAGATGAGCTTGCAAGTCACCAGCCTGGGCGTGCAAGTGCACGGGGGCATGGGTTTCATTGAGGAAACCGGTGCGGCGCAGTATTACCGCGACGCCAAAATTTTGACCATTTACGAAGGCACCACGGCCATCCAAGCCAACGACTTGGTGGGTCGTAAAACCGGGCGTGATGGCGGCCAAACCGCCAAGGGGATTGCCGCACAAATTGCGCGCACCGAGGCAGACTTGATCGAGCAGGGCAGCGCCCATGCAGTGGCCGTGGCCGCGCGTTTGAAAACGGCCCGCGAAGCATTTTTGAACGTGGTGGACTTTGTGGTGGCGGGCAGCAAAACCAACCCCAATGCGGTGTTTGCAGGCAGCGTGCCATACCTCATGCTCACGGGCAATTTGGTGGCGGGTTGGCAATTGGCGCGTGCCTTGCTGGTTGCTCAAGATGCCCTCGCCCGAGGTGAGGAGGCGGCCTTCATGCAAGCCAAGATCACCACAGCCTGTTTTTACGCCGACCACATCTTGACCCAGGTCGCTGGCTTGCGCGACAGCATCGTGGACGGTGCCGACAGCGTGACCGACATGGCGCTTGAGGCTTTTTAAGTCCAGCCGAGCCAAGTCACTTTAAGTTTCACAGCAGGGCACTTGTTTTTCCCGCCCTCAATGGAGTCCTTGCCATGTCCCGTTTGCCCGCTGTTTTTCACAAGCTTCGCTTCCCCGTCATCGCGTCGCCCTTGTTCATCATCAGCAACCCCCAGTTGTTGATTGCACAGTGCAAAGCAGGGGTGGTGGGGTCGATGCCCGCGCTCAACGCTCGACCGGCTGAGCAATTGGAAGAATGGTTGATCGAGATCACCGAGGCCTTGGCAGCACACAACCGCGACCACCCCGACCAGCCGGCGGCGCCCTTTGCCATCAACCAAATCGTGCACAAAAGCAACGACCGCTTAGAACACGACATGGCCTTGTGTGTGAAGTACAAGGTGCCCATCATCATCACCTCACTGGGTGCGCGTGAAGATGTGAATGCTGCCGCGCACAGCTATGGCGGCGTGGTGATGCATGACATCATCAACAACAAGTTCGCCAAGAAGGCGATTGAAAAAGGTGCCGACGGTTTGGTTGCCGTGGCAGCTGGCGCTGGCGGTCACGCGGGTGTGAAGAGCCCGTTTGCCCTGATTCAAGAAATACGCGAATGGTTCGATGGCCCCGTGGCCTTGAGTGGCGCCATTACCACCGGTGGCGCCGTGCTGGCGGCCCAGGCCATGGGTGCTGACTTTGCGTACGTGGGGTCGGCGTTCATCGCAACCCAAGAGGCCCGTGCGTCGGATGCCTACAAGCAGTGCATCGTCGACAGCAACTCAGACGACATTGTGTACAGCAACTTGTTCACCGGCGTGCACGGCAACTACTTGGCCCCATCCATTCGAAACGCGGGGCTTGACCCCGAGCACCTCGCCGAGAGCGATGCCAGCCAGATGAACTTTGGCGGCGACAAATCCAAAGCTTGGAAAGACATTTGGGGTTGCGGGCAAGGTATTGGGGCGGTCAAGGCGGTGGTGCCAGCGGCTGAGTTGGTCGCGCGCTTGAAGCGCGAATACCAAGAAGCCAAGTCACGCATCACGGCCTGAAGCAGGTCAGCCCTTGGCGCCCACAAAAAAGGCCAGATCACTCTGGCCTTTTTGTTGACGGGCCGAAGTACTCAGCGCAGCACCAGCACAGGAATGGTGGAATGGGTGAGCACTTGTTGTGTTTCGCTGCCCAACAACAAACGCTTGATGCCGCGACGACCATGCGAGGCCATGACGATCAAGTCGGCTTTGTGTTTTTTGCTGGCAGCGATCAAGGCGTCTGACACGATGTCAGATTTGACAACCACGCCTTTGGCGGTGACACCTTTGGCTTTGGCCGCCTTGACCACGCCGTCCAACAACTTTTGCGCGTTGTCGGTCCACGTGGTTTCAATTTTGGAAACTTCGGTGGGGCTCAAAGGCAAAGAACCTTCGAAGTAGCTTTGTGGATAACGTGGGGTGATTTTCACAGCCACCAGCTCGGCGCCACTCAAAGCTGCCAAATCAATGGCGCTGCTGATGGCTTTTTTTGACAGGGTGGAACCATCGGTGGCGACCAAAATTCGTTTGTACATACAAATGCTCCTTCGTTATAGACAGGGGTAAGCTTAACGCACTTGCACAGCTTGCATTTGACGCATGTCAACTGCACGTCAAGCAAACCCGCTACGCTGGCGCACTTATGTCAGTTGATCCATCTCCCGCCACATTGCTTGACGACCCCCAGGAGTGGTTGCGTTTCAGCCAGCCGCACCCGAACTCAGCCTCGCTGTCGCAAGACACGGTGTGGGATTCGCAGGTGGTGATTCAGGGCATGCACTGCGCAGCCTGTGCTTTCACCGTCGAGGCCGCGTTGTTGGCCGTGCCAGGTGTGCGCTCGGCAGAGGTGAACGCAGCCACCCACCGGGCCAAGGTGGTGTGGTCAGAGTCGTTGGTCAAGCCCTCAGTCTGGGTGCAAGCCATTGCCGATGTGGGCTACGGCGCCTTGCCTGCGGCCGACAGCAGCTTGCGTCAAACCCGGCAAGAAGAAACGCGTCGCGCACTGTGGCGTTGGTTGGTCGCAGGGTTTTGCATGATGCAGGTCATGATGTATGCCTACCCGGCGTATGTGGCGGGCGAGGGCGACATCACGCCCGACATGGTGCAGCTCTTGCGCTGGGCATCCTGGGTGCTCACCTTGCCGGTGGTGTTTTTTTCGTGTGGGCCTTTTTTCAGCGCCGCTTTGCGAGACATTCGGTGGCGCCGCATCAGCATGGATTTGCCGGTGGCCTTGGGGATGGCCATCACGTTTGCACTCAGCTCGGCCGCCACGTTCGAGCCCAGCGGCATGTTTGGCGGCGATGTGTACTTTGATTCACTCACCATGTTTGTGTTCTTCTTGCTGACCGGACGTTGGCTGGAATTGCGCGTGCGTGATCAAACCGCCGGAGCCCTTGAGGCGTTGATGAACCGATTGCCCGACAGTGTGTTGCGCCAGTTGGGGGATGGCTCGTTCGAGCGTGTGGCCGTGCGCCGTTTGATGCCCGATGACGTGATCCGCGTGTTGCCGTCTGAGAGCTTTCCATCGGACGGCATCATTCTGGACGGGCAAACCCTGGCCGATGAAGCCTTGTTGACCGGCGAGTCTCGACCACAGTCCCGTGGTGTAGGTCAGCAGGTGGTGGCGGGCAGTCACAACCTGTTGGCGCCAGTGTTGGTTCGCGTCACCCACGTGGGCGAAGACACCCAGTTCTCCAAGATCTTGGCGTTGATGGAGAACGCGTCGCTGCACAAGCCGCGGCTTGCGCAATTGGCCGACCGTGTGGCCAAACCTTTTTTGGCCGGGGTGCTGGTCATGGCCGCCTTGGCTGGCGCTTGGTGGTGGCCCAGCAACCCTGCGCATGCCTTGATGGTGGCGGTGGCCGTGTTGGTGGTGACGTGTCCGTGCGCTTTGTCCTTGGCAACGCCCGCGGCCATGCTGGCCGCTGCTGGCGCTCTGGCGCGCCTTGGGGTGTTGGTGCGCCATTTGCAGTCATTGGAAGCACTGGCCCAAGTGGACACCGTGATTTTTGACAAGACAGGCACGCTCACACGGGATGCGCAGCGCATCACCCAAGTGTTTGTTCAAGAGGGTGTGACCCAAGACTGGGCGCTGGCGTGTGCAGCAGCTTTGGGCGCGAATTCTTTGCATCCGTTGTCACGCGTGTTGGTTGCCGCGCATGAGGCACAGCGATTGGAATCATGCGTCGCAAATGATGTACACGAGACGATTGGCCTTGGGCTGGAGGGGCAACTCCAAGAGCCGCTGCGGTTGGGTTCGCGTGCATTCTGTGCCGAATGGGGTGCGAGCGTGCCTGAGTTTGCACAAGCGGCACAAGTGCATTTGTGCCGACACAGCCAGTGGTTGGCAAGTTGGCAGATGTCGGAAGATGTGCGTGCTGACGCGGCTTCAACCGTTCAAGCTCTGCAGCACATGGGCCTGTCGGTGTGGCTGTTGTCGG
>CAITHK010000012.1 GCA_903892175.1 uncultured Burkholderiales bacterium | reverse complement strand
GGTGGGAGACATCGTCAGCATCGACCCCAGCGTGGTCAAGGCCTTGCAAGACGACGCCTTCATCCCCGTCATCAGCCCGATTGGCTTTGGCGAAAACAACGAGAGCTACAACATCAATGCCGACGTGGTGGCCGCCAAACTGGCGACCGTGCTGCAGGCCGAAAAGCTGTTGATGCTCACCAACATTCCGGGCGTGCTCGACAAGCAAGGCCAGCTGTTGCCCGAACTCACGCCCCGGCGCATCGACGAGTTGGTGGCAGACGGCACCATCAGCGGTGGCATGTTGCCCAAGATCAGTGGGGCCTTGGACGCGGCCAAGAGCGGCGTGAATGCGGTACACATCATCGACGGCCGGGTGCCGCACGCCATGCTGCTGGAGATCTTGACCGAGCAGGCCTTCGGCACCATGATCAGGTCGCACTAACTTTTTGAAGGCTGCCCATGTCCCAAGCCGATTCATCTGACGCTGTTCCATCGGATGACGATCTAGCCGCGACGCAGACCCTCGGTCGCAAGCGCATGAAGCCCGGCGAGCGGCGCGCGCAGATTTTGCAGACCCTGGCCGCCATGCTGGAGCAGCCCGGCGCCGAGCGCATCACCACGGCCTCGTTGGCGGCCAAGATCGAGGTGAGCGAGGCGGCGCTGTACCGCCACTTTGCCAGCAAGGCGCAGATGTTTGAGGGGCTGATTGACTTCATCGAGAGCAGCTTGTTCACCCTGATCAACCAAATCGCCGAGCGCGAAGGCGACGGGGCCGACAAAGCCGCACGCATGGTCATGGTGCTGCTGCAGTTTGGTGAAAAAAATCCTGGCATGGCCCGCGTGATGGTGGGCGACGCCTTGGTGTTTGAGCACGAGCGTTTGCACCAGCGCATGAACCAGTTGTTTGACCGCATCGAGTCGGCCTTGCGGCAAGTGCTGCGAGCCGCGGCCCAAGCGCGCCACTCATCCACGCCCAGTGCTGACGCGCAGGTGCGTGCATCGGCCTTGGTGGCGCTGGCCTTGGGCCAATTGCAGCGCTTCACCCGCTCGGGCTTCAAGCGCTCGCCGCTGGAGCACCTCGAGCCCGCGCTTGCTTTGCTGGTGTGACTCGCCTTGCACGCGCGCTCATGCGCTTTGTCGCCCATGCGTAAAAAGCCTTGCGTGCAAGGCGCCATAATGCGCCCGCACCTTGTGCCAGCGCACGAGCGCTTTGAATGAATTTTTAACCTGAAAGGCAACCCATGAAATTGGTTCGTTATGGCAACCCCGGCAAAGAAAAACCCGGATTGATCGATGCCGATGGCAAACTGCGCGACCTGAGCGCGGTCATCCCCGACTTGCTGCCCCAGTACCTCGGTGACGCCACCATGGCCAAACTGCGCCGCCTCAAAACCGCCTCGCTGCCTTTGGTCAAGGGCAAGCCTCGCTTGGGTTGCCCCGTGGCGGGTGTGGGCAAGTTCGTGGCCATTGGCCTGAACTACGCCGACCACGCTGCGGAAGCCGGCATGGCCTTGCCCAAAGAGCCCGTGGTGTTCATGAAACCCACCAGCTGTATCCAAGGCCCCAATGACGATGTGATGCTGCCCAAAGGTTCGGTCAAGTCCGATTGGGAAGTTGAACTCGGCATCGTGATCGGTACCAAGGCGCGTTATGTGTCGCAAAAAAGCGCACTCGACCACGTGGCTGGCTACACAGTGATCAACGACGTGAGCGAGCGCGAATACCAACTCGAGCGCGGCGGCACCTGGGACAAGGGCAAGTGTTGCGACACCTTCGGCCCCATCGGTCCTTGGCTGGTGACGCGTGACGATGTGCCCAATCCCCAAAAGCTCGACATTTGGATGGAACTCAACGGCGAGCGCATGCAGTCGGGCAACACCAAAACCATGGTCTTTGGTGCCGCCAAGTTGGTGAGCTACGTCAGCCAGTTCATGACCTTGTACCCCGGCGACGTGATTGCCACAGGCACCCCCGCTGGCGTGGGTCTGGGTCATAAGAAGGATGGCAAACCCGCTCCTATCTTCTTGAAGCGCGGCGACGTGATGACCCTCGGGGTTGAAGGCCTGGGCGTGCAAACGCAAAAAGTGGTGGCGTTCAAGCTGTAATTTTTGTTTCGCTCGTGAAAAAGCCGCTCGTTGAGCGGCTTTTTCTTTGGACGCTGGTGGTGTGCTCAGTCGTTGAGCGTGACCACTTGCAGTCCGGGCAATGTGGGTAGCGCAAACTCCTCGTGGTCAAAGGCCTTGTCGCCGTCATCTGACGCCACGCCAGTGGTTACCAAGCCTTTGAAGTCAAACTTCGAGTGGTCCAGCAGGTGTGAGGGCACCACGTTTTGCAGCGCGGCAAACATGTTTTCAATGCGGCCCGGAAACTTCTTTTCCCACTCGCGCAGCATCTCGCCCACCACCTGGCGTTGCAAGCCGTCCTGGCTGCCGCACAGCGTGCACGGGATGATGGGGAACTGGCGGTGCGCGGCCCAGCGCACCAGGTCTTTCTCGCTCACATAGGCCATGGGGCGAATCACCATGTGGTCGCCACCGTCGCTCACCAGTTTGGGTGGCATGCTCTTGAGCTTGCCACCAAAGAACATGTTCAAAAAGAAGGTTTGCAATATGTCGTCGCGGTGGTGGCCCAGCGCAATTTTGTTGCAACCCAATTCACCGGCCACGCGGTACAAAATGCCCCGGCGCAAACGGCTGCAAAGGCTGCACATGGTTTTGCCTTCGGGAATTTTGTCTTTGACGATCGAGTAAGTGTCTTGCGTTTCAATGCGAAATGGCACACCCACTTCAGCCAAGTACTTGGGCAACACATCCGCCGGAAAACCGGGTTGTTTTTGGTCCAGGTTGACGGCGATCAATTCAAAGCGGATGGGCGCGCGCGCTTGCATCTTGAGCAAGATGTCGAGCATGCCGTAGCTGTCTTTGCCGCCCGACATGCAGACCATGATCTTGTCGCCTTCTTCGATCATGTTGTAGTCGACGATGGCTTGACCGACCTGACGGCACAAGCGCTTCTCCAGCTTGTGGGTCTCGTGTTCGATCTTGATTTGCTGAGGGTCTTTGGCGGTGGTGGTCATGGTGTGCGTGCGTTGAGTGCAGGGCGACAAGCGTGTTGCGCCCTTAGTTCCATTGTCCTGTTTCCATGCGAATCGCCACTTCGCAGTCGTCAAAAATTTCCAGTTTGGCAATCTTCACGCGCACGCCCAGCACGCCGGGCAATTGCATCAGGCGGTAGGCCAGTTTGCCAATCAAGCTCTCCAGCAGGTTGACGTGCTCCGCGGTGCATTCGTTGATGATGATCTGGCGCACCTTGCGGTAGTCGAGCACGTGGCCAATGTCGTCGTCATGCGGCATCAAGGGTTGCGTGCCGAGGTTGAGTTCGGCATCCACCTGAATGGGCTGGGGGCCGGTTTTTTCGTGCTCCAAGATGCCTAAGTTGGCGTCAAAGCGCAAGCCGTTGAGCGTGAGGATTTGGGTGCCTTTGGACAGTGCCATGCTCACAGCACTCCGGGTTTGGCGCGAAAGGCTTCCACGCCCACGGCTTCGCAGTCGGGGTAGACGTCGGGTTTGCGTGTGGACACCCGCGCAGCCAACACGCCCGTGTGTTCCAGCAGGTGGTTCAAGATGTCGTCGCACAAAGTTTCTTGCAAACCAATGTGGCCCTTGGCGATGCGGCCATGCACCACGGCGCGCACAAAGTCGTAGTCGACCACTTCGTCGATGCGGTCGTCTTTGGGGCGGGTGCCTTCGAACGAGACATACAGGTCCACGTCGATGACGATGCGTTGCGGCGCGTGCTGTTCAAAGTCGTGCACGCCAATTTGCGCTTGCACGGTGAGTCCGCGCAAAAACAAGCGTCGGCAGTTGAGTAAGAGGGTATCGATCATGGTTTGAAAAGTTCCTCGACCACAAACATGATGTCGCGCGAAAGCGGCACCAAGTGTTGGCCGTTGTCCACCCGCACGGTGGTGCCGGTGATGCTGGGGTTGTTGGCCAGAAACACCACCGTGTGGGCGACGTCGGCTGGGTCTATGGGTTGGCGCAGCAGGTTGGCAATGGCCGCGCGGTCAAAGTTGTCCTGTGACTGGGGGCCACTGAGGTACATCAGCCCGGGTGCCACGGCGTTGATGCGCAAGGTGGGTGCCAGCGACTGCGCTTGCAAGCTGACCGCACGTTCGAGCGCGAGCTTTGAAAGGGTGTACGAAAAATAATCGGGGTTGAGGTTGAACACCTTTTGGTCGAGCACGTGCACCACGCTGGGGGCGGCCAGGTGCGGCGTATGGTTCGGCGTATGGTGCGTGATCTGCTGCGCGCTTGATGTTGGCTGGGTCGTGTTGGTCGTTGGCGTGGTGGCGGGCGCGGGGGGCTGAGGCGCGGCACCATGGCCGTGCAAAGCCGCCAGCCACTTGCCAAAACGCATCGGCGCCATCAGGTTGACTTTGAGTTGTGCCAAGGCCTGGGCCTCGTCAAAGTCGCTGCCCTCGTCGGGCACAAACAAAGAGGCGTTGTTGACGATGCAGCGCAGGTCGGTACCGGTGGTGGCCACCGTGGTGTTGAAAATGTGTTGGCAACTGGCTTCGTCTTCCAATTCACCGGCCACGGCCAGGGCCTGTACGCCCAAGCTGCGTAGTTCGGCACACAAGGCCTGTGCAGCGTCGGCAGAGCGGTTGTAGTGGCACGCCACGTTCCAGCCCGCGCGTGCAAAAGCCAAGCCGGTTTCACGGCCCAGACGAACGCTGCCGCCGGTGATGAGTGCCCAAGAGGTCATGTGTGTGGTGAGGCGGTAGGATGCGCGCCAAGATTCGGTAGATCCATGGATTCTCACAAATTTTCTGAAGACCCCGCGCAACGCGCCCTCTATGCCCTGATTCAACGTGCCATTGCCAAGGCAGGCGGTTGGCTGGGCTTTGACCGTTTCATGGCGCTGGCGCTGTACGCGCCGGGCCTGGGCTACTACGCCAACGACTTGCGCAAGTTCGGCACCACGCCTGAGAGCGGCAGCGACTTTGTGACCGCCCCCGAAATGTCGCCCTGGTTTGGCCGCACCCTGGCCCACGCGGTGCGCGAGGCACTGGCGGTGACGGGCACCCACGAGGTGTGGGAGTTCGGCGCGGGTTCTGGCGCGTTGGCGCTGCAACTGCTCGAGAGCTTGGGCGACGCCGTGCAGCGCTACACCATCGTCGATTTGTCGGGCAGCCTGCGCGCACGCCAGCAAGCCACGTTGCATGCCCATGCGGCCAAGGTGCAGTGGGTCGATGCCTTGCCGGAGCAATTGAGCGGCGTGGTGGTGGGCAACGAGGTGCTCGACGCCATGCCCGTGCAGCTGCTGGTGCGCACCCAAGGCGTGTGGCACGAGCGCGGTGTGGTGTGGACGGGTGACGCGGCCCAGCCCTTGCAGTGGCAAGACCGCTTGACCGATCTGCGTCCGCCTGTTGAGCTGGAGGGCACGCACGATTACCTGACCGAGATTCACACCCAGGCCGAAGCCTTTGTGCGCACCCTGGCTGACCGCATGAACGCCAGTGTGGCGGCAGGCGGGGGAGGCGGTGCGGCCTTTTTGATCGACTACGGCTTCCCAGAGCACGAGTACTTTCACCCCCAGCGTCACATGGGCACTTTGATGTGCCACCAGTTGCACAAGTCCGACCCTGACCC
>CAITHK010000011.1 GCA_903892175.1 uncultured Burkholderiales bacterium | reverse complement strand
GCCGTGCACCTGGTGTTGCACGCCTTGGGGGTTGACCATCAAGCCAGCGTCGTGCCCCACCACCACGCGTTTCACATGCACTTCACCGGTGTGGCGGTGCACCTCCACATCGGCCACCCAGGCCGCCCAAGCAGCACCGAAACCTGGCCATTTACTGTGGATATAGCGCGCATAGGCGAAGCCCTGGCCTTGCAACCAGTCGCCCTGCGCGGCTTGTAGTTGCGGCACGCGGTGTGGCTTCCAGTGGGCACGCTCGGCGGTGGCTTGCACCAACTCGTGGGCGCGTGGGTCTTGCAAGATGCGCAAGCGGTAGTCCACCGGGTCCACCTTGGCCGCACTGGCCAACTCGTCGATGAAGCTCTCGTGTGCAAACGAGTTGGGCAAGGCCGACACACCGCGCAACCACGAGGCGCGCAAGATGGCGGGCATGTCGTTGACGGTCACGCGCAAGTTGTCGTAGGCGTAGGGCGGGCGTGCGGTGCGGTCGCCCATCTCGTACGCACGCGACACCGGGTCGAGCGTGCGCGTCAGCAGCAGGGCCAGCGTGGGCGCGCCGTTGGAGGGGTAGGCGGTTTGAAAGTCATAGGCCGCAGGCGTGCCGTCGGCCCTCAAGCCGCCGCGCACTTGCATCAATTGCGCGGCACCTTTGGGCTCCCACGCATGTTCTTGTTCGCGGGTGAGTTGCACCCGCACCGGCGCGCGTACCGCTTTGGACAGCAGGGCCGCATCCGCGGCCACGTCGTCGGCCCCGTTGCGGCCGTAGCAACCCGCAGCCTCCATGCGCACCACGTCCACTGCGGTGTCGGGCAGGCCCATCAGCAGCGCCAGATCGGCACGCAGCACATGCGGGTTTTGGCTACCGGCCCAGACCCGCAGCACGGTCTGGGGCGCGTCAGGGTCGCCGTCTTTCATCCACGCGGCCACGGCGCACGAGGGGCCGATGGACGCATGCATTTGGTAGGGCCACACGTAGGTGCGGTCGAAGGTCTGCGCGGCATCGTGCAGGGCTTGGTCCACCGCGCCTTCGTTGACCAGCTCACGCGGCGTGCTGGGGTTGTTGCGCAGGGCTTGCTCGGTGTCGTCCAGGCCGCGCATGCCGGGCCAGGGTTTCCAGTGCACCACCAGCTCGCGCAGGGCTTGTTCGGCTTGTTCTTCGCGCTCGGCCACGATGCCCACAAAGTCGCGTTGCGTCACCACAGCACGGATGCCGGGAATGTGCGCGATCGACTGTGCGTCCACCCGCTCCAAGGTCTTGCCCACAAAATCGCCGCTGTCAGCGCCCGCGTAAGGGGGGCGCACCACACGGCCATGCAGCATGCCGGGCAAACGCATGTCGTGCACAAAAATTTGCTGCCCGGTGGCTTTGGCCAGCAGGTCGACCCGAGGCAAGCTGCTGCCCACCAGCCGGTAGTCGTCGGGCGATTTGACGGGCGTGTCGGTGGCCAGCATCAAGGTGGTGTGCTGTTCGCGCACCCAATCGCCGATGTCGCTGTGTTGCTCAGGCCCGTGCAGCACGCCCTCGCGCAGTTGCACCTGGTTGGCATCGATTTGCCAGCGGTGCGTCGCCTGTCCGATCAACCATTGGCGTGCTTGCGCAGCGGCCAAGCGCAAAGGCTGGGCATGAATTTGCAATGACGTGCTGGCAATGGTGGCGCCTTGGTTGGGCGCGGCGGCGGTGCTGCCCATCACCAGGTGCACCCGATGTGGTGGCACGTCCAGCTCTTCGGCCACCACTTGGGTGAGCGCGGTGCGTAAGCCCGTGCCCAAGTCCACATGGCCGTGCAAGGCGGTCACACTGCCGTCGTCCCACACGGCCAGCAAAATCTCCACCCCTTCCGCCGGGTTGCCGGCCACCAACGCGGGTTGACCGGGGGCGGGCGGCGGTGTGGCGGGCGGTTCGCGCACCACCAGCAACACGCCGTGGGCTTGGTGAAAGTCGGCGCGTGAATGCACCTGTTGGGCGCGCAGCGTGCTCATGCGGGGCGGGCCATCAACGAGGCGGCGCGGCGCACCGCGTCCATGATTTCAAGGTGTGCGCCGCAGCGGCACAAGTTGCCGGACAGGGCGATGCGAATTTGGGCGTCGCTTGGATTGGGCGTGTGCGCCAACAAGGCCACGGTCATCATCACCATGCCGTTCAAGCAATAGCCGCATTGGGCAGCTTGGGCATCGATGAAGGCTTGCTGCACAGGGTGCAGTTGCTGTGCGTTGCCCAGCCCCTCCAAGGTGGTGATGGCGCGCTCTTGCACCTCACAGGCCGGAATCACACAAGCCCGAGCTGCCACGCCGTCTACCAGCACCGTGCACGCGCCGCACTCGCCCAGGCCACAACCAAATTTGGGGCCGTTGAGCCCGAGGTCGTTGCGCAAGGCGTTCAGCAAGGTGGTGTGCCGCGTGAGCGGCAAGCTGTGCGATTCGCCGTTGACAGACAGATGGCCGGGTTTCATCGGGTGTGGGCTGAGGTGTTGCGTCAGACGCTCAGGTAGTTGCGGCGAATTTCGTCGTCGTCCACCAGCGCCGCCATCGGTGCTTCGTGGCAAATTTGCCCCTTCTCCAGCACATAGGCGCGGTCAGACACCCACTGTGCAAAGTGCAGGTTCTGTTCGGACAGCAAGATGCTCACGCCTTCGGCTTTGAGGGCCAAGATCATGTCGGCCATTTGTTCCACGATCACCGGCGCCACACCCTCGGACGGCTCGTCAAGTAACACCAGCAAAGGGTTGCCCATCAGAGTGCGTGCCACGGTGAGCATTTGCTGCTCGCCACCGCTCATGCGGCCAGCGGGCCGGTCTTGCATTTCACCAAGGTTGGGAAACAGCTTGAACAGTTTTTCGTGCGTCCAGTAGGGCGCGGGCGTGCCATCGGGGAAATGGCGCGCAGCTTGTCGGCCCACGCTCAGGTTTTCCAGCACCGTGAGTTCACTGAACACGCGGCGGTCTTCCGGCACAAAGCCCAAACCAAGGCGCGCCACTTGGTAGGGTTCGGCCTGCGAAATGTCGTGGTTCAAAAACCTGATCTGACCGCTGCGTTTGGGCATCAGCCCCATGATGGCTTTGAGCGTGGTCGATTTGCCTGCGCCGTTGCGGCCCATCAGGGCCACCACTTCGCCGCGTCCCACGTGCAGGCCCACATCGAACAAGATGTGCGCCGCACCGTACCAGGCATTGAGTCCTTGCGTGTGCAGCAAGGTGTTGGGGCTCGGGTTCATGCCGGTACTTTCCGTTCAAAGGTTTTGCCGCTGCCAAAGTAGACCTCTTGCACTTTGGGGTGGTCGCGAATGTCTTGCGCCTGGCCTTGGGCAATCAGGCGTCCACGGGCCAGCACGATGATGCGGTCGGCAAAGCCAAACACCACATCCATGCTGTGCTCGGTGAACAGCACGGCCATGCCGCGTTGTGTCACCAGCTCACGTGTGAGGGCCATCAGTTTGTTGCGCTCGGACGGTGCCATGCCTGCGGTGGGCTCGTCCATCAGCAGCAAACGCGGTTGGTTGGCCATGGCAATGGCCAGCTCCAAGCGCTTGACATCGCCGTAGGCGAGTTCGCTACAAGGCCGGTCGGCTTGTTCCACCAAGCCCACTTGGGCCAGCAAGGCCAGGGCATCGCCGCGGCGGTACAAGGTGGCACGACGCCACATGGCAAACAAGCGTGCATCGTCAGACAGCAAGGCCATTTGCACGTTCTCGGCCACGGTGAGGGAGCTGAAGGTTTCGGCAATTTGGAAGGTGCGGCTCACCCCCATTTGCCACACCTCGCGGGGTTTGCGACCCACCAGGTGGTGACCGTCCAGCGTGATGCTGCCGCTGTCGGGTTGCAACTGGCCGTTGAGCATGTTGAAGGTGGTCGATTTGCCGGCCCCATTGGGTCCGATCAAGGCCAACAACTCGCCGGGGGCGAGACTGAAGCTGATGTCGTCCACCGCCCGGTTGCCACCAAACGATTTGCCCAGTCCTTGCACGTGAAGCAGGCTCATAGGGCACAACCCCCATCACGGATCAGGCAATCAGCAGAAATACCCAAACCCTCATGCAAGCGTCGCACCATGGCAATGCTCAGAGGACGCTTGCGATTGAGCACCTCGTACACGCGGTTGAGCCCGCCGATCATCGGCGTCAAATCTTTGGCGCTCAAGCCTTGTTGTTCCATGCGAAATTTGATGGCTTCAATCGGATCGGGCAACTCGATGTGAAAGTGTTGCGCCTCATAAGCCTCAAGCAGTGTTCCGAGCACCTCTAAGCGGTCAGCGTCGGGCGTGCCGCGCTTGGGGTCAGCGTCGACAAGCGCCGACACGGCTTTGAGTGCCGCCTTGTAATCTGCTTTGGTGTGAATCGGTCGAATTTCCATGATCGGTTCCTTTAAAACTGTTCCACCGTGTTGGCATTCACTGTGTCATACAGATAGGGCGATGTGGATGGGGTCATTTGGTGTTACTTTCACGCCGCGTGCGTGTTTGTAATTGGCTGCTGACAAAACCTGCCAAGCCCTGCGGGAAGACCATCACCAACAGCAAGATGGTGCCGCCCAAGACGGCGCGCCAGTAGTCGGTACTGCGGGCGATGGTGTCTTGCAGGCCGGTGAAGGTGATGGCACCCACCAGCGGGCCCACCACGGTTTGCACGCCGCCGAGCAAGACCATCACCAAGCCATCGACTGATTTGGACACGCCCAGGGCGTCGGGCGAAATACTGCCTTTGGAAAACGCAAACAAAGCGCCCGCCAAACCGGCAAATGCAGCGGCCACCACAAACCCGGCCCACTGCAAGTGCTTGACGTGCATGCCAATGGCCTCGGCGCGCAGCACCGAGTCGCGGCTGGCGCGCAAGGCATAGCCAAACGGCGCAAACAACATGCGCCGCAGCGCGTACACGCTCAGGCCACACAAGGCGAGGGTGAGGTAGTAGTACGTGCGTTTGTCCGCCAGCCAAGGGCTGGGCCACACGCCGGTGAGCCCGTTGCTGCCACCGGTGAAGTTGTCCCACTGGAAACAAATCGACCACAAGATTTGGCCAAAGGCCAAGGTCAGCATGGCCAAGTACACGCCCGACAAACGCACACAAAACCAACCAAACACGGCGGCGGCCACGGCGGTGAGCAGCGGCGCGCACACCAAGGTCAACTCCATCGGCATATTGGCGCGCAAGGCCAGCAAGGCGGCCACATAAGCCCCCAAGCCAAAGTAGGCGGCGTGACCAAACGAGTGCATGCCGGCGGGCCCCATGATGAAGTGCAAGCTGCAGGCAAACAGTGCGGCCGTCAGCAGGTCAATCGCCAGCACCGTGGTGTAGGGCGACTGCGCGGTCAACTGAGGCAAGGCCCACAGCACCAGCCCACACAACACCCACGTCAGCAGTTGGCCACGACCACCCAAACGCAGAGGCGCCTCGGCTTCGCCGCCATGGCGGGGCGTGCTTTGGGGTTTGCCCATCAGGCCCCAGGGGCGCACCATCAGCACCACGGCCATTACTAAAAATTCAGCCACCAGGGTGAGCTTGGAAAAGGCAAACGACATGCCCCAAAGCTCCACCGTGCCCAGGCCCACACACAGGGCCTTGATCTCGGCAATCATCAGCGCCGCCACATAGGCCCCTGGAATCGAGCCCATGCCTCCCACCACCACGATCACAAACGCGTCGCCAATGGTCAGCAAATCCAACCCCAGGTTGGCGGGCTCACGGGGCAACTGCAAGGCGCCGCCCAAGCCCGCCAGGGCGCAGCCCAGCGCGAACACACTGGTGAACAACCAACGTTGGTGGATGCCTAAAGCGCCCACCATCTCACGGTCTTGGGTGGCCGCACGCACCAAGGTGCCAAAGCGGGTGCGCGTGAGCAGCAACCACAGCAGGCCCAGCACCACCGGTCCAATGACGATCAACAGCAAGTCGTAGCTCGGAAAGCGACGACCCAAAATATCCACCGCACCCGACAAGCCCGGTGCGCGTGGGCCCAACAAATCTTCAGGCCCCCAAATCCACAAGGCCGCGTCTTTGATAACCAGCACCAAGGCAAACGTGGCCAGCAATTGAAACAATTCCGGCGCGCGGTAAATGCGGCGCAACAGCAGCATCTCCACCAAGCCACCCAGCAGACCCGAGATGAGTGCGGCCAGCAGCAGCAACCACCAAAAGCTCAACGCCAAACCGATGGAGCGACCCACGTGCTCCACCAGCGAGTACGCGATGTAAATGCCGAGCATGAAAAACGAGCCATGGGCAAAGTTGACGATGCGCGTGACCCCAAAGATCAGCGACAGGCCTGCAGCGACCAAAAACAAAGAGGACGCACCGGCCAAGCCGTTGAGTCCTTGCACCACAAAGCCAGAAAAATCCATGTCTACATTTCCGTGAACATCCGCCTGCAGCACATGCTGCAGGCGAACAGGGGCTGCTTAGTCGGCAGCGCGCAGTTTCTTGACTTCGTCGTTGCTGGGCTGGAAGGCCGCGCCGTCGAGGTAGCGGTAGTCCACCATCACGCCTTTGCCGTTGTCATTCTTGATGCGGCCCACAAAAGCACCCATGGTCGACTGGTGGTCTTGCGCCCGAAAGCTCACTTTGCCAAAGGGGCTGGTGAAGCTCAGGTCGCGAAACGACACCGCGAGTTTTTCTGAGTCGGTGCTGCCGGCTTTTTTGATGCCAGCGGCCAGTGCCTGAATCATGCTGTAGCCCACGATGGAGCCCAGACGTGGGTAGTCGTTGAACTTGGCCTGGTAAGCACCCAAGAAGGTTTTGTGCTCAGCAGTGTTGATGCCGTTCCAGGGGTAGCCGGTGACGATCCAACCGTTGGGCGTTTCGTCTTTCAGCGGGTCCAGGTACTCGGGTTCACCGGTCAGCAAGCTCACCACCTCACGGCCTTGGAACAGCCCGCGTGTGTTGCCTTCGCGCACAAACTTGGTCAAGTCGGCACCAAACAACACGTTGAAGATGGCATCGGGCTTGGCGTCTGCCAAGGCTTGGGCCACGGCACCGGCGTCGACCTTGCCAAGCGCTGGTGCTTGTTCGGCCACGAACTCGACATCAGGCTGTGCGGCTTTGAGCAATTGCTTGAAGGTGGCAGCAGCCGACTGGCCGTACTCGTAGTTGGGGTAGACCACGGCCCAGCGTTTTTTCTTGAGCTTGGCGGCTTCGGGCACCAGCATGGCAGCTTGCATGTAGGTGGAGGCACGCAAGCGGAAGGTGTATTTGTTGCCACCTTGCCAAACAATTTTGTCGGTCAGGGGTTCGCCAGCGAGGAAGAAAAATTTCTTTTGCTTGGAGAAGTCGGCCACAGCCAATCCGATGTGCGAGAGGAAGGTGCCACTGAGCACGTCGACTTGTTCGCGTGACACCAGCTCTTCGGCGGCGCGCACGGCGTCACCCGGGGTGGCGTTGTCGTCACGGATGATGAGTTGCAGCTTTTTGCCGTTCACCCCGCCAGCGGCGTTGATTTCATCCACAGCCAGTTCCATGCCTTTTTTGTACGGTTCCAAGAAGGCGGGCTGGGCCTTGTAGCTGTTGATCTCACCAATTTTGATGACACCTTGTGCCATCGCCGGGGCAAGACCCCAGGCCAAGGCAGCGGCTGCTGCTGCACGGGTCAGACTGCGAAAACTCTTCATGCTGGCTCCTTTAAAAAACGAAACGTGAACGATAAACGAAAGAAATCACTTCGCCCTTAGCGCAGGCCGTCTTGGCCCACGATCTCAGACACTTGCAAACCCCCAATGCGCGGCGCGGGACGGCCACTGTCGGTCACCACCACCGCCACCACCATCTCGTTGGCGCGCGGGGCGTCGCTCACGCGGGCCTCCATGGCGTCAAAGTGGCTGCGTACAAAGGCGGCATCTTTGTGGCCCAAGGGCACGTCGATGATGGTGCCCAAGGTGCCGCGTTTTTTGGCTGATGGCACCAAAGCGGCGCCGTGGCTCACGGCTTGGCGCAGCGGCGCGCCCAGTTTGGGGTGCAGCACCGCGGCGGCGTGTTCAAGCTCGCCCGCTTCGCCGACGATGGCGGCTTTGCCGTAGCTTTGCGCTTGGTCGGGCGTGATGCCCAGGGCCTGCACGCAGCGCTGGCCCAACAGACCGCCCAGCTCTTCACCGATCTCGATCAAAGCGTCGAGGTTGGCGCTGTAGTGGCCCGCATAGGGGTTGTCGATCACAGCCATGGCCAGGGCGCGGCGTGTGGGTGGGTCGATGGCTTGGCCACCTTCGACGTGGGTCTCATCGACTTGCACGACGATCTTGCGAATCTTGGCTTTCATGGGGTTCATTTCTCCTATCAGGCTAAGCAGGCTTCGTGCCCGGCGACTTCGATCTGGCCTTGGCAACACAACAAGGCGGCGTGAATCAAGCCTTGGGCTTGCAACTGGTGGGCATAGCGTTGGCCGCGTGCCAAGGCTTGGCGAATGTGGGAGGCGCTGAGCGGCGGCACATCCACCGTGACCAATCGTGTGCCTAGGTCGGCGTCGTCACGCAGTTGATTCGCAGGCTGGCGCACGATGCGTGGGTCGTCCACGTTGACGGCGTTGGCAATCAAGGTGGCTGCAGCGTCGGCTTGGGGCGCGGTGGCGGCAAGCACGGTCACGCTGTCGGCAATGCCCAGCGACTGGCTGCGGCCGCGCCAACCACTGGTGGCGATGCCACGCACGGGCATGTCGGCGCTGATGTGCAGCGCGCCATCGTGCACCCAGTCACTCAGTGGCGACTCTGCCCAAGCACGGGCGATGTCGCTGACCAAGCCAATGCGCACCGACGTGCCGGGCGTCAAATGCAAGGCAATGTCTCCGCCGTTGTTGACCCAAGCGCGTGCAATGCCTGCGCGTTGGTAGCTGGCCAGCACCGCTTGCGCCACGGCACCTGCAACAGCAGCCATGGCGGTGATGAAGCCGTCTGGGTGTGTGGGGCAAGGTGCGGCCAGTGGCGCGCAGGCTTGCCACATGCTGCGCGCAATGGCACCGTGCAGGGGATTGTGTGCACGCGCTGGCACGGCTTGGCGCAGCTGGGGCAACTCTTGCACCAAGCTGGGCAGCATGGGTTGAAACGCGGCCCACGCGGCCTCGTGCGCGGCTTGCACGCAAGCGGCGTTACCGTCGGCCTGAATCACCAAGTCGATCGGGCCGTGCTGGAAATGCCAGCGTTGCGGGTCGAGGGCTTGGCGATGGGCTTGCATGGATGGCGTCAGCCCAACATCGGTGGTGTGTCCAGCGGCCAAGGGCTGTCGCTTGCAGGTGGCGACACCCACCGCAGCTGCGTGGGCGCGCCGTCGTTGTGCCAGGCGCCGTGGCGCAGCGTATCGTCCAGGCTGCGCACATAGCCCATGTGACCCCCCAAGGCTTGGTAGTCTGACAAACGCATGGTGAATTCGATGGGCGCCACGATGGCTGGTGTGGGCACGGTGCCAAAGCTGCCGCGCGGCATGCGAAGCACATCGACCATCAAGGTGATGCCCCCGCCCGGCCACACATAAGACGGCGCACCGCCGCAGGTCACATTCACCAAGGCTCGCTTGATGGCGCGGGTGAGTTGCACCGGGTTGTCGGTCACGCCGGCGCGCAAGCTGCCACCGGCACCTCCCAAAAACAGCACCGACACCAGCGAGGGCTCGCAATTTTCGCCAATGCGTTCGACCACGCGGCGCACGGCCTCGGGCATGTCGGCCACTTGAGGTTGCAGGTGCTCGTCCAGCACGTACCACGCGGAGTGCTCGCCGGTGGTGGATGTCATCAGCAAGCGCAAGCCAGGCCATGCCACGTCAGCATCCCAGCTGTCCAAAATCGACAAGGGGTCTTCGATGTCGGTGCCGCCCCAACCGGTGCCCGGATTGGCCACTTGGAAGTAACGGCCCGGCGTGGACTTGCGCCCTTTGATGCAGATGCCGCTAGGTGGAATGTTCAGGCAACGCCCGGCTTGGTGTTCGCTCAGCACGCCCGTGATGTGGTCGTCCACCACCACCACCTCGTCGCACAGGCCCAGCCATTGCTGGGCAAAGATGCCGATGGCGGCCGAGCCACAACCCACGCGCATGCGTTGTTCAGCCACACCGTTGACGATGGGCGCTTGGCCCGCTTGCAACACCACGGTGGCACCGCCCGCGATGGACACCTCCACCGCCTCGTGGTTGCCCAAGGCCTGCATCAGGTTCATGGTGACGCGGCCTTCCTTTTTGCTGCCGCCGGTCAGGTGGTGCACGCCGCCCAAGCTGAGCATTTGTGAGCCGTATTCGGCCGTGGTGACGTGGCCCACTACTTCGCCCTTGCACAGCACAGAGGCTTGTTCGGGGCCGAGGTAACGGTCGGTGTCGATCTTCACTTTCAAGCTGCAATAGCTAAAGATGCCCTCGGTCACCACCGTCACCATGTCCACCCCGCGCGATTGCGAGGCCACGATGAAGGGGGCGGGTTTGTAGTCGGGGTAGGTGGTGGAAGAGCCAATGCCGGTGACAAACACGCCACGGGAGGCACTTGCGGTTTGATCTTGGGCATCGACCTTCAGGTCGTGGCGTGGCGTCAAGGCTTCTGTGTCAGGCTCGGGCGTGGTGCCCTGGTGCAACAGCACCACAGGGTCAAGTCGCACCAAAACGCCGCTGCGGTTGGCGTAACGGTCACACGCGCCCACGCGCCCGTCAGAGATTTGGCACAGCACAGGGCAAGCGTTGCACTCGACCTTGTTGCCGGCCATTTGCTCGTTGCGCGGCGTCGCGCGTTCCACGCCCCACGGGGCGGAGGCATCGTCGGGGCCTGGCAGGCCATCGCCTTTGGTGTGTGACGTCATGTTGTGGAGTTCAATGTTTTTGTGTAGTATTCACGACAATTTGATGTTGCAAACGCTACATGAAAACGCAATATAGATCATTCGAGTCCGCTCAGCAAGAGGGACATTCTCGACAGGCGGTTCTTTTTTTAACCTTTGGGCTCCACCCATGAGTGCATTCCACGAAGAAGAAGTGTTGACGGTTCACCACTGGACCGAGCGCTTGTTCAGCTTCACCACCACGCGCGACACAGCGCTGCGTTTCTCCAACGGCCACTTCACCATGATCGGCCTGCGCGTCAACGACAAACCCCTGTTGCGCGCCTACAGCATCGTCAGCCCCAATTACGAAGAGCACCTCGAGTTCTTGAGCATCAAGGTCCAAGATGGCCCCCTCACCTCACGCCTGCAACACATCCAAGTGGGCGACAAAATCATCGTCGCACGCAAGCCCACCGGCACGTTGTTGATTGACTATTTGTTGCCCGGCAAACACCTGTACCTGCTGTCCACCGGCACCGGCATGGCGCCGTTTTTGAGCGTCATCCGCGACCCCGACACCTACGAGCGTTTTGACAAAGTGATCTTGGTGCATGGCGTGCGCGAAGTCAAAGAACTGGCCTACCACGACTACCTCACGCAAGAGTTGCCCCAGCACGAGTTTCTGGGCGAGATGGTGCGCGAGAAGTTGCTGTACTACCCGACCGTCACGCGTGAACCATTCAAAAACCAGGGCCGTCTGACCGACGCCATCGAGAGCGGTAAGCTATTTGCCGACTTGGGACTGCCGGCCTTCAACCCTGCGGATGACCGGGTGATGATTTGTGGCAGCCCACAGATGCTCAAAGACTTGAAGCGCATGCTCGAAGAGCGTCACTTCAAAGAGGGCAACACCACCAAGCCCGGCGACTTTGTGATCGAGCGCGCCTTCGCCGAGCAGTGACCATGGCCACCACGCGCAACCCAGCCACACCTGCGCTCAAGCGCGCGGTGACGGGCGTGCGTTTGGCCAAGCGCGTGGC
>CAITHK010000010.1 GCA_903892175.1 uncultured Burkholderiales bacterium | reverse complement strand
CTCTAAGTGATTGATTTACTTAGGGTTTTTTCTTTTGTGCTCTATAAAAGATACACTCAAAGATACACTTTTCATCTGCTTTTTTGCTTAAAAAATAGGCAAAATACGTCAAGATTAGCACGTCCAAAGACTAAGGACAAGTGCTTGAAACATCGCTCCACGAGTGCTTATAAATCACAGACTGAGCATCGCTAGCGAGCTACAAGAAGCGAATGCTTCAAGGACTGACTAGAAGCGCCTTTGAGCTAAGTTTCTGAGGATTTGCTCTCAGACACTGTTTAACCACATTTGACAGCTCAGAGGTGGATTTGACGAGGTTCAACTTTCTTGAAGTTAAATTTTTTCTGTTTGATAATTTAATCTTGACGATTACTTTTCAACTCTCTCTCTACATTTGCTGCAAGATCGCACATTGCTCTCTCAAGTGCAAACAATGTCAACTGCTAATGACGTGAAAACGTCCTAAGAGTTCAAGGGTTCAACACTTCTGTTGTTGAAGTAAAGTCAATTATTCAGACTGAAAGTAACGAAAGACCATTTAATGACAGTTTGGTCAAAAGACATGGTGCTTGCAAGTACAAGAAAATATACAAAGCGTTCTGAATGGAAAGCTAACGAGTCAAGCGCATACAAGGCAGCTCTTAGATTGAATTGCATGGATGAGGCAACTCATCAATTCTAAATTGGGCATAAGACATGATTGACTCAAGGTCTTTACAAGGCGTGATTGGGATTGCCATATTTGTTGCCCTTGCCGTGGCTCTTAGCCAGGATCGACGGCATATCAATTGGCGTCTAGTTCTGAGCGCCATCGCCATGCAATTTGTGATTTGTGTGGCTTTCACCCAATTGAGTTTTCTTCAAGGCGCGCTCGAGGCCTTGAATGGGGGGGTGCAAGCGCTCAGTCACGCAAGCGCCAAAGGGACTTCATTTGTATTTGGATTTATTGGAGGAGGTCCTGCGCCCTTTGAAGTCAAAGATCCCAATTTCATGCTGTCATTGGCTTTTCAAATCCTGCCCTTGATCATTTTCATCTCTGCGCTGTCTGCTCTTTTGTGGTACTGGCAAGTTTTGCCGCTCTTGGTAAAGATGATCAGTGGTTTTTTTGAGCGCACTTTGAACACGCAAGGACCTGCTGGCTTGGTGGCCGTGATCAATATCTTTCTTGGGCAAGTGGAGTCGGCCCTTATGGTCAAGCCTTATTTGGCCCGTATGACAAAGCATGATTTACTTTTGGTCATGACCGCTGGCATGGCCATGATTGCTGGCTCCATGATGGTGATCTACTCTGCCATGCTAGGACCACAGTTAGGTCCAGGCATGGGGGGCGTTTTGGGGCACCTCATTACCAAATCCATCATGTCAGTGCCGGCTTCTATTTTGTTCGCTCACCTTTTGTTGCCCGAGTCGCGAAATTTGAGTGTTCACACTGGTCCCGTTGAGAGCACCAAAACCCAAATGCATCATCCCTATAAAAGTGTCATGGATGCGATTACCCGTGGAACATCTGAAGGCTTGTCCATTTATTTAAATGTGGTGGCAATACTGATCGTTTTGAGCGCCTTGGTTGCTCTGGGCAACGATGGGTTAGCGCGGGTGGGGTTGGAGATTGGCTACCCTTTGAGTATTCAAGGCTGCGTGGGATGGTTATTCGCGCCCGTCGCATGGCTCATGGGGGTGCCCTGGGATCAAGCCATGGCGGGGGGGCAACTCTTGGGTGTCAAAACAGTGCTCAACGAATTCTTGGCTTATCTTGATTTGATCAAACTTCCAGATGCTGCCCTTGACGCACACTCGCGCTTGGTCATGATTTACGCGCTTTGCGGGTTTGCCAATTTAGGCAGCATAGGCATCCAAATCAGTGGGCTATCGGCCATGATTCCTGAGCGGCGTGATGAACTAAATTCATTGGCTTGGCCATCATTCATTGCGGCCATTTTGGCTTCGTGTATGAACGGAGCCATTGCGGGTTTGATATTTCCCTGACGTTTTAACATTGGGTGATCGCGCCCCGTGTTTGGTGTACTGGGCCCTTCAAACAATCTTGCAGCGAATCAATGCATCCTCATTGACCAAGTAAATCGCGCATATTCGGTGGTATCCATCAGCAATGACGACTTTGCCTAACTTTGAATCTCGCACCAACAACAATGGGGACAGCGCAGTGCCTTTGGCAATTTTTCTGCTGTCCTTGTCTACGTGAGAGTTACTGACGCCTAGTAATGAAAGCGAAGATGCCCTGAAAATATCTTTGGCTTTGAATTCAACGATATTTGTTTTACGGAGTTTGTTGACCAATTGTTTTGCGCGTTTGTCGTCGTAAATCAAACGCAAATAAGATTCAGCTGCGGGGTAGTCGTGCTCTTGCACTGCATCGAGCCAAAGGATAGGTTTGTTTTTGGTAGCCATATTTCTTTCGAAAATTCAGACCTCATTTCAAGTTCATTCTATGCATCCCACACTTTATGCCGTACTGGTTGTCATCTAAATTTCCGCGGCTCTGTGTGAACTGTCTGCTCGGGCTCGTTTGGATGGCCCCTTTCAGTGTCAGTGCGCATGTGGTGGAAGTGGGCCACGGCTCCGTGAATCTGGTCGCAAATCAAGCCTATGTGGCCATGTCAATTCCCGCGTCAACCTTCGCCAGCGCAGATGACAACGGGGATGGATGGCTGGATGCGGCGGAAATCAAAGCCCATCAAGAACAGTTGCTGTCCAAGGTACAAAAAGGGCTGCGCTTGTGGGGGGACGGGCATCGCGCAGTGTGGCAACACCTGGTGTTGAGCCCTGTAACCCGCGACACGTCTAAGCCAGAGTCCTTGGCACCCCAAGTGGCGGTGATTGGCCTCGCAGCGTGGGATACGGCCCCTTCGGTGGTCGTTCTAGAACATGACTTGTGGCAAGCCCCTTCCGATAAAGCGCTGATTCAGCCGGGTGCGCCTCTGGAAACGCTCAAGCTCCGTGTGACGCGCAGCCAAGACGGGCAGGTCGTGGCCGAGGAGGTTGGGCTCTTGTCCCCACTTCAGCCGAAACTGGAGTTTTTTGCGCCAGTCCAACGACACATTGCCAACTTTGCCCACCACGGGTTTGACCACATCATGGGAGGCGCAGACCATCTCGTGTTTTTGGTGGCACTCCTGGCCAGTGGCATCAGCGTGCGACGCTGGGCGGCGTTGCTCACGGCCTTCACGCTGGCCCACGGCTTGACGTTTGGTTTGGCTTCGATGGGATGGGTTACCGTCTCAGCGTCCCTTGTGGAGCCCGCCATCGCGGCGTCCATCGTTTGTGTCGCGGCACTCCACTTGATGCGCGTGCACGTGGCGCTGCGCACAGAGCTGCTGCTGGTGTTGGCATTGGGCCTGGTGCATGGTCTGGGCTTTGCCTCTGCCATGCAAGAAGAAGGGGGGAGTCAGCTGATTGCGCTGAGCCCTTACCCACTGTGGAGCATTCTGGGTTTCAACCTTGGCATTGAGGCCGGGCAAGGTGCGGTCGCGTTGGTCTTGGGCCTTTGGGTCTGGGGTGTTCGTCGCATCCTGGGCCGTTCCAAAGACGTCTTGTGGCAACGGGCCGCAGGCATGGGCGCTTTGGCGATCGGGGCTTTTTGGTTGATGGAGAGAATAGTTTCGTTATTGTCATAAAAATCATATTTATGAGTGTTAAAGTATTCCTATTGTTTTTGTTGATATCAAATTTAGGAATTCACAAAATGAAACTCGGACTGCGCTTTGTCTTGTCGGTCTCTGTCTTGTTGGGCGTGGTCGCTTGCGGTGGAGGTGGCGGTTCGTCGTCTCCAACAGCCACCACGGTGCCCGGTGCCCCCACCATCGGTGCCGCCACGGCGGGGAGCGGACAAGCCAGCGTGTCGTTCACAGCGCCTTCGTCCACTGGGGGCGCAGCCATCACAAGCTATGCGGTTTCATGCATCACCGGCTCATCATCGGCCGTCACAGCGTCAGGCAGCAGCAGCCCCATCACCGTGACGGGCTTGACCAATGGCGCTACCTACAGTTGCACGGTCACCGCCACCAACAGCGTGGGCACCAGCGCGGCGTCGTCTTCGGTGAGCGTCACGCCTGTGGCCTCATCGTCGTCAGCGAGTGTCACACCGACAACGCCCGCTAATTTTGCAAGCTTGGTGACCAAAGCCTACACCCCAAGTTCCTCGCTCACGGCAACGAGCACTGTGACCAACCGCTCGCGCTACATGGTGTCGGATGCGGCGACGGCAAGCCCCTCGTCAAATTACCTCGCAATTGGAACGACCTACAGCGACAGCAGCACTGCGGGCTACACGGCCACAACGGGCACGCTCTCGTCATCGTCGACCTACAACGATTACTTGACCAAAACCATTCAGTTGGTTGCGGCCAGCGATGGCTTTTACAGGCTGGATTCGCATTTGCATCCCAACAACTCGATCGATGTGGATGCGACCAACAACACATTGAAGTTCAGAAATGTTTTTGGCAAAACATCGGCCACAGCCAACGGGTATGTGACCTTTTCCTACGATGCGAACCATCGGTTGCAAGCTCAAAATCGGTACATCTACAGTTATGTTGCTTCCACTTATGTAGCTACTTACAACAGGGACACCAGCTTCACAGGCACAGGCAAATACGTGAGTCTGTCCAGCGGTGCGTATGCTTTGGCGGACACTGGCACGCCCTTGTATTTGTACCCCACGCCCTTGGATTTGGGTATACCAAGCTTCATGAATCCGCAAGCGGTCGCCATGGTCAACAACACCGCTGCGCCCTTCAAGTCCAAGATCACTTACACCTCCACCGAGGTGGTGACGCGAATCAAAAGCAATGTCAAAGCCGCTTACCAATCCCAAGTCGCTTCGATCGGAACCAATACCGACACGAAAACTGCAGCTGACGCCATACTGGTCACGATCAAGTCCACCCTAGAAGGCGCTGGAGAAAAACTCCGCTATGCACCTGCCGTTTACACCGCTTTCAGGGATGCGGCTTTGGCCACCACACTGGTGAGTGATTCGATTTCAGATGGCACGCCAGGCCAAAATTTGGTGCCGTATGTTTACTTCACCAACGAGCAAGACGCGTCAGGCAAATACCATCCGTTCATGGTGGTGGTGAACTACGGCAACCAGGCCTCCCCCAACGGATTGAAAGACATTCCTCGCCCCCCCGGAGATGGGACTCAGCCTTACGATAGCGGCAAAGTCACCCGTTACTCCAATTTGGAAAACTATGTGTCCATGATTCCCATGAAGGATTACGGGCAGGTCAGCGCTGTGACGGAGAACACCTTCAGCAAAACACTTTGGAGTGATGTGTCCGGCACAACAAAATCCAAAGATGTGTATACCTATGCCGACACAGCAGACAATGGTTTGTTGATTGATGGGTCTGTGATGTTTCCTATTTTCAACAACACCTTGCTGCCGTCTCCGTTACTCGGGGAGCTCTCTGCCAGTGGTTGCCACGTGGGGCAGGGCGGTGGCGGGCCGCATTGCCATGCCGATGGTTACCAAGCCAGCGCGGGGTTGGGCTTGTACAACGACACGGACTATGTGGGGGTGACCCATCCCCCATTAATTGGGTTTGGTTACGATGGCATTGCCTTGTTTGCGAGTTACAGAACATCCGACACTTCGTTGAAGGGGTATGGCACTTTGGACGCATTTGGGGGCCACAACCACGACGATATCGGCTACCACTACCATGCCCACACCGTGGTGGACTATCAGCCTGAGGGGGAATCCACGAGCTTGAAAAGCACCCTGCATGTGTTGATGAAGGGTGCCTACATTGGCAAAACTACCCTCATCCCTTGTTTCAGGATCAGCAGCAGTTTCAGCAACAACAAGTACATGGGTGGCACCCCCACTTCGAGTTGTTCGCCCTAAGGTGGGTATTTTTTGAGCACGATTCACAAGGCTTTTTTACTGACGGCGGCCTGCCTGTTTTGGGGTGTCCATGCGGCCAGAGCGCAAGAACTTGCCCATCCCAACAGCGTTGAAATCACGCGCGGGGCCCATGCCGCCGTCAACTTCAGTTTTGCGCTCAATTTGCCCCAACTGCTGCACCGCATGTTGGCACCGCAATCGAGTTATGCGGCGTTTCTGCAAGCGCAGTTGGAGTTGTCAGACCCTGCGCTGGAGCGAGAGATCGCCAAGGTCAGTGCCAGTTGGTCTGAGCGGGCTTTTTTCACCCTTCCCTCAGGTGCCAAGGTATTCCTCAAGCAGTGGCAGTTGCCCGACGCGCAGAGTTTGCGTGACGCCTTCAAGACCAGTCTGATTTTGCTCAATTTGCCGCAAAAGAACGCGGTCCATGTGGACCCCATGCGCGTGACGGCCGTGGTTCAACCCAAAACGCCTGTCGGCCGGGCGCAACTGCAATTGCCCCCTGCGATGAATCCACTGTGGGTTGTCTTGAAAACAGACAAGTTTTGGTTGACCGATCAAATTCCCATGGTGATCGTGGAGCTGGATTGATGGCATCTTCTTTCATTTATTCAATGCGTTCGCCTTGACAAGGCGTGATGAATATGGACCACGTTAAAATCAAGTCCATTCCCAAAGCCAACTCTTGCGGTTGGCTTTTTTTATGTCTGTCAGTGCTGAAAAATAAAGGCCGCGCGTGTTCAAAAATGTGATCGTGTATCGAATCGGTGAGGGGTGGACTGCCACGTTGGCTCAAATCGAAGACAGCTTAGACGCCGAGCGTTTTGTGCCATGTGGTGCCAGCCAAGACAAGTCGGTGGGGTGGATAGAACCCCGGGGCGAAGCACATGGGCCCTTGGTCGAGTCTGTGGCGGGGCAACTCATGTTGAAGCTCAAAATAGAAACCAAAACTGTGCCCGGTTCGGTGATTGCCCGCAAAGCCAAAGAGCGCAGCGAGCAAATCGTTGCCACCACAGGCCGCAAGCCCGGCAAAAAAGAAATGCGCGACATCAAAGACGACGTGCGCATGACGCTGATGCCTTTGGCATTCAGCAAAGAGTCTTCGGTGTTGGTGTGGATCGATACATCGGCCCACTTGCTCATCCTCGATGCTGGCAGTCAAGCCAAAGCCGACGAGGTGGTCACCCGATTGGTCAGCGCCTTGCAAGGCTTGAGCGTGACCTTGCTCAACACACAAATGTCCCCGCAAGCAGCCATGACGGCATGGCTGATCACGCAAGAGCCGCCATCAGGCTTTTCGGTCGATCGCGAGTGCGAGCTCAAGGCGGTGGACGAATCCAAATCGGTGGTGCGCTATGTGCGTCATGCCCTCGACACGGACGAGGTCAAGCAACATGTGGAGGGTGGCAAGTTGCCCACCCGCTTGGCCTTGACCTGGAACAGCCGCGTGTCGTTTGTGTTGACCGAGGCCTTGCAGCTCAAGAAGGTGACTTTTCTGGACGTGGTGTTTGAGGGCACCTCGGCCGAGAAAGACGAGGGCTTTGATGCCGATGTGGCCATTGCCACAGGTGAACTCTGCCAGCTGCTGCCAGAGATGATTGACGCCTTGGGCGGTGAGATGGTGCTGGGCTGAATTGGCCAGCCGCTTGGAGGGTCGCCGAGACCTGAATCCTCAGGTCTCGGGCTGGGCTTATTCGGCTGAGATGCCTTTGAGCTGAATCACACGGCCCCAGCGTGGGTAGTCTTTGGCCACGATGGCACTGAGTTCTTCTGGCGTGGAGTGGCTGGCGTCAAGCCCCGCGCGGCTGAAGATCTCTTTCAACGAGGGCTGCTGCAAGATGCTGGCGAAGTCGCTGCTCAGCGCCTTGACAGTGGCTGTGGGTGTTTTGACCGGCACAAAAAAACCGTACCAAAGGTCCACGTCAATTTCTTTGTAACCCAACTCCAAGAACGTGGGCACGTCGGCTGCCACCGGGTGGCGTTTGGGGCTGCCCACCGCCAAGGCGTTGAGCTTGCCCGACTTGACAAAACCTTGGGCCACATGGACGGGCAAAAAGCCCACCATCAGTTCGCCCGCCAGCAAGTCTTGGGTGTAGCCCGCGGTGCCTCGGTAAGGCACATGCAACATGAACGATTTGGTCTCGAGTTTGAACAACTCCATGGCCATGTGGTGCGGCGTGCCAACACCGGGGGAGCCAAAGGTGATGAAGCCGGGCCTGGCGCGTGACGTGGTCACCAAATCCTTCACCGTTTTGATGCCTGTGTTCGGATGGGCCACCAACATCAAGGTGCCATAGGCACCCATGGACACGGGTGCAAAGTCTTTCACAGGGTTGTAGCTGGTGGTTTTGTACAGCTGCGACGCCATCAGCATGGTGTTGGCCCCCATCAAAATGGTGTTGCCATCCGCCGCCGCCTTGGACACAAATTCTGCGCCAATGTTGCCGCTGGCGCCGGGCATGTTTTGCACCACCACCGGCATACCCAGCTTTTCAGCCAGGCGGGGTTGGACGGTGCGGGCAATGGTGTCCATGCCTGTGCCGGGTGTGAACGGCACAATGATTTTGACGGAGGTGTTGCTGGCCTGTGCCCAGACTTGAACGGTGAACACACAGGCCAAGCAAGCAAGTAGAAAACGTTTCATGCAGTTTCCTCGCTATCAAGCGCTTGTCTTTGGCGTTGGAATTTTGAACAAGGCTTGCGCGTTGGTTTGGAAAAACTTCTTCTTGGCAGAAGGGTTCATGTCCATGCCGTCGAGTGCATTCACTTCGTCAACCGCGTACTGGTACGGATAGTCCATGGCGTACAGCACACGGTCTTCGCTCACCACGCTTTGGGTGAATTCAATCGCTTTGGGCCATGCCACGCCGCTGTTGGTGATGTGGAAGTTGTCACGCAGGTAGTCGCTGGGCTTGCGCTTCAAGGGCTGCACGGCCGCGTAGCGGTTAGAGCGCACGGTGGCTGCATGCATGTAATCCAGGCGGTAGGCCCAGAACGGCAGGGCTTCGCCCATGTGGCCCAAGATGATTTGCAACTTAGGAAAGCGGTCAAATACGCCCGAGGTGATCAAACGCAACGCGTGCAGACCGGTCTCGACGCCAAAGCCATAGACCGCGCCGTCCAGACCGGCCTCAAGGAAGGGGCCAATCATGTTGGCAGGCGGTGTGTTGGGGTGCAGGTAAATCGGTGTGTCGTGGGCTTGGGCGGCTTCAAAGATTTCCCAAAACTTTTGATCAGACAGGTATTCGCCATGGGTGTGTGAGTTGATCACCACCGAGTTCATGCCCAGTTGGTTCACGCCACGTTGAATTTCTTTGGCGGCTTCGGCGGGGTCTTGTGGGGCCACAGCAATCATGCCGACCAAACGGTCAGGGTGGCGGCGCACACCTTCAGCCAACTCGTCGTTGGCGACTTTGGCAAACGACACGGCCAGGTCACGGTCCATGGCTTGCACGCCGGGCGAGGTGAGCGCGATCACCTGTATGTCAATCCCGGCGTCGTCCATGTGACCCAGTCGCACTTGGTCCAAATCCACCAGGCAGCGCATGATGTGTTGTGCGCGCTCGCTGGGGCTGCTCATGTAAAAGCCCATCAGGCTTTGAAAGCCAGGGTCGACGTGCGGCTGCTTCAAGATGTTGCGGTAGATGTCGAGCATCTCCGAAGGGCAAAACGCCTCTTCAGTGGCAATTCGCAGGTAGGGCACTTTGCCGGGTTTTTGCAAGTTTTTTTGTGTCATGGTTTAAACAATGTTGACGCTGAGGTTGGGTAAGCCGTCGATGTGCATTTCAATCACATCGCCACGCACCACCGGTCCGACGTTTTCGGGGGTGCCTGAGTAAATGATGTCGCCCGGGAACAGCTCAAAGGCTTCCGAGAGTTGGGCGATTTGTTCAGCCACCGACCAAATCATTTGGTTCAGGTTGGCTTTTTGTTTGGTTTGACCGTTGACCTTGAGCCAAATGTCACCTTGGGTGAAGTGCCCGGTTTGCGCCACTTTGTGAACGGCGCCGATGGGGGCCGATTTGTCAAAGCTCTTGCCGATTTCCCAAGGTTTTTTCTGGTCGCCCATGAAGCGTTGCAAGTCGCGACGCGTCATATCCAGCCCCACGGTGTAGCCGTACACCAGGTCCAAGGCTTTGCTGGCAGGAATGTTGCGACCACCTTGGCCCAGCACCGCCACCAGTTCTGCTTCGTAGTGGTAGTTTTTGGTCAAGGGCGGGTAGGGGTGTTGGCCCACCGTGCCCGAGGGCACATATTGAATGGCGTCGGTGGGTTTTTGAAAGAAAAACGGTGGTTCACGCGTGGGGTCTGAGCCCATTTCACGCGCATGCGCGGCGTAGTTGCGGCCAATGCAATAGATGCGACGCACCGGAAACATCTCGTCAGAGCCCACGATGGGCAAGTACACCGCAGGCACTGAAAACGGCGTTTTGGGTTGCTGTTGCGCGATGCCGGGTGTGGCACACCCCACCAGGGCACCGGTGGTGACCCAAGCAGAGTTCTGAAAAAAGTGACGGCGGTCCATGCGTGTCTCCTGGCTGTAAAAATTCAAGACTTGAGGGCGAATCCTGCAATTTCTTTGTAATGGTCCGAGATTTTGCGCAACTCGTCTTGGCTGATCAAGTCGTCGATGTTCTTGAACGGTTTGTCGCCGCTGAGTTCATCAGCTTTCATGATGATGAAGTCAGGCGGTTGCGACCGATTGGTCTCCACCACTTTGGCGGTGGCCGGCAGGCGCAGGTCTTGGTAGGCCTTCAGGGTGGCCACCGGGTCGGTGCTTTGCGCCAGCATATCGGCCAGGGTGCGGGCGTCGATCAAGCCTTGTGCCGAGCCATTGGAGCCACGCGGGTACATGGGGTGGGCTGCATCGCCCATCAGGGTGACACGGCCAAAGCTCCACTGGGGCAGGGCGTCTTTGTCGACCATGGGGTACTCGAACACGCGCTCAGACGACATGATCAGGTTGGGCACATCCAACCAAGGGAACTTCCAGTCTTTGAAATATTCCAGGGTGTCGGCCGGGTTGCCGGGCTTGTTCCAGTCGTTCATGCGTGCGCCTTCGAGGCGAATCTCAGAAGTCCAGTTGATGAGCTGGTTGCCCTTGCCGTCCACGTTGTCAACGATGGGGTAGATCACCATCTTGCCGGTGTCGATCGAGCCGATGCGGATGTAGCTCTTACCGGTCAAGATGGGCTTGTGCACCGTCACACCGCGCCAAGTGTTGATGCCTGCGAAGCAAACCTTGTCGTCGGGGAACAGTTGCTTGCGCACCGCCGAGTTGACGCCGTCGCACGCCACGGCAACGTCGGCCTGCACTTGGCGTGTGTCGCCGTTGGCCAATTGGAAGGTGGCGATGGCGTGTTGCTCGGTCTGGTCGACACGGATGCAGCGGTAGCCGGTGTGGATGCGGTCTGCGCCCAGGCGCGCCATGGCCGCATCAAACATGATGCGGTGCAACTTGCCGCGGTGAATGCCCAGCTCTGGGGTGGCGTAGCCCGCATGGCGACCACGCAGTTCTTTGTAAATGTATTGGCCAAAGCGGTTGTAGAACACGCTCTCGAGGTTTTCAATGCCCACCTCTTCCAGTTGGGGCAGCAGGCCCAAGGCAGCGAGCTCTTTGTTGGTGTGCGGCAGCAGGGTGATGCCTACGCCGATCTCTTTGATGTCCGCCACAGCTTCAAACACTTCGCAGTCAATGCCGCGCGCGTGCAAGCCCAGTGCAAAGCCCAAACCGACAATGCCCCCACCTAAGATCGCTACTTTCATCGTTTACCCCGATTCAATTGAGAATGATTGTTCGTTAGCATGCAAACGATTATTGTGTCTTGTTCCCAATTGACCGCTTCTAGATAGAAACCCCAATACATGCCTTTGATCGAGATGTACGAACGCCCTGGTTTTTTGTTGCGCCGCGCGCATCAAATCTCGGCGGCTATTTTTGAAGGCAGTTGCGCTGAGTTGAGCCTGACCCAGGCGCAATACGGTGCATTGACGGTCTTGAGTTTGGAGCCGGGCATTGACCAAACCCGGTTGGCCAAAGCTTTGGCGTTTGACAAGGTCACCGTGCTGCGCGTGGTGCGTGGCTTGCAAGAGCGTGGCTTGATTGCCCGCGAAGTCTCCGCCAGCAGCCGCCGTCACATGGCGGTGCGCCTGACACCAGCGGGCATTCGATTGCTCAAAAAAGCCGAGGTCTCCGTGCACGAGGCCTACAACAGGCTCATGGCCCCTTTGGATGCGCCACAGCGCGAACAATTCATTGCCTTGTTGCAGCAGCTCACCGACGGTTTGGGTGAAGAGGCCCGTGCCGCGTTTGTACCCCTGTCGCGCGAGCCCTCAGCGGGCTGAGCTCAAAAAGTCGCTCACCAGACGCCACTGCGCAGGCACATTCAGCGCCGGGGCATGACCGCAGCCCGCAATCTCATGCACTTGCAAGCGACCCTGGGCACCCGGTCCGCGGCTGCGCATGGCCTCTAGGGTCGGGGGCAACACCAGGTCGGAGGTCTCGCCACGCAGCACCATCACAGGCATGGTCAGTGCCTCGTATTGGGCCCACATGTCGTATTCGGGTTCTGGGCGAAAAAACTGTCGCACGATGGCGGGGTCGTAATGGGGGGTCACACGGCCATCGGGCAAGCGCCGGGTGGATGTTTCGGTCAAATGCCGCCATTGCGCATCGGTGTGAAAACCAAACGGCGCATAGGCTTGGCGAAAAAAAGCTTCCAACTCGGGCACGGTGTCAAAGCTCAGCGGTGTGCCGGCGTAGGCTTTGATGCGTTCGATGGCCGCCTGAGCCAACTCAGGGGCCATGTCGTTGAGCAACAGGCTTTGGATGCGTCCTTTAAATTGAGGCAGGTCCAAGCCTGCGGCGCACACCATGCCGATGGCGCCACCCATGGACGTGCCAATCCAGTGGGCACGCTCAATTTGCAAGCCATCCATCAAACTCAAGGCCAAACGCGCGTAACGGGCCAGGCAGTAGTCGTTGTCGGGGTCATGGCTCCACTGGCTCAAACCACGGCCAATGGTGTCGGGGCAAATGACTCGGTAGTGAGCGCTCAGTTGCTGTGCCAAGGCATCAAAGTCACGCCCCGTGCGCGCCAAGCCATGCCACGCGATCACCACGGGTGCGTCTTGTGGCCCCCAGGCCGTGTAGTGCAGGTTGAATGGGCCACAGGGTAGGTAGTGCGAGCTGGGGGACATGGGGTCTTTCAAAGTGGCGAACACGAGGGCCTGAGCAGGCGGTTCTATTTTGCCCACGCTTGCACCACGGTCGTCTAAATGGCGAGCGTTTACGATGGCACCCATGCAATTGCAAGATATTTTGTACTCCCAAGGTTTTGGTACCCGTCGAATTTGTGCGGGTTTGATTCAGCAAGGCCATGTGCAAGTCGATCTGGGTGCGGGCCTGGTGGACTGCGATGACCCTCTCGAAGAGGTCGACGCGCATGAAGGACGGATGTATTCGGTGCAAGGCGTGCGCTGGCCTTACCACGCCAAAGCCTATGTGCTGCTGCACAAGCCGGCAGGTTACGAGTGCTCACACAAGCCCTCGTCATGGCCGAGCCTTTACACCCTGTTGCCACCGGCGCTGCGGCAGAGGCCGCAAAAAAGCGCGGTGCAAGGCGTGCAAGCCGTGGGCCGGCTGGACCAAGACACCACCGGCATGCTGGTGTTGACCGACGATGGTCCGTTGATTCACCGCATGAGTTCGCCGCGCCACCATGTGCCCAAGGTGTACGAGGTCACCACCGACGACCCGCTGGATGCCAAGCAAGTGCAGCGCTTGCTCGATGGTGTGGTGCTCGACGATTCACCCAAGCCCGTGCGTGCCGCCGCTTGTGAGGCGGTGGCCGAGTACCACCTGCGTTTGACGCTGACTGAGGGCAAATACCACCAGGTCAAGCGCATGCTGGCCGCCGTGGGCAACAAGGTGGTGGGCTTGCACCGATCGCAGATCGGTGAGATGCCTTTGCCTGAAGATTTGCAGCCAGGGCAGTGGCGCTGGATCACAGACGAAGAGATGAAGCGCTTGACGGGCAAGTGACGCACTGCGTGCTCGCCATGCGCGGGTGGTGGGTTCAGGGCTTGTCGGCCAAAAAATTTGCCACCAAGGTCAACGTGGCTTGGGCTTGGTCTTTGTGGGGCGAGTGACCGCAACCGGCCAAGGCATGGCGCGTGATGCATCCGTGCTCGGGTTGAATGTCTTCGATCTGGCGCAGCGTGCCATAGGCGTCATCCACCCCTTGCAGTGCCAATACAGGGCAGCGGATGTCGTGACACACGCTGCGAATGTCAAAGCTGCGAAATCCGTCTGACAGCCACACGTCGTTCCATTGCCAAAACGCCGTGTCGACATCGCTGTGAAACTTGGACAAACGTTCCCGCAGTGGTCCTTGCGCATAGGCGTCGCGGGCGGCTTTTATGGCACGCAAGGACACCTCTTCCACCATCACATGAGGGGCCATCACAAGGCACGCACTCAGGGGCTGGCGTGCGGCGTGTAACAAGGCAATCGTGCCGCCGTCCGAATGGCCCAGCAGCACCGGCCGTTCGATGTGGAGCGCTTGCAAGAGCTCAGGCAACACCTCCCAGGCTTCGTGGTGCATGTAGTCGGGTTGGAGACGGTGAGTGCCACGCACATCCAAGAGTCCGTCTGATTGCCCGTAGCCTCGACGGGAATACACCACGCCAGCGCGTCCGGTGGCTTGACACACCTGTTCAGGCCAAAAGCCTTGGCGAGAGCGCCACATGGCGACCGATCCCAAGCCCTCATGCAAAAACACGATCGGGGCGAGTTGGGATGTGTCGGCAGCTGAGGATGCACGGATGAGCTCCACCTCAAGGCGCATTTGTTTGAGCTGGATCATGGTCATGGCCAAATGTTAAAGCCCAAGGATGTTCGGGCCAAAGAGCCGCTCGTTACACTGGGGGCAGACTATTTGAAGGTGCATCCACCGTGTTTTTGTTTCAACGACTGACGCTGGCGCTGGCTGGCTTGCTGCTTTTTTCTGCCCATACCGTGCAGGCGGCCAACCCCATCTTCGTGCTCAATTCGCAAGACGCCAACGTCAGCGTGATTGACCCGCTGACGTGGAAAGAAACCCGACGCATTCCGACGGGCAAAGAACCCCACCACTTGTATCTGACCCCGGACGAAAAATCGGTCATCGTGGCCAACGCCGGGGGCGACTCTTTGACCTTCCTTGACCCACGCACCGCCGAAGTTCAGCGTGTGGTGCGCGGCACGCTCGACCCCTACCAGCTGCGTTTCTCTCCCGACATGAAATGGTTTGTGACGGTGGCCAACCGACTCAACCACATCGACATTTACCGCTGGGACGGCAAGGACCTGACCCTGGCCAAACGCATCCCCTCCGGTAAGACGCCCAGCCACATTTGGATCGACACCAAAAGCACCACGGCCTATGCTTCTATGCAAGACAGCGACGAGTTGGTGGCAGTTGACTTGGCCACACAAACTTTGAAATGGCGTGTCAAAACGGGTTCGCTGCCTGCCGATGTGTTTGGCACGCCCGATGACAAATACCTGTTGGTGGGTTTGACGGGGGGCGACCGGGTGGAGGTGTACGACGTCACGGGCCCTCAGGCCAAGTTGTTCAAAACCATTCCCACAGGCGAGGGCGCTCACGCATTCCGTGCTTTGGGGGATGGACGTCACGTCTTTGTCGGCAACCGAGTGGCCAACACCATCAACAAGATCGACTACACCACCTTGGCGTCGGTGGCGCAATTCAAAGCGCCGGGCGGACCCGATTGCATGGAGGTCTCAGCTGACGGCAAGTTGCTGATGGTGTCCTCGCGTTGGATCAAAAAGGTCAGTGTGATTGACCTCGCCACCGGCCAGTTGGTGCGTCAGGTCAAAGTGGGCAAGTCACCCCACGGCATTTGGACCTTAGACCACGCCAAACGGTTTTGAGCATGCGGCGTTGGATCTGGGCGGCGGTGTGTTGGGCGGCCTTGGGCTCATTGGCCCAAGCGGCAACTGCTTGCACCAAACCGCTGTATCTGACCTTGGACACCGGCCACATGGGGGTGGCGCCTTTGATGGCGGAGGTGCTCAACCGCCAGCAGGTGAAGGTGACATTTTTTGCAGCCCACGAACCCACCCAAGAGGGGGACGGCACCTTGGGTGAACACTGGGCCTCGTGGTGGCGTGCCCGTGGTTCAGAGGGTCATGCCTTTGCCTCCCACACCTACGACCACGTCTATTGGCGTGCCGACCAGCCGCAGGGGCGTTGGCTGATGCGTGCCAGTGCTGGCCCTCACAAGGGCCAAGTCCAGACCTGGGATGCGGCTCAATACTGTCAAGAGCTGCAGCGCGCCAACACCCGGTTGCAACAGCTCACAGGGCAAAAGCCCTTGGCCTTGTTCCGCGCGCCGGGCGGCAAGACCTCGCCCTCGTTGTTGGCGGCAGCCAAACAATGTGGTTTTGCTCACGTTGGCTGGGCCGATGCAGGGTTCCTGGGCGATGAGTTGCCCAGCGACAAATACCCCAATGCCTTGCTGCTCAAAAAGGCCTTGAAAAACATCCGCGCTGGCGATATTTTGATGGCCCACTTGGGCATTTGGTCGCGTCAGGACGCGTGGGCGCCTGCAGTGTTGGAGCCCCTGTTAGAAGGCCTCAAAGCCCAAGGGTTTTGCTTTTTGACCCTCAAAGACCACCCACAATACCTCGCATGGACACATTGATCGATGCCTTTGCCAACGCGCAAGCCGCGTTGTACGAAAACTGCTTGCAACCTTGGGCTTTTGCCCTCGGACTGGGAAGCCGATTGGAAGAGGTCTACACGGGCACGGGATGGTTGTTGGTGGGCTTGCTTCAGTTGGCCGTGATGCTGCTGGTGATTGAACCTTTGCAGCGCTGGCGCCCGGTCGAGCCGGTGGTGAACCCAGGGGCTGTGCGCACCGATGTGATCTACACCCTGATCCACCGTTTGGGCCTGTTTCGAATTGCGCTGTTCTTCACCATTGACCCCTTGATGGATGAGCTGATGGGTCACCTGCGGGTGGCTGGCTTGGCCACCATTCACTTGGAGGACCTCTGGCCAGGCGTGACCGATGGGCCTTGGACCAGCTTCTTGATTTACTTGGTGGTGTTTGACTTCGTGGGTTACTGGTTGCACCGTGCCCAGCACCAGTGGTCATGGTGGTGGGCTTTGCATGCGGTGCACCATTCTCAGCGGCAGATGACGCAATGGACCGACAACCGAAATCACTTGCTCGATGATTTGATGGGCGCGGTGATTTGGGTGTTGGTGGCCCAATTGATTGGCATTGCGCCCAGCCAATTTGTTGCGGTGGTGGCCATCACGCAATTGACAGAAAACTTCCAGCACGCCAACTTGCGTGTGAGTTTGGGCTATTGGGGCGAGCGTTTGTGGGTCAGCCCGCTGTTTCACCGCTTGCACCACGCTGTGGGGATTGGGCATGAGAGCGCGGCGAAAAACCAAGCCCAGACGTCCGAGGTGCCTGGCGCTCCATCCGTGGCCGCCACCGTGTTGGGTGGGCACAACTTTGGCGTGCTGCTGCCTTGGTGGGACATTTGCTTTGGCACGGCAGATTTTTCCAAACGCTTTGAGCCCACGGGCATCCGTGACCAAGTCGAAAACGGGCGGGATTACGGAGAGGGTTTCTGGGCACAGCAAAAGCTGGGTGTCAAGCGCCTCTTGAGCGCCTGGCGCCCGCCTGCTTGAGCATCACGCCAAAGCAATACGCCTGGGTTATGCTTTGGCGATGCGTTTGATGCTCGATTCCTTTTGGCGCGCCGTGGCTTATTGTTTGATGCCACGAGTCATGCTGCTGTCCTTGCTGCCCCTGCTGATGCTGTTGGTGGTGGCCTTGAGCTGGGGCTACTTTTTTTGGCAATCCACCCAAGACTGGGTGCGTGATGTGTTGGCCAGTTGGCAGTTGTTGCAGGGCATGTTGGACTGGATGCAAGCCCATGGTGCCGCAGACTTGCAAAGTGTGATGGTGCCCTTGGTGGTGATTTTTTCGGTCACCCCCTTGTTGGTGGTCATGACCTTGTTGGCGGTGTCTTTGATGATGGGGCCCGCCTTGTTGGACTTGGTGGTGCAGCGGCGTTTTCAGCATTTGGCACTCAAGCACGGGGGCTCGGCCCTCAGCAGTTTGGTCTGGACGGTGGGGTCGACCTTGGCAGCCCTGTTGGCCATGGTGATCACCTTGCCCCTGTGGCTGGTGCCCCCGCTGATGTTTGTGATACCTCCCTTGATCTGGGGTTGGTTGAGCTACCGCGTGATGGTGTTTGATGCATTGGCGGTTCATGCCAGTCGCGATGAGCGCATGGCTTTAGGGCGCAGCCATCGGGGTTGGTTGCTCTTGATGGGGGTGATCACGGGCTACATGGGGGCATTGCCCAGTGTGGTGTGGGCCTCTGGCGCCTTGTTTGCGGCGGCCTTTGTGGTGCTTGTTCCCTTGGCCATTTGGATCTATGCCGTGGTGTTTGCTTTCACGGCCTTGTGGTTCACCCATTACAGCTTGGCGGCCCTCGAAAGTCTGCGCGCGCAGTCGGACTCTGTGGTGGTCGGCGCCGCGGTGGATTTACCCGCGCTAGCATCTGGGGATGAGCAACACCTCCCACCCCCACCGCCCTGAGTTCGGTCTCATCATCGTTGGCGACGAAATCTTGTCGGGTAAACGTGCTGACAAGCACATGCCCAAAACCATTGAATTGCTGGCTGAACGTGGTCTGTCCCTCGATTGGGCCGATTACGTGGGCGACTCACCTGAACGCATCACCCACACGTTGAAGCGCGCTTTTGACAGCCACAGCATCGTGTTTTCATGTGGCGGCATTGGGGCCACGCCAGACGACCACACCCGTCAATGTGCGGCCCGCGCACTGGGGGCCGACCTGGTGCTGCACCCTGAGGCCGAAGTGCTGATCCGTTCCCGCATGCAAGACGTGGCCAAAGAGCAGGGCGTGCCCTACGAGCCCAACCGCGATGACAACAAGCATCGCTTGAACATGGGTGTGTTCCCACAGGGTGCGACGATCATCCCAAACCCTTACAACAAAATTCCAGGCTTCAGCTGTTTTGGCTCACAGGGGGGCGCGGTGCATTTTGTGCCTGGGTTTCCTGTGATGGCTTGGCCCATGATCGCGTGGGTGCTCGACACCTACTATCCCCACCTTTTTCAAACCAATGCCTGGATTGAGAAATCCATCATTGTGTTTGGCGCCATGGAGGCGTCCCTCACCCCATTGATGGAAACCATCGAGCAGGATCACCCCGGCATCAAGGTGTTCAGTCTTCCCAGCGTGGACCACCCCCAATTTGGTCGCCACATAGAACTTGGTGTGAAAGGGGAACCCGTCAAAGTAGATCAGGCTTACCTGGCGTTGCTGCAAGGCTTGAAAGCCTTCAATCCGCAATTTGGCCCCGAATTGGTGCGCCCTTGATAAAGTGCCATTTTGGTGCATTTTCCCAAGTTGCACCAAAATGGGAAATCTACGCTCTCTGCCTTTTTTCATGTCCAGATGCCTTCTCGTGGGGTGCAAGGTGTGAAGTCAAGGCAAAATAAGGCCCCAGAGGGTCATTGAGATGTCGGCTTTTGGTG
>CAITHK010000009.1 GCA_903892175.1 uncultured Burkholderiales bacterium | reverse complement strand
GGCGATTGCTTCGTGAAGCATCAAACCGGACACACTGTTTTGTGGAACTGGCTTGTGAACATCAGGGCGTTGAAATCGATGCTCTGATTCGAATGCTTCTATGTCAATCAGTCGGTACATCACTTTGCCACCAATCTTGAGATAGACTGGTCAGGTGCCATCGCAACGGTAACGTTCGATTGTGGGACTGATTTGTTCCATCTGTTGGCTAGGTCGTTTTGAGTTAGGTGTTTCACGGAATCTGTCATGGGGTTTTCTTTTTTTTGGGAAGACCATTGACGCGTAGCAACTGGTCAGTCGGCAGCGCAGGCTTGGGCTCTACATGCTGATTTGGATGGGGCGTAACTCGCCTCAGACTGTCATCTAACAAGAAAACTGATATCTAACATTGGCGATGTTAGATACATGCACTTCTGTCATCTGGTTCAAGACTGCACAGGGAACGGGTTATCCCTTGGCGTTGTTCTTGGTCTCGCGCTCTGGCGACCATTCATTCATCTCTTGAGCAATGAATTCGGCCAATGGCTTAATTTGGCCCTGGACGCTCGCTGCCTCCAGTGCTTTCATGTAGACATCTCGCCTGCTCATCCGAATCACCGTCCATGGGTAACCGCCAGATGCCAGCAGTGTGTTCATCAGGAAGCGACCGACGCGGCCGTTGCCATCGAAGTACGGATGTATGAAGACGAAGAGGTGGTGCCCAAGTACGGCGCGAACGCTGGCCTCAGGTTCTGCTTCGAGCAAGTCCCACAGCGTTTCCAGTGAATCCAGCAAGGCATTACTGGGCAGCGGTGTGTGCATCGAGTTGCGGATAAAAATCGGACCACGTCGATAACCAGTGAGCTGACCGGCTTCGACGATGCCTGCAGTCACAGATGCGCCGAACAGTTCGGCATACCACTCGTGATGATCGCGCTTGACTACCAGACCTGCGTTGTCCTTTGCCAGTACTTTTCCAATGCTTTCCTTGACTGCCTGAAAGGCTTGGTAATAGCCCCTTGCAGCCAACGCGTCCCGGGTCCTGTTGTGCTGTGAGTCACCATCTGGGTTCCAGTCACCGCTGGCTACGCGCTCGATCAATTCGTCGGTGACGCGATAGCCTTCGATCGACAGGGAGTTGTAGGCGTCAGAAACATAGCGCTCATCAACCTGTGCCAGATAGTCGGCACCCTCTTGCTTGATGCCTGGTGAGGGGGGGAAGACATTGATCACATCCTGGCGCCATCCAGCCCACATTGATCGCAGTCGCAGCACATAAGGTGAGCGTTCCTTGCTGGGCGTAATGGTTGGCTCGGCCAATTCAAAGGGATTGACCAGCTTGAGTGTGATCTTGAGCTTGGCGAAAGCCTTCTGAATGTGCTCGGCTTCATCGGGACGTTTGACGAACTCGAATGCAGCGGCCAACCGGCCTGCTGCCGTCACCATCTTGTCGCCAGCCAGCAGCGTCGGTAGCAGTTCGGAGGCATGTCGAACCGTGGCCAGGGCAATCTCGGCCTCACGCGGGTTGTTCACGAAGAACGAAGGCCCGACCAAGCACAAAGCTTCGGCAACAGGCCAGGATTGCAAGCCACGTACTTCCAATCGTGCGTTGGAAACCCGGTTTTTGTCCGGATAGACCAGCAGTGAGGTGTTAAAGGGTAAATCCACCTTGGATGTGCCGCTGTCGATCGTGACGCATGTGACTTGTCTGGGCACGGTGGTGTTGCCCGTGTGGAGCATCAGTGATGCCTCAGGGTTCAAGCAGTACCGTTTGCCAAAGCGCTTGCCTAGGTAGCCTGAAACGAAGGCCCAAAAGGATGCGTACCACGCAGTGGTGTCTGCGTCGTTGTCGCTTGGGCTGCTACAGATGTACCACCCCTTCATCACGGGTCGCAGAAACCCCGTCTCGACCAACAGGATGCGCTGCTCGTCGTTCTTAAGGTCTGAGGCTTCGACAACGCCGTCGTGCTTTTTCTGAAGCCGCTTAAGGGTTTTTAGTGCAGCGACGAGCGTCGGATTGCCCTTGGTCTTGCCGCGTGATGAGTTCATAAATCTACTTTGGTATTTCCGTGAAGATTACTTTACCATTGATCTGAAAATTACTTTGTTATTTTCTTTGAAAATACTTTGATATTGCTCTGAAAATTACTTTGATTTTTTGGGTAATTCAGCGAGCCAAGACATGAGTGATCGGCACTCGCATGCACCCCTTCATCGGTCCCGCCAGCTTGGATGAATGGATTGAATCGCCATCAAAACGCCCCAGTTTCCGGTGTCTTGCGGGGCTTGCGTACACGCTGAGGCAATTTCTCGTGCATCAAGGTTAGGTCGATGGTGTCCTGAGAAGTTTCGAGCAACTGATTTAGCTTGTCGAGTTCCCCGAACACCTGCATTACTCTTGCGAAAGGAACCAGTGCAGTTCCTGGGTGGCCAGCTTCCATACGGCGCACGGTGTGGGTGGACAAGCGGGTGAACTACCCACTCAATGCCGTGATCGCATTCGAGAATTGTGTCCAGTTCGTTGCCACCTCGCAACGTTCCACCACCAACCAAGGAAGACAGAATTTTTTCTGTCTCCCTTTTCTTTGGGTCAGCTCAGCGCTCGCCCATCGATTGGCTGAAGGCCTTGCTCAGGGGCTTGACCAAATAACTCAAGACCGTACGTTCGTTGGCTTTGATGTCCACAGAAGCGGTCATGCCGGGTTTGAGGTGAATGTTGCGGGCTTTCTCGGTTTGCAACTGTAAGGACTCGGGGCGTATGCGCACACGGTAGAAAAGGAATGGGCCCTGACGCGTGTCTTCGCTCAAGACGTCCGAGCTGATGTAGTCCACGGTACCTTTGACTGAGCCAAAGATCGACGAGTCATAGGCATCGATTTTGATGTTGGCCTCTTGTCCGACTAAGACAAATGCAATGTCGACAGGGGTGACTTTGGCTTCAACGATCAGCTCTTGGCTCCAAGGGAGCAGCTCCATCACCGTTTCTCCTTGGCGCACCACACCGCCCAGTGTGTTGATGCGGATGTTGTTGACCACACCATCGACCGGCGCTGTGAGCACGGTGTGTTCGAGCAATTGGTTACGGTCTCTGAGCAACTCAGTTTGGGTGCTGAGGTCTTCTTGGGCCTTGGTCATCTCGGCCTGAGCGTCTTGCAGGTATTTGTTCTTTTTGCTCGCCAGTTGAGCGCGCACGTCGGCCACAGAGCGTTCCAAACGCAAAACCTCGGTTTTGCTGACGTCGCCGCTGGCTTCGAGCTTCAAATTGATTTTCAGTTCGCTCTCACTCAGATCCAAGATTTTTTTGAGTGCGTTGATGTCTTCGTGAAAGGCTTGCTGCCTTTTTTTATACAAGTCGGTTTGGTTGCTGATGTACTCCGGATAGGCCAGCAAATCGCTGTCAAACGCCAATGGTCTCCCATAGACCTCGGCTTGAAGTCGAACCAAGGTGATGCGCAAAGCCGCCACTTTGGCTTTGGTTTCAGAAACGGCCGCTTCGGCGCGTTCTTTTTGCAGTGTGGCCAGTGTTTGACCTGCTTTGACTTTGTCACCCTCTTTGACATGCAACTCGGTCAGCACGCCGCCATCGGGAGACTGAATGACCTGTGTTCTGGCTTCTGCAACCACCTGGGCTTGGGCGCGTGTCACTTGGTCCAGCTTGCCAACTGCCGCCCAAATGAGCAAGGCCAGCAAGCCGACAAACATCACTCGCAAGGTCATCCGCGCTCCGCGGGGGGGAGGGGCGTCGTAGCGTCTGCCAGACAGGGCTTTGGGGTCTTGTGTGGACAACACTTCTGGGTGTGTGCTCAAGAGTTGGGCTTCGTTTGTACTCGAAGAATATCTTGGATCTGACATGGTCAACTCGCTGTGCCGACAGTTGGCGCGGGGGCTGCTGCTGTCTCTGTGGTGGCCGCTTGAGACAGGCGTTGCAACACGGAATCGCGGTGGCCATCCATGGCGATGGTGTGTCCCGCGACGATGATGATCCGCGAGACCAGAGGCAAGATGTTGGGCTTGTGCGTGACCACAATCAACATCTTTCCTTCATTCACCATCTCTTGCATGACTTGAATGCAGCGACGCTCTTGCTCGTCGTCCATGCTGGCCGTGGGCTCGTCGAGCAACAAAATTTGGGGGTCGCACAAAATCAGGCGAGTGAAGGCCAGCAGTTGGCGCTGTCCACCACTGAGCCCTTTGCCTCCCTCCATGATGGGGCGGTCCAAGCCTTTGGGGTGGGCCGACACAAACTGGTTCATGCCAGTGCGCTCCATGGCTTGTTGAATCACGTGGTCTCCGGGGTCGGGCATACCGATCAATAAGTTCTCACGCAAGGTACCTTGGAACAAGCGGTGATCTTGCTGCAAGTAGCCCACGTGCTGGCTGATGACTTGTCGGCTGATGTGAGACAAATCCAACCCGTCGAGCAGTACCTGGCCTTCTTGCGGCACATACAAACCGCTCAGCAAACGCAGCAAGGTGGATTTGCCTGCCCCGATCGGCCCCAAAATGGCGACGTTTTCTCCGGCTGGAATGTTCAATTGGGCTACCGTCAAGGCTGGGGGGTTGCCAGGGTAAGAAAACTTGGTGGATGTCAATTTGAAGTGCCCCTGCACAAGGTCTGGCACCAGCGGGCGCGACACACCGTGGGTGTCGGTTTTGAGTTGGTAGATGGCTTCGATGCCTTTGAGCGCTGCCATCGCTTGGCCTTGTTGGACCAGCAAACCGGGCAGTGCCATGATGGGGGCCAGCACCCGGCCACTCAAAATGGAGCAAGCAATCAAGGCGCCCATGGTCATGCTGCCTTGCATCACGAGTACGGAGCCCACGATGATCAAGCCCGCGTAGCTGAGTTGTTGGATCATGGCAGAGAGATAGGAGATGCCCTCGATGAAGCTTCTCATCTGCGAGTCGCTCTTGATGGTGTGGCTGTTGACCGAGATCCAGCGTGCTAAAAATTTCCATCCCCCGGATCCGGCTTTGATCGTTTCAACACCCTCAACCACTTCCACCAAGAGTCCTGTTTTGGCATTGGAATAGATGGCACTGTCCGTTGAGAATTGATTGATCTTTTGGCGAGCGCTCAGCCCAATCGCAATGCCAAGCAATCCAAAAGTCAGGGGAACCAGAGCGACCCATGCGCTGCCAACCGCCATCATGCCCAAAAGAAAAACAATGCCAAATGGCAAGTCAATCAAGGTGAACATGGTCGAGCTGGTGTAAAAACCCCGCAGCTGCTCGTAGCCCCGCAACTGCCCTGCCAGACTGCCCACCGAGGGGGGGAGTTGATCGACGCGAAGTTGCAACAGTCGGTGAAAGATTTCACGCGACAAGCGGTTGTCCACGCTCACCACGACATAGTCCATCAGCTTGGAGCGTGCATATTTCATGGCCAGCTCAAACACGATGGACAGCATCACACCCAAGCTCAAAATCACCAAGGTGTATTCGCTGCGGGTTGGGATCACTCGGTCATACACCTGCATCGAAAACATCGATGTGGTGAAGGCCAACAAGCCAATGAAGAACGATGCCAGAGACGCCTCAATCAATTCGGCTTTGTAGAGTTTGATGGTGCTGATTGCAAATTGTGTGAAACCTTGGGGAAGTATGGCGTCGCTATGTGCAGAGTGCCCAGTCCAAGTTTTTTCGCGCTGGAATTTCACGGTAAAGCCATGGGTGGCCATGGCCTCTTGGTCAACTGTGAATTGTTCGGTGTCGTTGCGCACCAACCAAGGGCCAGATGCCGTTTGATTGAGTACCACCCCCCAGCCGTGCGCCGAGTCGTGGTGCAGAAAAGGCAAGTCGACCGCTTCGGGTGTGACGGATTCGCAGGCGAGTTCAGCCTCCAAACTCAGACAAACGTGCGTCAACAGTTGGCGGGCTGGCCATTGTGGATTTGAGTCAGACAGGCACGTGTTGAGTTTGAGCAGGTCGAGGTTTTCACCTCTGAGCCGCGCCAATTGCTGGATGGCCCAGGCCAATCCATGGAGTTCTGTCATTCTGTGGAGCCTTTTGTCAGTGGGATGCCTGCGCGTACTTGGTATTTGTAAACGGCGCCCATCAAACCTGTTTTGGCGTCGGCTAAGGAGTATTCGTTTTGGGTCAGTTCACGCACCGCATTGAGCAAATCGAGCCATGACTTTCTTCCGCCTTGAAACTGGCGTTCATACGATTCCCGCACGGCGTTGGAGCCCGCAACCGCCCGCTCCAAAGAGGCTACTTTTTGTCTGGCGGAGGAGATCTCTTCTCTGTCGTTTTCAAAAGCCTCTTGCACTTCCCGTTGCGTGGTTTCAACAACTTGCTGTGCGCTTTCCACACGGGTCAGTAAAGCTTGCGCTTGCAAAAGGTTTGAAAAACCCGCGTTGGGCGTGTATTGCAAACCCAAAAATGTACTCATGCGCGTATCGGCGTAACTCACCGTCTTGCCAACGGGTTGGTCGACGCGCACGAAAAGTTGTGGCCATTTTTCCGTGTCTTTGGTGTTGTAGCGAGCGCGGGCCAATTCCACCTCCGCCTGGGTTCTGAGCACCGCATTGTCTTTGGACACCAAAAAGTTGAAGTCTTGTGACTGGATGTCTTTGAGCATCAAGCTGGCCCAGGGCGCGTTGTAAAAATCAAACGTCAACCTGCCCGGTTGTTTGAGGCCTTGCAGGCCTGTGATTTGCTCTAAGCGACTGACACCACTGGCGAACAAGGCTTGGGCGGAGCTGTATTCGACCTCGGTTTGGAATACCCGTGCATCTACCAGTTCGAGGTCAATGCGTGGTGAGGCTTGGGCTTCTACGCGGCGCAACATTTGCGATTGGAATTCTTTGAGCCGTGACAAGGCTCTTTCTGCCGCCAGCATTCTTTCTTTGGCGGTCATCACGCTTTGCCAGGCGTTCACAACCCCTAAAAAAACCTGCTGCTGTTGCTGGTAATACTTGTAAGTGCTGACTTTTTTCAAAGACTCGGATTCTGAGATTTGTGACTCAATACGTCCCCCGTCCCAGAGTGGCTGTTGTGCGCGCAGCGCACGTGTTGGGGTGCTGCTGACGGTGCCAGTTCTTGATTCCAAAATGGCAGACACCACGGGCCAGCGGCCACGTTCAGAAACTTCAAGCTCTTGCCCGCTGGCCACGACCTCAAACCACGCGGCTTTGAGGGTGGGGTTGCCTTGGACGGTGGCGAACAACAAGTCAGAAAGGTCTGCCCCAGGTGATTTGGCTTGGGCCAGACTGACAAAAAATACCAGTCCCAGACACGGCAAGAATTTACGAAAGGAATACGTCATGTGGACTGCGGGACCAGGGGCTAAAACAGATGCTTGTCCTGATCTTGCCACATGAAAAACAAAATTTGATATTGTTAT
>CAITHK010000008.1 GCA_903892175.1 uncultured Burkholderiales bacterium | reverse complement strand
GGTGTTTTCGGCGCTGGCGGGGGAGGGGGCTTGGGGGTGTTGTCGGACAGCAGCAAGGCTTCCACCGTGTTCTCGGTGAGCTTGACTACTTGGCGTGCCAAGCCCGACTGGATGGCCCACAACAGCAAGCCATGCAAGACCAACACCCCAGCAATGCCCATCACATGACGGCGCGGCGTGCGTTGGCGAGAGGCGTAGGTGTTGAAAGACTGGGGAGGTGACAAAGCAGGCAGAGGCTGAAAAGGTGTCACGATTTTAGGCACGCTCCTGTGAACAATCTGTGAAGCCTGCATGTCACGTCGCGCACGCCCGGTCTTTGCGAGATGGCCTGTCGCCTCAGGTCACAGGCGCGGGGTTGAACAGCACCAACGCGTTGTGCAGCTTCCAGTGCTCGGCCCAGGTTTGGTGGCGACCACTGGCCACTTCCAGCATGAGGTGGAACATCTCCCAGCCCACCTCCTCAATGGTTTTATCGCCATCGGCAATCGTGCCGGCGTTGATGTCCATCAGGTCATGCCAGCGGCGGGCCAAGTCGGTGCGCGTGGCCACTTTGATGACCGGCACCTCGGCCAAGCCGTAGGGCGTGCCGCGTCCGGTGGTGAACACATGCAAGTTCATGCCGGCGGCCAATTGCAAGGTGCCACAAATGAAATCGCTGGCCGGTGTGGCCGCATAGATCAAGCCTTTTTGATGCAGCTTCTCACCGGGCGACAGCACCCCAGAGATGGGGGCGCTGCCCGACTTGACGATGGAGCCCATGGCTTTTTCCACGATGTTGGACAGCCCACCTTGTTTGTTGCCCGGCGTGGTGTTGGCGCTGCGGTCCACCCGACCTCGCGCCAAGTAGGCGTCGTACCACGCCATCTCGCGCACCATGGCTTGGGCCACCTCGGGCGTGCTGGCGCGAGAGGTGAGTTGGTCAATGCCGTCGCGCACCTCGGTCACCTCGGAGAACATCACGCTCGCGCCTGCACGCACCAGCAAGTCGGTGCAAAAGCCCACCGCCGGATTGGCCGTGACGCCAGAGAACGCATCACTGCCCCCGCACTGCACCCCCACCACCAATTCGCTGGCGGGCACGGTTTCGCGACGGCGTTGGTTGAGTCGCGTCAGGTGCCGTTGGGCCGTGGCCATGATGTGGTCCACCATCGACATGAAGCCCACATGGCCCTCGTCTTGCAAACACACCACGTCCAGCGCTTCCCCGCGCTGGTCGTTGATGGGAATGGCACCGGGCGGCATCAAACGCTCGGGTTGCAATTTTTCGCAGCCCAGGCTGACCACCATCACTTCGCCACCAAAGTTGGGGTTGAGGCTGATGTTGCGCAGCGTGCGAATGGGTATCTCTGCTCCGTCGGCATCGATCGCCACACCGCAGCCATAGCTGTGCTCCAAACCCACCACATCGTCGACATGGGGGAATAGGGGCAGCAACTCCGCCTTGATGCGCTGCACGGCAAAGCTCACCACGCCCGAAACACATTGCACGGTGGTGGTGATGGCCAAGATGTTGCGCGTGCCAACCGAACCATCGGCGTTGCGGTAACCCTCAAAGGTGTAGCCCTCCAGTTCTGGCAGTGGCTCGGGCTTGACGGTGGCCATGGGCAAGTGGTCGAGCCCACGCGCCTCGGGCATGGCCAACAAGCGCTCATGCACCCAGCTGCCCGCCGCAATGTCTTGCAAGGCAAAGCCAATGGGAATGCCATAGCGCAGCACCGCGCTGTGGGCGGGCACGTCGTGCAGCGCCACTTTGTGGCCTTGAGGCACACGGTCTTTCAAGGTCAGACCGGACTCCAACACGGTGCCGGCAGGCAAGCCCCCGTGGTTGGCCACGATGGCGACGTTGTCGCTGGCATGCATGCGGATGGTGAGCGGGCGCATCAAAGTCTCCAGTGGATGTGTGCTATCTTTGCGTCAATGATAGCGGTACCATGACCGCGCTTGCAAGAGAGATTACACCTGCCCATGTCGGAGTCAGACCACACCAAACGTTCTCGCCGCAGCAGTGGCGCCATCACCTTGCGCGATGTGGCCATGCTGGCCGGGGTGGCCCCCATCACGGCCTCGCGTGCCATCAACACACCCGCCCAGGTGTCGCCCGACGTGCTGCGCAAAGTGCAAGAGGCCGTGCAGCGCACCGGCTACGTGCCCAACCGCATGGCGGGCGGCCTCGCGTCGTCGCGCAGCCGCTTGATTGCCGCCGTGGTGCCCAGCACCGTGATGTCGGTGTTCATGCAAACCATCGAAGCCTTGAACGATACCTTGTTTGATGCAGGCTACCAACTGATGTTGGGCCAATCGGGCTACTCGGCGGCACGCGAAGAAACCTTGCTGGAAGCCATCATTGGACGACGCCCAGACGGCATTTTTTTAACCGGCATCTTGCCCCCCGGCAAAGGCCGCACCCGGCTGCTGGCCTCGGGCATTCCGGTGGTTGAAACCTGGGACTTGACCCCGACGCCGATTGACATGCTGATTGGCTTTTCTCACTCAGACATTGGCCGCGCCGTGGCCCATTTTTTGATCGCCAAAGGGCGTCGCCGCTTTGCCATGGTGCGGGCCGAAGATGAGCGTGCGGATCGGCGCACCATCGCCTTTCAAGAGGTGCTGGCCCAGCAAGGGTTGAAGCCCGCCGAGGTGGTCAATGTGGGCGCCTCGCGTTCCTTGCGCAGTGGGCGCGATGCCATGGCGCACATCTTGTCGCACAGCCCCAATGTGGACGCCATTTTTTGCAGCTCTGACTTGCTGGCGCTGGGCGTGGTGACCGAGGCGCGTGCCCAGCAAGTGGCGGTGCCGCAGCGCATGGCGGTGGTTGGTTTTGGCGATGTGCCCTTTGTGGCCGATATGGAGCCAGCACTCACCACGGTGCGCATCAACGGGGGGGATATTGGCCTTCAAGCCGCCCAGTTTCTGATGGCCCGGGCCGAAGGCCGCACGGTGGACGCACGCATTGTGGATGTGGGGTTTTCCATCGTCGAGCGTGCCAGCACCTGACTGGCGTAAACCCTAGGCAAAACCCATTGACGCTCCAATGCCTATTCGCTAGCATCCGTGGTTGAGATTTGGTAGCGCTACCAAATTAAGCTGAAACCCTCCGTTCAACCCACTGTTCCAACCCATACCCCTGTATGACCACCACGTCCACGCCTTTGTACAAACGCCTGTTGCTCACCGGTGCTGCCGGTGGTTTGGGGCGGGCCTTGCGGCCACGACTGACGGCGCGCTGTGAGGTCTTGCGCGTGAGTGACCTGGCCGACTTGGGCGCGGCCCAAGCTGGCGAAGAAGTCATGCCCGTGGCCTTGCAAGACCGGGCTGCTGTGCTGGCGCTGCTGGACGGGGTAGACGCGGTGGTTCACCTGGGTGGCATTTCCACCGAGCATGCGTTTGACGACATCTTGCAAGCCAACATCGTGGGCGCTTACAACCTGTACGAGGCAGCGCGCATCCATGGCACGCGCCGCATTGTGTTTGCCAGCTCCAACCATGTGACGGGTTTTTATAGGCAAGATGAGGTGGTCAGCCCCACCATGCCCGTTCGCCCCGACAGCTATTACGGCCTGAGCAAAGCCTTTGGCGAAAACCTGGCGCGTTTTTACTTTGACCGCTACGGCATTGAAACCGTGTGCTTGCGCATCGGCTCCTCGTTTCCCCAAGCCAAAGATCGCCGCATGCTGGCCACCTGGATGAGCTATGACGACCTGGAGCGCTTGGTCGTGGCCAGCCTCAGCTCGCCCGTGGTCGGCTACAGCGTGATCTACGGCATGTCTGACAACCACCACGTGTGGTGGGACAACACCGCGGCCAAGCACATCGGCTACCGACCACAAGACAGCTCAGAGCCTTTCCGCGCTGCGGCAGAGGCCAACCAACCCATTCTCGATCTCACCGACCCCGCCGTGATTTACCAAGGCGGTGGTTTTGTCAAAGCCGGACCTTTTTAAACAACTCAACCAAGCCAGGAGACAACAATGCCTACACGTTTGAACTTCCTCAAGACCTTCGTCGCCACAGCCTCAGTGTTCGCCCTGACGGCGCAAGCCACCGAATTCCGCTCGTCAGACATTCACCCTGACGACTACCCCACGGTGCAGGCCGTGCGCCACATGGGCGAAGAGCTCAGCAAAGCCACCAACGGCAAGCTCACCATCAAGGTGTTTTCCAAATCTGCTTTGGGTCAAGAAAAAGACACCATCGAGCAAACCAAACTCGGCGCGCTGGCCATGACCCGCGTCAACGTGGCACCCATGAACAACATCTGTGCGGCCACCATGGTGCCCACCATGCCGTTCTTGTTCCGTTCCACCGAGCACATGCGCAAGGTGCTGGACGGCGCGATTGGCGAAGAAATTTTGAAAGACTGCGAGCCCCAAGGTTTCGTGGGCTTGGCGTTCTACGACTCGGGCGCACGCTCCATCTACACCGTGAAAAAACCCATCAAAACCTTGGCCGATGCCAAGGGTTTGAAAGTGCGCGTGCAGCAAAGCGACTTGTGGGTGTCCTTGCTCGAAGCCATGGGCGCCAACGCCACGCCCATGCCTTATGGCGAGGTCTACACCGCCCTCAAAACCGGCTTGGTCGACGCGGCTGAAAACAACTACCCCAGCTACGAAAGCTCACGCCACTTCGAAGTGGCCAAGTATTACAACAAGACCGAGCACTCGATGGCGCCCGAAATTCTGTTGTTCTCCAAAAAAGTATGGGACACCTTGTCAGCTGAAGAGCAAAAGCAAATCCGTGCCGCTGCCAAAGAGTCGGTGATCTACATGCGCAAGCTGTGGGACGAGCGTGAAACCAAATCCTTGGCCATCGTCAAAGCCGGTGGCGCTGAAATCATCGACGTAGACAAAGCCAGCTTCCAAGGCGCAATGAAACCTGTGTACGACAAGTTCTTGAAAGATCCCAAGTTGCAAGACATGGTCAAGCGCATCAACGCCGTCAAGTAAATGTCGACTTACACCCGCTTTTGTGCCGCCTTGGCGCGGCTGTGCTTGCAGGTCGGCGTCACAGGCTTGATGCTGCTGATTGCCGCCGTGCTGTACCAAGTGATTGGGCGCTACGTGTTCAACGACACACCCACCTGGGCCGAGAGTGGTGCGGTGTTGTTGGTGCTCTACGTGACCATGCTGGGCATGGCCGTGGGGGTGCGCGACGCGGGGCACATTGGGTTGGAGTCACTGCTGGTGTTGGTGCCTGAGGGCATTCGGCTCAAGATGGAGTTGATGATCCACGCCTTGGTGTTGGTGTTTGGTGTGGTCATGGCCTACAACTGCGGCTTGCTGGCGCACAGCGTGTGGGATTACAAAATCCCAACCTTGGGTTTGTCTGAGGCATTCAAATACGCGCCGCCTGCCATGGCCGGTGGCTTGATTGTGTTGTTCTCTTTGGAGCACATCATCGCGCTGGTGCGTGGTGAAGAAGTGGAGCCCTCATGGCACTGACGATTCTGTGCGTGAGCTTCACGCTGCTGCTCTTGCTCGGCGTGCCTGTGGCTTTCTCGATTGGTTTGTCTTCACTGGCCACCTTGCTGTACGAGGGGCTGCCCTTGGCGGTGGGCTTTCAGCAAATGATTTCGGGCATGAATCCGTTTTCGTTCTTGGCCATTCCGTTTTTCATTTTTGCCGGTGAGATCATGATGTACGGCGGCATTGCCGACAAGATCGTGGACTTCGCCAAGTCGCTCGCGGGCCATGTGCGCGGTGGCCTGGGCATGAGCAATGTGCTGGCCTGCACCTTGTTTGGCGGTGTGTCGGGCTCGCCAGTGGCCGATGTGTCGGCCATGGGGGCGGTGCTGATTCCGCAAATGAAAAAAGAGGGCTATGACGCCGACTACGCGGTCAACGTCACCACCCATGCCTCCTTGGTGGGGGCCTTGATGCCGACCAGCCACAACCTCATCATCTTCACCTTGGCCGCCAGCGGCAAGGTGAGCATTGCGGCCCTGATCTTGGCCGGCATCGTGCCCGCCATTGTGTTGACCATTTGCAACTTGGTGGCGGCCTATGCTGTGGCCGTGAAGCGTGGCTACCCCGCAGGCACCTTCCCAGGTTGGGCGGTGGTGGGCCATTCGTTCTTGCAGTCGCTGCCGGGTTTGCTGGTGGTGGTCATCATCATTGCGGGCATTTTGTCGGGCGCGTTCACCGCCACCGAGTCGGCTTCGGTGGCGGTGGTCTGGGCTTTGTTCTTGGCGGCGGTGGTCTACAAGCGTCTCACCCGTGAGCAGCTGCTCAAGGCTGCGGCCAAAGCCGTCAAAAGCACCGGCGCTGTGCTGCTGCTGATTGGCATCAGCTCGATGTTTGGTTACCTGATTGGCTTGTACGGCGTGGCCGAGTTGACGGGCAACATGCTCTCGGGTTTCAGCACCACACCGTGGGTCATCTTCTTGTGCGTGAACATCATCTTGTTTGTGCTGGGCACCTTCTTGGACATGGCCGCCACCATTTTGATTTGCACCCCCATCTTCTTGCCCATCTGCCAACAAATGGGCATGAGCACCGAGCAATTTGGCATCGTCATGTTGATCAACTGCGCCCTGGGGCTCAACACCCCGCCCGTGGGCACCACCCAGTTTGTGGGCTGCACCATCGGTGGCGTGTCGGTGGGCACGGTGATGAAAACCATTTGGCCGTTCTATGGCGGCCTCATAGCCGCATTGATGTTGGTCACTTACGTGCCCGCGTTCTCCATGTGGCTGCCCAACCTGATTTTGAAATAAGCCGCTATGACGACTGGCCCGCACATCCCCTTCCAAACCCAGCCGCGCTACCCAGACCCCAGCATCGAGGTGCTGGACCGGCGCTTTCTAAAGTTGCGTTTGTTCAGCAGCAGCGTGGAGCAACTTGCCAGCGGTCTGCGTTGGGCCGAAGGGCCGGTGTGGTTTGGCGATGGGCGCTATCTGCTGCTGTCGGACATTCCCAACAACCGCATCTTGCGCTGGGACGATGCGTCTGGTTTTGTGAGTGAGTTTCGCGCGCCCTCGCACAACGCTAACGGCTTGGCCCGTGACCACCTCGGGCGCTTGCTCTCCTGTGAGCACCAAACGCGCCGCGTCACACGCACCGAATACAACGGCAGCGTCACCGTGTTGGCCGATCGATTTGACGGCAAGCGGCTTAACTCGCCTAACGACATCGTGTGCCAACGCAACGGCGCGGTGTGGTTCACCGACCCGCCGTTTGGCATCGGTGGTGATTGGGAGGGCGATGCCGCCCCCGCAGAGCTGCCGCATGCGGTGTACCGCATCGACCCACACAGCGGCGTCTTGCAGCAGGTGTTGACCGATCTGCAAGGCCCCAACGGTTTGGCGTTTTCGCCCGATGAGTCGCTGTTGTATGTGGTGGAGAGCCGCGCCCAACCACACCGCCAGGTGTGGGGCTATGACGTGGCCACCGACGGCACCTTGAGTGCCAAGCGCTTGGTCATCGATGCCCAAGGGCCGGGCGCACTCGACGGCATTGCGGTCGACGCCACGGGTCACATCTGGTGTGGCTGGGGCAGCGATGGCTCTGTGGGTGCCGATGCCGCTGCGCTTGACGGTGTGCGCGTGTTCACCCCCGATGGCACGGCCATAGGCCATATTCACTTGCCCGAGCGTTGCGCCAACCTGTGCTTTGGCGGTGCCAAACACAACCGCCTGTTCATGGCGAGCAGCCATTCGCTGTATGCGCTGTACACCAACACCCGTGGTGCTACGGACTGACACCTCACTTTGGAGTTGAGATGACACATACACGCCTGTTGCGTTGGCTCTTGGCCGCCGCTACCTTGAGCTTGGCTTGCTCGGCCCACGCCTGGCCTGACAAACCCGTGACCCTGGTGGTGCCTTTTCCCCCCGGTGGTTCCACCGATTTGATTGCCCGCACCTTGGCGCCCAAGCTGCAAGAAAAGTTTGGTGGCACCTTCATCGTCGACAACAAAGCCGGTGCCACAGGCACCATTGGCACAGGCTTTGTGGCGCGTGCACCGGCCGATGGGCACACGCTGTTGGTGTCGTCCCTCGGGCCGTTTGTGATTGCCCCGCACTTGCTCAGCAAAGTGCCCTACGACGCGCTGAAAGACCTCGACCCCATCAGCGTGGCCGTGCAAGCGCCCAATGTGCTGGTGGTGCCCGCCAACTCGCCGCACAAAACCATGGCGCAGGTGCTGGCCTTTGCCAAAGCCAACCCCGATAAGATGACGTTTGCCTCTTCGGGCAACGGCAGCAGCGACCACCTCACCGCCGAATTGTTTTGGTTGCAAACTGGCACCACGGGTGTGCACGTGCCCTACAAAGGGGGCGGCCCGGTGATGACCGATTTGCTGGGTGGGCAAGTGGACGCCTCGTTCATGAACCTCAACACCGCCATGCCGCAAATCTTGGCGGGCAAGTTGCGTGCGCTGTCCATCACCAGTGCCAAGCGCTCGCCGCTGCTGCCTGCGGTACCCACGCTGGAAGAGCTGGGCATCAAAGACGCCAATGTGTATTCGTGGCAAGCCATTGCAGGCCCACGAGGCCTGCCCAATGACCTCAAAGTCAAGCTGCACGCCGCCATCTTGGCGGCCTTGAACGACCCGCAGGTCAAACCCAAATTGCTCGAACTCGGCTTTGAAATTGTGGCCACCACGCCCGAGCAATTCAGCGCGTACCAAGCCGCTGAATTTGCCCGTTGGAAAAAACTCATCGAAGCCCGCAACATCAAAGCGGACTGAATCAAAGCCCATGAATCAAAGCGCCTCACACCCATGACCCACACCACGCCCATCATCACCCAACTGCGCGTCATCCCCGTGGCCGGGCATGACAGCATGCTGCTCAACCTCTCGGGTGCGCACGGTGCGTTTTTCACCCGCAACCTGCTCATCCTCACCGACAGTGCGGGACGCACCGGCATTGGTGAAGTGCCCGGCGGCGAAAAAATCCGCGCCACCTTGGAGGACGCTGCCGAGCTGATGGTCGGCCAAAGCCTGGGCCAGGTGCAAGCCGTGCTCAACCGCATGCACGCGCGTTTTGCCGACCGCGACTCGGGCGGACGTGGCCTGCAAACCTTTGACCTGCGCACCACCATCCACGCCGTCACCGCGGTGGAGTCGGCTTTGCTCGATCTGCTGGGCCAGCACCTCAACGTGCCGGTGGCGGCGCTCTTGGGCGAAGGCCAGCAGCGCAGCTCGGTGGAGATGTTAGGTTATTTGTTTTTCATTGGCGACCGTACCCGCACCGACTTGCCTTACCGCAGCGAACAAGACGCAGACGATGCGTGGTTTCGCTTGCGCAACGAAGAAGCCATGACGCCCGAATCGGTGGTGCGCCTGGCCGAGGCGGCGCATGCCAAATATGGCTTCAACGACTTCAAGCTCAAAGGCGGTGTGCTGGCGGGGGAGGCAGAAATTGAGGCCGTGCGTGCCCTGCACGAACGCTTTGCGCAGGCACGTGTCACGCTTGACCCCAACGGGGGCTGGCTGCTCAAAGACGCGGTGCGCCTGATGCGCGACCTGCACGGTGTGGTGGCCTATGCCGAAGACCCGTGTGGTGCCGAAGAGGGCTTCAGTGGGCGCGAGGTGATGGCCGAGTTTCGCCGAGCCACCGGTTTGCCCACGGCCACCAACATGGTGGCCACCGACTGGCGACAGCTGACCCATTCGCTCTCATTGCAAAGCGTGGACATTCCGCTGGCCGACCCGCATTTTTGGACCATGGCTGGCTCGGTGCGTGTTGCCCAAACCTGCCGTGACTGGGGCTTGACCTGGGGCTCGCACTCCAACAACCACTTCGACGTGTCTTTGGCCATGTTCACCCATGTGGCGGCAGCGGCGCCGGGCAAGGTGACCGCCATCGACACCCACTGGATTTGGCAAGACGGTCAGGGCCTCACGCAAGAGCCCCTGCAAATCATCGGCGGCCATGTGCAAGTGCCCACCCAGCCTGGCTTGGGCGTGCAGCTGGACATGGCCAAGGTCGAAGCCGCGCACCAGCTGTATTTGCAGCACGGCTTGGGCGCGCGTGACGATGCCATGGCCATGCAATACCTCATCCCCGGTTGGACGTTTGACCACAAACGGCCCTGCATGGTGCGCTGATTTTTAGAACCTCATTTTTAAAACACAAAGGACCTCTCATGAAAATTGGATTCATCGGCCTGGGCATCATGGGCACGCCCATGGCGCAACACCTGCTCAACGCCCCACACGACCTGTATGTGCGCACCCGCAGCCAAGTGCCTGCGGTGTTGAGCGCCGCCACCGTGTGCGCCACCAACGCCGACGTGGCGCGTGCCGCCGACATCATCTTTTTGATGCTGCCCGACACGCCCGATGTGCAGAGCGTGTTGTTTGGCCCAAATGGCGTGAGCGAGGGCTTGAGTGCCGGCAAGATCGTGGTGGACATGAGCTCCATCTCGCCCATGGACACCAAGCAGTTTGCACAACAGATCAATGCCTTGGGCTGTGAGTACTTGGATGCGCCCGTCTCTGGCGGTGAAGTGGGTGCCAAAGCCGCCAGCCTGACCATCATGGTGGGTGGCGCACAAGCGACGTTTGACACCGTGAAACCCCTCTTCGAGTTGATGGGCAAAAACATCACCTTGGTGGGTGGCAACGGCGATGGCCAAACCACCAAAGTGGCCAACCAAATCATCGTGGCTTTGAACATCGCGGCGGTGGGCGAGGCCTTGCTGTTTGCCAGCAAAGCAGGGGCAGACCCCGCCAAAGTGCGCTCGGCCTTGATGGGTGGTTTTGCGGCCAGCCGAATTTTGGAAGTGCATGGCGAGCGCATGATCAAGCGCACCTTTGACCCGGGTTTTCGCATCGCCTTGCACCAGAAAGATTTAGGGCTGGCCCTTAACGGTGCCAAGTCCATGGGGGTGTCCTTGCCGCAAACCGCGTCTGCCGCACAGCTCATGCAAGCGTGTGCAGCCAACGGCTGGGGGCAAATGGACCACTCGGCCTTGGTCAAGGCTTTAGAACTGATGGCGGCGCACCAAGTCAGCGACGCTGTTTAAAAACCGTTCGGCCGGTTGCCGCGACACAGAGAACATTCATCCCAGGAGACAACACAAGCAAAACAACACTTCCACGCAACGCCGCCAATGGCTCAAGATGGCGGCAGGCAGCGGCTTGACAGCGCTGAGCGCCGCTGCGGGCGCACAGTCTTTTGCCTTTCGAGCCAATCAACGTTACCCCGACCCTGCGGTGCAAATTTTGGATCCGAGCTTTGCCAAGTACCGCATCTACAGCAGCACGGTTGAACAGGTGGCCACGGGCATGCGTTGGGCCGAAGGCCCGGCGTACCACGCCAAGGGCGGCTATTTGTTGTTCAGCGACATTCCGAACAACCGCATCATGAAGTTTGATGAAGCCACGGGAAAAACCAGCGTCTACCGCGACAAAGCCAACTATGCCAACGGCAACGCGATCGATCGACAAGGTCGCCTCATCACCTGCGAGCACTCGGTGACACGCCGTGTCACGCGCACCGAACTCAATGGCAAGATCACCGTGTTGGCCGACAGCTTTGAAGGCAAGCGCTTGAATGCGCCCAACGACATCGTGGTCAAGTCAGACGACAGCATTTGGTTCACCGACCCCTTGTTTGGCATCAATGGCGAATGGGAAGGTTCGCGTGCCAAGCCCGAGCAAGCCACCACCAACGTCTACCGCATTGGCACCGATGGCAAGCTCACAGCGGTGATCACAGAACTCGTCAACCCCAATGGTTTGGCCTTCTCGCCCGACGAGAAAAAGCTCTATGTGGTGGAGTGGAAGGGCACGCCCAACCGCAGCATTTGGAGCTTTGATGTGAATGTCGATGGCAGTGTGTCCAACAAAACCAAACTCATTGATGCTGCTGACCAAGGCGCTTTGGATGGCTTCAAGGTCGACCGCGATGGCAATCTGTGGTGCGGCTGGGGCAGCAACGGTGCACTCCAAGCCGAGCCCACTGACATGGGCTTGCGCAAAGTCTTTGGCCTCAAAGGCAAGTCTGAGGACTTGGACGGTGTGATGGTGTTCAACCCACAAGGCAAAGCCATAGGCTTCATCCAACTGCCCGAGCGTTGCGCCAACTTGGCCTTTGGCGGCCCCAAGCGCAACCGCCTCTACATGACCAGCAGCCATTCGGTTTACGCTTTGTATGTGGAGTCACACGGCGCGGTTTGACGGACAGCAGCGCATCATTGGCATCCTCCCCCGCCTAAAAGCAGGGGATTCCTACGGTGCTACACATGAGTTGCCTCACGCATAGTCGCTTCGGTGGGTTCCTGCTTCACAGAGGCTGGTTTCGTCTTACGCTTACGCGCAAGGCCAGAGCCTTCCTCTCCACAGGCTGCAACGCGGTGTCCCCGCGCCAATACATTCATCGCGCCGACGACATCGGCGTTGTCGGTGTGTCCACAGTCCACACACTCGAACTTGGCTTGTGTCTGCCTATTCTCAGTTGCCACATGCCCACAAGCGGGACACGTCTGGCTCGTGTGGTGCGCAGGGACTGGAACGAGTATCCCGCCATTCCAGTTGAGCTTGTATTCCAGTTGTCGCCTGAACTCGAACCAGCCCTGATCGAGAATGGCCCTGTTCAGCCCAGACTTCTGCGCTACGTTTTCCCCCGCCTTCTCGGCATTTCCTTTGCTCGACTTGGACATATTCCGAACCTGCAAGTCCTCGATCGCCACCATCGCGTGGTTTTTACTGATGGTGGTCGTGCTCTTATGCAGGAAGTCGCGCCTGGCATTGCCAATGCGGGCGTGGATGTTTTGCACTCTCCTTTTGGCTTTTTGCCAGTTCTTGCTGAATTTGACTTTGCGGCTCATGGCTCGCTGGTAGCGCTTGAGCCTTACTTCGTGCTTTTTGAAACTGTTGAGCGGAGCCACAAAGCTGCCATCGCTCAACGTAGCGAAACGGGTAATACCCATGTCGATACCGATTGCACTGGTGGCGTTAGGAATGCGCTGTTCGACCTCGCGCTCGGTCTGGATACTGGCGTACCACTTGCCTCTGGATTGGCTGATGGTGATGTTCTTGGGAATTCCAAGAATGTCTCGGCTGTTGCGATACCGCATCCAACCCAATTTGGGCAGCTTGATACGTCCGTTGGCTTGGTCTATTTCAAAGCCTTGCGGAAACCGCAAACCTTCTCCCGTGCCTTTGCGTTTGAAGCGGGGGAAGTCTGCGCGTTTTTCAAAGAAGTTTTTATACGCACGCTCCAAGTTTTTGAGCGCATGTTGCAAGGCTTGCGAGGGGGACTCTTTGAGCCAAGGGAATTCCCTTTTCCACTCAGGAAGAAGGTTTGCCATTGCCACATACCCAACGAACTTGCCACCTGCCTCGTGGTTGGTTTTTTGCAGGGCAAGCGCCTTGTTGTAGACGAACCGACACGACCCTGCGTAGCGGCCCATATCGCGCACCTGTTCTCCGTTGGGCATGAGTTCATATTTAAAGGCTTGGAGCCGTTGCATGGGCTAAATTATACTTTTGTTAGCGGTGGTCTAAATCCGTATAAATTTGGCGGCGTAAATTGGCGGTGGATTCTGGCGACTGATTGTGGTGCTCACGCCGCCACCAATAGTTAGGGACCCGTGAGGGGCCCTGGTTGCTGATGGGGTTATACAGCTCGATGCTAGTCAGAAATTGTCTTGCTCAAAGTCGTCAGGCGGTTGATGC
>CAITHK010000007.1 GCA_903892175.1 uncultured Burkholderiales bacterium | reverse complement strand
GTGGCAGTTTTGCCGTAGGCATTGGCCACGTTCCAGACCACATATTTCAGTTTTTGTGTCCAGTCAGCGCGTTCCACCAAAGTCGAGAACTTGGTGCCGATTTCGTTTTGACCAGCGCCCGCCACTTCGTGGTGGAACACTTCAACGGGAATGCCCATTTCTTCCAAGATGGCGGACATTTCTGCGCGCATGTCTTGGGTGCTGTCAACGGGAGGCACGGGGAAGTAGCCGCCTTTGACGGTGGGACGGTGGCCTTTGTTGCCGCCTTCGATGACTTTGCCTGTGTTCCAAGGTGCTTCGTAGTCGTCGATTTTGAAGAAGGCGCCGGACATTTCGTTGCCCCAACGCACATCGTCGAACAAGAAGAATTCGGGTTCTGGACCGAAGTACGCAGTGTCGCCCAAGCCAGAGGCTTTCAAATACGCTTCAGCGCGTTTGGCGATAGAACGTGGGTCGCGGTCGTAGGCTTTGCCGTCACCGGGCTCCAACACGTCGCAAGACAACACCAAGGTTGATTCTTGGAAGAAGGGGTCGATGAAAGCCGACATGGCATCAGGCATCAACAACATGTCAGAGGCTTCAATGCCTTTCCAACCCGCAATGGAAGAACCGTCAAAGGCATGGCCTTCGGTGAATTTGTCTTCGCTGAAAGCAGAGACAGGCACGCTCACGTGCTGTTCTTTACCACGGGTGTCTGTGAAACGGAAATCAACGAATTTGACTTCGTTGTCTTTCACCATCTTCATCACGTCTGCGACGGTCTTGGCCATCAAGTTCTCCTGGGAGGGGTTGGGTTAAAAAATTTCGATGTGACAGCTATGCAGTTTTTGTGCCAATTTGAAGCAGCACGAAAACTGGTTTTAACGCTTCATCAAACCGCTTATTTTGCCTCTACTTAGTGCCACATCTGCAACAAGTTGGACTTTTCGTGACAAAAAGTCCAAACCCGAAGAATTCCATTTTGGTGCAAAACCACAAGTATATTGCACCAATAATGTGCAAACTCAATTTCGCACCAATTCAGCGCCCAAGCGGGCATCAAAAGTAGCTAGGCCTGCTTTCAAAGCGAAATACGCCGCATCCACCACATCAGGATGGCCTTTGACGCCGAGCTCAATGTGTCGTCCATATTGCGGATGATCCACGCTGGGCAAGCTGAACACTTTGACGCCAGCAAACTTGGCTTCGAGTTCTTCCATCAGCGGCGTGAGAGTGGACTCCATCGCGCCAAACACAATCACAGATTTTTCAACCCACGCACCGCGTTGAAACCAATGCGCATAGTGGGTATCGAGCACCCAAGCCATCATCGGCCAAGCCATCACAGGAAATCCGGGCACGAAATGCACGGCACCCTCGCCTGCGCCTTGGCAGCTAAAACCCGGGATTTTGTTGTACGGATTGGGAATGATGCGCGCACCCAGCGGGAAAACGCCCATGTTCAAGCGATGTTTGTTGTCTTCACGGTCGGGCTCGTAAGGCACGCCTTGCTCAAGTGCCAAGTCTTGCATGCGTTGGCAGATCGGAAGAGCACACGTCTGAACTCCAGTCACGGCACAACATCGCGTATGCCGTCTTCTGCTTG
>CAITHK010000006.1 GCA_903892175.1 uncultured Burkholderiales bacterium | reverse complement strand
CCACCGGGATGGCGCAGCAATGACTGTCGCAGCATGAGTAGCGGCGGCGGTAAATCCAGAAACGGCGTGCCGTTTCTCAGCGCTCCCGGCTTGCACTGCACCAGCTCGATGTAATGCTGCCAGTCGAAGCTGGTTTGCCCCCGATTCGTCAGCCGTGTGTGACTGGCCACAATGGCGTCTTGGGCCACTACATCCACCCGACTCGGATACAGCCGGGTGCTCACCATCTGGCCCGCCCACTCGCACGGCACCGAATATCTGTTGCGGGCCACCGAGACCAAACAAGTGCTGCTGACCCGGCCCGGATTCTCTACATACCCATCAAACGGCTCGGGCATGCTCATCAGGTGCTCACGCTCCAAATCCAGCATCTCTGCAATCGTGAACTGCCTGTGCTCAGGGTGCGCTGTCTCCTCCCACAGAGAACGACAGCGCTCAGCCAACCACGCATTAAGCTCTGGGAATGACCCGAACCGCCTTGTGCCCGCTTCAATCCAGATGCGTCTACGGCTGTCTTGCACGTTCTTCTCCACCACACCCTTCTCCCAACCGGAGGCCACGTTGCAAAAGTCCGGATCAAATAGATAGTGGCTGCACATCGCATTAAAGCGTGCGTTGACAATCCGCCCTTTGCCCTTCTTGACCTTGTCCACCGCCGTCTTCATGTTGTCGTAAATGCCGCGCCGGGCCACACCGCCCAACGCCGCAAAGCTGCGGGTGTGCGCATCAAACAGCATCTCGTGCCCCTGGCTGGGGTAAGCCACCACCCAGAAGGCCCGACTGGCACACAGCTTGAAGTGCGACACCTGCATGTGGTGGTACACCCCGCCAACGACCAACCCTTCCTCGCTCCAGTCAAACTGAAACGCCTCGCCAAATTCAAAACTCATCGGCACAAAAGCCTTGGATGCGGCTTGCCCGGCTTGATCTCGCCAGGCGCGAATGAAATCCGTCAAGCGGCTGTAGCCACCCCGATAACCCTTAGCCTGCAGCTGCGCAAACAGCGCCCGAGCACTTCTGCGGGCGTGTTTGGGCCGGTGTGCATCCGCTTTGAGCGCCTGCACCAACACCTGCTCAAACTCGCTGAGTTTGGTAAACCCGCTTTGCCTTCGGTATTTGGGGATCTCATCGCCCGGGGCCTTGAGCCATTTTTAAACGGTGTTGCGCGACAGTCCCGTGCGCTTTGCGATCTCGCTGTTGGAGAGTTGCTCGCGCATCTTCATGCGCCTGACCTTGCCTATCATTTCCATGGTGATCACCTTCTTGCTCTCCTGCTGAAATATTCAGCAGGCCAGTTGAACACCCTGGTCAATTTTGAGTCGGCACTTGGGGGTTTAGGTGGTCAGTTTTCGGTCGGCGTCAACAGGGCACCTACAAACCATTTGCGCTATGCCTGTCGTGACCGCGAATCCGGTTCAAAAAAGCACTATGTTTTCTGCCTAAAAACCACGCTTTTGACCCGATAACGCACTTTTTGTCTGACTTATGGTCTTGAAAGGGTGCTGGGCACGTGAGTGAAATACCAGCTCGTCCTTGTCTCTTTCGTCATAGCCATTGGTCAT
>CAITHK010000005.1 GCA_903892175.1 uncultured Burkholderiales bacterium | reverse complement strand
TCAATCAGTTCAGTCTTATTCACAAAAAACCCCTCTCAATGAGATGTGATGTTGATCAAAATTTACAGCTCTTGCATCCCAAGAACGACACAGATGGGTCCTTGAGAATTGTCTGCGGTAACAGTGACGCTGGTCTTGGCATTAGAGCCATGGCCTGGGTGACTGTCGATCAGACAAACACCCGGCATCGCAACGTGGCAGGGAATTCTAGTCGTTTTTTAAATTGAATTGATCAATTTCCAAATGACATAGAGCTCACAAAACTTCCGCAATAGCTTTGCCCACATCGGTGGTTGAAGCGGTGCCTCCAATGTCAGGCGTTTTAGGTGCTCCGCTCTTTGGATCTAGTACTTTTTCAATCGCAGCCAGCACTGCATCGTGTGCTTCTTTGTGACCTAAAAACTCCAACATCATGGCACCACACCAAATTTGACCAATCGGATTGGCCAAGCCTTTGCCAGCGATGTCAGGCGCCGATCCATGCACGGGCTCAAACAAAGATGGAAACTTGCCTTCAGGGTTCAAGTTGGCGCTCGGTGCAATGCCGATGGTGCCGGTGCAAGCAGGACCCAAGTCACTCAAGATGTCGCCAAACAAATTGCTGGCCACCACCACATCAAAGAAGTCTGGGCGCTGCACAAAGTGTGCGGTCAAGATGTCGATGTGGAATTTGTCGACGTTGATGCCAGGGTAGCCCTTGGCCATCTCCACCACACGCTCATCCCAGTAAGGCATGGTGATCGCAATGCCGTTGGATTTGGTGGCACTCGTCAAATGCTTTTTAGGACGGCTTTGCGCCAACTCAAAAGCAAACTTCAACACACGGTCCACACCAATGCGTGACATCACCGTCTCTTGCATCACGATCTCACGCTCGGTGCCAGGGTACATGCGCCCACCAATGCTGGAGTATTCACCCTCGGTGTTCTCACGCACGATGTACATGTCAATCTCACCCGGCTGGCGTGGACTGCCATCGCGTCGCACCACTGGCGCGATGATGCCTGGCATCAAGCGTGCGGGGCGCAAGTTGATGTACTGGTCAAACTCGCGACGAAACAGCAGCAACGAGCCCCAAAGCGACACATGGTCCGCAATTTTTTCTGGCCACCCCACCGCACCAAAGTAAATGGCGTCGTGGCCGCCGATTTGGTCTTTCCAATTATCGGGCAACATCTGGCCGTGCTTTTCGCAATAGTCCCAGCTTGAAAAATCGAAATGGTCAAACTTCAAATCGAGACCAAATTTGCGCGCAGCAGCATCCATCACGCGCAAACCTTCGGGCATCACTTCTTTGCCAATGCCGTCGCCCGCAATGACTGCAATTCGTTTTTGACTCATCTTGAACCTTTAAAAATCAAGCCGCAATTTTAGGTGGACGTACCACCAAACTCACACCCAACGCGGTCAACGCAATACCGGCGATTGTCACGAAGGTGATTGCTTCGTCAAACAAAAACCAAGCGATCACCGCCGTGGTGGGCGGCACCAAGTACATCAAGCTCGTCACTGCAGCCGCGGCACCGCGTTGAATCAACATGTAAAGCAAAGAGCTGCCCCCCAGCGTCAAGCCCACGACCGACCAGGCCATCGCGCCCATCATCTCGACATTCCATAGCGCGGCCTCGGTCTCTAACCCAGCCAAGGGAAGCGTGACACACAGCGCCGCCGCCAACTGAACAGTGTTGGCACTGCGCACATCACACGGTGTGACGAAATGTTTTTGATACAAGGTCCCGGTGGTGATCGACAACAAGGCCATGGTGGCCATGGTCACGCTCCAAGCGCTCACCTCCACCCCGCCATCGAACTTGCGCGCCAACACCAACGCCAAGCCCATGAAGCCCAACAACAAACCCAACCATTGACGACGCGACACATGACCGCCCCGAGAAGACAACCATACCGCCGTCAACACGGGTTGTAGCCCAACGATCAAGGCAGACAGTCCTGAACCCATTCCCACTTTGACCGCAGCCCACACGCCCCCTAAATAGCCCGCATGCATGAACACGCCAGTGACAGCCAGGTGAACCCATTGCATTCGGCCTTGCGGCCATTGGACACGGCTGAAACGAATCCACATCAAAAAACAGGTGATTGAAAAAAAGTAGCGCCAGGCCAAAAAAGTAAACGGTGGCGAATTGGGCATGCCATAACGGGCCACGATAAAGCCGGTGCTCCAGATGACCACAAACACCCAGGGCATGGCACGCAGCCAAGCGGCATTGCGTTCGTCGGTCATGGTTTATTTGGCGTGCTGCAAGATGTCGGGCCAGGCTTTTTGCAGGTAATACACCATCGACCAAACGGTCAACACGCCGGCAATCCAAATCAACACCAAGCCCCACAGCGCCGTGTCGATGACGCCAAACAGCATGCCATCGAACAGCAAAAACGGAATCGCCACCATCTGCACCGTCGTCTTGAGCTTGCCCAACACATGCACTGCCACACTGCGGGACGCCCCAATTTGCGCCATCCACTCTCGCAAGGCCGAAATGGCAATCTCACGACCGATGATGATCAAGGCCACCAACACATCGGCGCGCCCCAGGTGAACCAGCACCAGCAAACTGGCACAGACCAAAAACTTGTCGGCCACGGGGTCTAAGAAAGCGCCAAAGGCAGAGGTTTGGTTGAGCTTGCGTGCCAGGTAGCCGTCCAACCAATCGGTCAACGCAAACACCACAAACATCACCGTGGCCCATAGGTTTTGGTCTGCCTTGTCCATGGGCAAATAAAACAAACCCACGATCAGCGGTATCGCCACGATGCGGGTCAGGGTCATCAGAGTTGGAATGGTCCACATAGGTGTCACTCGTAAACGATTTGGGCTTGGCCCTGGTGGGCCTGAGCCATCCAGCTGGCCAATGCCGCATCGCTGGGGAAAAATTTGGCGTTGTCGCCAAGTTGTATCTCTGCCTTAGCGCCCTCGCGCAACAGCCGCAAGCGTACACCCATGCCGCGCACCAACTCACCTTGTTCTGAGGGCTCGACCTTGGCGGGATGGTCACGCAACAAACGGGCAATATCAGGGGCACTGCCGTTGACCAACACGCGCAGGTATTTGCCAAAACGGCAACGGGCTTGGCCTAAGTCCCACACCTGGGTGATTGAAAAGCGCAAGCCACCCGAGAAACGATCGGGCGTGGCCTTGCCCATCACAATCACCAACTCATCGTCTTTCAAGGTGTTGCGGTAGGTGTTGATGGTGGCTTCATCGGCAGTGGCCTCGATCACGGCAGACTTGTCGTCGAGCTTGAAAATGGCCAACTTGCCGCGTTGCCCGTTGATGACCCGCATGTCACTCACAATGCCCGCCAACAACTGCGGCTCACGAGAATCCATCAAGTTTTCAACGCGCTGCTTGACGAACTGGCGCACCTCGCGCTCCACCTCGTCAAACAAGTGGCCTGAAATGTAAAAACCCAAAGCCACTTTTTCGTGCGTCAAACGTTCTTTGACGCCCCAAGGCATGGTCTCTACCAATTCAGGCTCTTGTGTGCTTGAGCCATGGGCGTCTTCCCCCATCATGTCAAACAAGCCACCTTGGTTCGCATTGGCCTCGCTGGCGCTGGCAAAGTCAAACGCGCGTTCCACGCTGGCCAACAACGCGGCACGGTTGAGCTGCAAGTTGTCAAACGCACCGGCTTTGATCAAGGCCTCCACCGTGCGCTTGTTCAAGCGGCTGCGGTCCACGCGGCGGCAAAAATCAAACAAGCTGGTGAAAGGCCCTTCCGCTTCGCGCGCAGCCACGATGGCCTCAATCGCTTGCTGGCCCGATCCCTTGATGGCCCCCAGGCCATAGCGAATCACTTTGTCAGAAATCGGCTCAAACCGGTATGCGCCACGGTTCACATCGGGCGACTCGAACGACAAGCCCATCTTCTGCGCATCTTCAAACAAGACCTTGAGCTTGTCGGTGTCGTCCATCTCCACCGTCATGTTGGCGCAGAAAAACTCGGCCGTGTAATGCACCTTGAGCCAGCCCGTGTGATAGGCCAGCAAGGAATATGCCGCAGCGTGTGACTTGTTGAAGCCATAGCCCGCGAACTTCTCCATCAAGTCAAAAATTTCGTCGGCTTTTTCTTGCGGGATGTTGTTCTTGGCCGCACCTGCGCGAAAAATTTCGCGGTGCTCGGCCATCTCTTCGGCCTTCTTTTTGCCCATGGCACGACGCAACAAGTCTGCGCCGCCGAGTGAATAACCGCCCAAAATCTGCGCCGTCTGCATCACCTGTTCTTGATAGACCATGATGCCGTAGGTCTCAGACAACATCTCTGACACCAAGGGATGCGGGTACTCAATCTCTTCACGTCCGTGCTTGCGCGCCACAAAGCTGGGAATCAAGTCCATCGGGCCCGGACGGTACAAGGCGTTGAGCGCGATCAAGTCTTCCAAGCGTGTCGGACGCGCGTCGCGCAACATGCCTTGCATGCCGCGACTTTCAAACTGAAACACGGCTTCGGTTTTGCCGTCTTGGAGCAAGCGGTAGGTGGCCGCATCGTTGAGTGGAATGTTCTCAAACGCGAAATTCTCTTGGCCTTTGTGGCGCTGGACGATGAAGTCGCGCGCAATCTCCAAAATCGTGAGCGTGGCCAGCCCCAAAAAGTCGAACTTCACCAAGCCAGCGGCTTCGACGTCATCTTTGTCGTACTGGCTCACCGCCGAGCCGCTGCCAGGCTGTTGGTACAGCGGACAAAAGTCGGTCAGTTTGCCCGGCGCAATCAACACGCCCCCGGCGTGCATGCCCACGTTGCGCGTCATGCCTTCGAGCTTTTGGGCCAGCGCCAGCAAGGTTTTGACTTCGTCTTCTTTGTCCAGCCGTTCGGCCAAGATGGGTTCGGCCTCAATGGCGCCTGCAATCGTGATGTGCTGGCCTGGCTTGTTGGGGATGAGTTTGCTGATGCCATCGCAAAAGGTGTAGCTCATGTCCAGCACACGACCCACGTCACGGATGGCCGCACGTGCGGCCATGGTGCCGAAGGTGGCGATTTGGCTCACCGCGTCACGACCGTACTTGTCTTTGACGTAATCGATCACGCGGTCGCGGTTGGTCTGGCAAAAGTCAATGTCAAAGTCGGGCATCGACACCCGCTCAGGGTTCAAAAACCGCTCAAACAGCAGGTTGTATTGCAGCGGGTCCAGGTCGGTGATCTTGAGTGCATAGGCCACCAACGAGCCCGCGCCAGATCCACGACCCGGCCCCACCGGGCAAGCGTTTTTCTTGGCCCAGTTGATGAAGTCGCCCACGATCAAAAAGTAGCCCGGAAAGCCCATCTTCAAAATCGTGCCAATTTCAAACTCCAAACGTTCCACATAACGCGGGCGCTCTTTGTCTCGCACAGCCACATCAGGGTACAGATGGGCCAAGCGTTCTTCCAGCCCTTCGTGCGAGGCAAACCGGAAATACTCGTCGATCGGCATGCCGTTGGGCGTGGGGTAATTGGGGAGCTGGGGTTTGCCCAGAGACAGCGTGAGGTTGCAGCGGCGCGCGATCTCCACCGTGTTGACCAAGGCCGAGGGCACATCGGCAAACAAGGCCTGCATTTCAGCCGATGACTTGAAGTACTGATCCCGGGTGAAACGTCGCACACGGCGCTGGTTGCCCAAAATCTCGCCCTCCGAAATACACACCCGGGCCTCATGGGCCTCGTAGTCGTCTGGCAAGGTGAACTGCACCGGATGCGTGGCCACCACCGGCAAGCTCAGGCGCGCAGCCAACTGCACCGCGGCCAACACATGGGCTTCATCTTCGGGCCGCCCGGCGCGTTGCAACTCCACATAAAAGCGGTGCGGAAAAATACCGGCCAACTGCAAAGCCAACTCGCTGGCGCGCGTGGTGTCGCCTTGCACCAAGGCCTGCCCCAAAGCACCCGCCTGGGCACCCGACAAAGCAATCAAACCTTGCGACAGCTCCTTGAGCCATTCCAGCTTGATGACACCCACCGCCTTGATGACGTTTTGCGTCCAGCCTCGGCTGATCAATTCACACAGATTCAAATAACCCTGGTGGTTTTGCACCAGCAAGATCATGCGCGAGGTCTGTGCCGCGTCTTGGGTCAGGCTTTCCAGAAAAATCTCGGCCCCCACCACAGGCTTGACGCCTTTGCCACGCGTTTCTTTGTAAAACTTGATGGCACCGTACAGGTTGTTGAGGTCGGTGATGGCCAGCGCGGGCTGTTCGTCAGCGGCAGCGGCTTTCACAATCTCGTCGATGCGGTTGGTTCCATCAACGACAGAAAACTCGGTGTGAAGGCGCAGGTGAACAAACATGCGCCAGATTGTAGGGATTGAAACTGGATTCAAGCGTCTCAGCGGCGTCTTTAAAATCACCGGGTGAATACGATTTTGAACATTTCTTGCTACAAGTTTGTCGCCCTGCCCGATGCAGCTGACTTGCGCCAACCTTGCCTGGACCAAGCGCTGGCGCGTCAACTCAAAGGCACCGTGCTGATTGCCGAAGAAGGCATCAACTTCTTTTTGGCGGGCTCAGCTGAAAGCGTGCGTGGCTTTGTGGACTGGCTGCGGCAAGACCCACGCCTGAGCGACCTTCAACCCAAAGAGAGTTGGTCAGCGACACAGCCGTTTAAAAAAATGTTGGTCAAGGTCAAGCGCGAGATCATCCGCATGAACCACCCCAGCATTCGCCCCGCAACGGGACGCGCACCCGCTGTCTCTCCCGCCACTGCCAAGCGCTGGCTTGACCAGGGACACGACGACGACGGACGCCCAGTCGTCACCTTGGACACCCGCAACCAATTTGAAATCGACCATGGCACCTTTGAAGGCACGATCAATTGGGGGTTGAACAAGTTCACGGACTTTCCCCACGCCGTGCAAGCGCACAAAGAATCACTGCAAGACAAAACCGTGATCAGTTTTTGTACCGGGGGTATACGCTGCGAGAAAGCTGCCATCTACATGCGTGAAGCTGGCTTGGCCCATGTGTATCAACTGGAGGGCGGAATCTTGAAATACTTTGAAGAAGTGGGCGATGCACATTACCGCGGGGGCTGCTTTGTGTTCGATGAGCGGGAGGCCTTGGCCCCCGACTTGAGCGCCACCCACCCATAGCACCACAGCATCGTCACTCTTGCAACAGGTGCACAACGTCCGAACGGAACTCGCGGGTGTACAAGACCGCAGCCACCAGCAAAGTGGCCAGCACAAAAATCAGTGGCGAAAAAAACCAACCCATGGCGGCAAATGAAAAGTAATAGGCGCGCAAACCACCATTGAAGGTTTCTGCGGCCAAGCCGGTCATCGAAGCCGCCCGGTGGGCAAATACCGCCGGATCGGCTAGCCCTTGCGCAAAATCTTTGGCGGGCGGCATAGAGCCAATCAGCAAGGACACGAACGTGTACTGACGCATCGACCACGAGAAGCGGAAAAACGCATACACAAAAATCACCACCAAGACCAAGATCTTGAATTCAAACACCAAGCTCGGTGTTTGCTCAGCAAATGGGATTTCGCGCACCAACTCGGCCGCTTTGTCGGTGGTACCGAGCAACGCAAACAAGCCCCCCAAAATCAATATGGTGGTGGAGCAAAAAAACGAAGGCGTAGCAGACAGACTTTGGGTGATGATGCCGTCGAGCATGCGTGGATCGCGCCCTGTGGCCTGCAGCATCCACAGATGGCGGTAGCGGTTGGTCAGCGCCAAGATCGACGTTTGACCGTCGCTCCAATGCTTTGCAGACAAGGCGTAGATGGACCACACCACGACAAAAAAACCGAGTGCCAACCAATCGGCCCAAGGGAGGAGTTGGATGATTTTCATAGGACCATGCTAACGCCTGTGTGCGAACACAGCAAAAGCCCAAAGCCCCACACGCCTATGCAACGTGGGGGCTGTCCTTCAAAAAACTCAGGCGTGCAATTTGGCTGCCACTTGGGCCACGCGCTCGCCATAGGCTTTGGCCGTGTCCAAGTCGCCCTGAGGAATGTCTGCAGCCGGGCTGGTGGGGCCCACTTGCGCCATCAGACCCGAGTTGGAGCCGATGCGGTTGATGGTGCCGTCATTCATGGCGGGTTGACCCACCCAAATCATGCCGTTTTGCATGGCCAAGGTGATGAAGTACTGGATGGTCGACAGCTTGTCGCCACTTGGGCTGGCCGAGATGGTGAAGCCGCCTGCGACTTTGTCTTTCCATGCGCCCGTGAACCAACGCTTGGAGGTGGCATCGGCAAACTTTTTGAATTGCCAAGAAGCCATGCCCATGTAAGTGGGCGAGCCAAAAATGATGGCGTCGGCGGCATCCACCACAGCCCAGTCGGCATCGCTCAGGTTGCCATCGGCGTCGATGGTGATGAGGTCAGCCTTCGCACCTTCGGCCACAAATTGAGCCACACGTTGGGTGTGGCCGTAGCCGGAATGGAAAACAACAACAGTTTTGGTCATGAGAAAGTCCTTAGTCAGAGTGATAAAACGAAAAGAAAATTTGGGAGTTGTACCGATTACTCAGCGGCCTTTTTGCCGTCCAGGCTCAGAGCGCCTGCACCGGTCGAAACCAACAACAACAAGCCACCCACCACAGCAATGTTCTTGAAGAACATCAATTGCTGCACATAGGCTTGCTCAGGCGCTGCGCCCCAGAATGCATGAAAGATCACTGTTGCCACCAAGGTGAACAACGCCAGAACTGCTGCTGCGATGCGGGTTTGAAAACCCACAATCAGCGCCACCGAACCCACAATTTCCACCACGATGGCCAATGCAGCGCCCACTTGGGGCAAAGGCAATCCCGCTGAAGCGATGTAGCCGACGATGCCTTCAAAACCGCCAAGCTTGGACAAACCTGCGGGCAAAAACAAAGCGGCAACCAGCAAACGACCGAAGAGATTGAGAACGTTGTTCATGCGAAATTTCCTTAAATTGATAAAACTCAAGTGAAGTAAAAAACCGTCAAGGTGCCAAATCAAAGACCAACACCTCGGCATCTGAAGCCTGAGTCAGGTGGATGGTGGGTTCGCCATCCAACAAGGCGGCGTCTCCTGCGTTCAAGGCCACGCCATTGACCTGCACGCTGCCACGCACCACATGGACGTAGCCTTTGCGATGCGGCGCCAACTCCAGCGTTGCACTTTCAGCGCCATCCAACAAGCCGGCATACAACGCTGCATCCGCATGGATTTTGACCAGTGCGTCTACTGGGCCGGCAATGCGACTCAAGGCCCCGCGCTTGCTGGCAGGCGGCACCGTGTGTTGTTCGTAGCTGGGCTCAATGCCGCGCACATTGGGCTCGATCCAAATTTGAAAGAAGTGGGTGGTTTGCTCTGGCGCGTGGTTGAACTCGCTGTGCATCACACCGCTGCCAGCGCTCATGCGCTGTACGTCGCCCGGCGGAATGCCCTTCACATTGCCCATGTTGTCTTTGTGCGCCAACTCACCGCTGAGGACGTAGCTGATGATTTCCATGTCGCGGTGACCATGGGTGCCAAAGCCGGTACCCGGGGCAATGCGGTCTTCATTGATGACCCGCAAATTACCCCAACCCATGAACTCGGGGTCGTGGTAGTTGGCGAATGAAAAACTGTGGAACGAACGCAACCAGCCATGGTCGGCGTAGCCGCGATCTTGTGATTTACGAAGGGTCAGCATGTCTTGATTTCTCCTGTGGAATGAACTGTAGGGGGAGCAAGGTTGGCGGCGGTGCTGGTCTTTTGATGGCATCATTCAAATTATTTGAATGATCAATCCTCCATGCCCTCTCCCCGTGACGTCCTCACCCCCGACTCCCTCAGCATGTTGCACGCGATCGAAAAGGCAGGCAGCTTTGCCGCTGCAGCTCGGGGGCTGGGCCTGGTGCCCAGCGCCCTGACCTACCGCGTGCGCCAAATCGAAGACGCACTGGATGTGCTCTTGTTTGACCGCAGCTCACGCCACGCCAAGCTGACCGCCGCAGGCCACGAGCTCTTGCGCGAGGGCGAGCGACTGCTGGCCGACATGGACGCCATCGCCAACCGCGTGCGCCGTGTGGCCACGGGTTGGGAGAGCCAGTTCACCATTGCCGTTGACAGCATCGTGGACCACGTGACCGTGATGGAACTGTGCGAAGCCTTCTTGGCGCTTTCACCGCCGACCCGACTCAAACTGCGCGAGGAGACGCTCACCGGCACCTTGCAGGCTCTCACCAGTGGGCAAGCGGATCTGGCCTTGGGCATCCCGGGCACCCCCGACGGCAGCGGCACGGCAGCTGGCATCCACAGCCATGCGCTGGGCCCCATGCGCTTTGTGTTTGCCATGTGCCCCCAGCACCCGCTGGCCCAAGCCCCTGAACCCTTGAGCGACAGTTTGATTCGCCAACACCGCGCCGTGGCCGTGGCCGACTCGGTGCAACGCGGCAGCGGCATGACCATTGGACTTTTGCCGGGTCAAGATGTGTTCACGGTGCCCAGCATGGCCGCCAAGATCGACGCCCAGGTGCGCGGCCTGGGCGTGGGCTTTGTGCCCGAGCCTTGGGTCCATCCCCTGATCGACGCAGGACGCTTGCTCGTGCGCGAGGTTGAACGCCCACGTCGAGAGGCCCAACTCAGCTACGCTTGGCGCATTCCAGATGGCAGCGAAGGCGAACGCGGGGGCCGCGCCTTGCAGTGGTGGCTCAAGCAGCTCAAGAGCCCCACCACCCGGGCAGCCTTGTTGGTGAACCCCCGACGTCCCAAAGCCCCTCGCAGCGTGTAGAGTGCAGCTATGACACTTCACATCGCCATCATCGGCGCCGGCATGGCCGGCATCACCGCCGCACGCACCCTGACCCAAGCAGGTCACCAGGTGCATGTGTTTGAAAAAAGCCACGGCGCGGGCGGACGCATGTCCACCCGTGACAGCGCATTTGGCAGCTTTGACCACGGCACGCAGTACTTCACCGTGCGTGACGCTCGGTTCTCGCTGGCACTGCAAACCGTGCCGGGTACCACAGACATTTGCCGCCCTTGGAGCGCCAACGCCGTGCGGGTGCTGGACCCGCTCGGCCACGTCTTCGAAGCGGCACGCCCCACCAAAGAAGCCCACTTTGTGGCCAGCCCCGGCATGAACGCCTTGGTGCGTCACTGGGCCCAGCCCTTGGGCAAAGCCTTGCATTTTCAAAACCAAGTGCAGCGCTTAGAACGCAATGCCAAAGGCCAGTGGACGGTCCACAGCCTCAACACCAAGAGCGGCAAAGAAGTGCTGGAAAAACACAGTGGCTACGACCGCGTGCTGCTGGCCATGCCCTCGGTACAGGCCGAACAGCTGCTGCGCAATTCAGGCAGTGCAGTCACCAAAACCCGCTTCATCGACGCCATGGTCGACGTCCAAGTGGCCCCATGCTGGACCCTGATGCTGGCCTTCCCCAACGCCAGCCAACCCAACTTGCCCCACCTCGGGCCTCAATGGAACGCCGCACGCAGCACCCACCACCGCGTGGCTTGGTTGGCACGCGAGTCGTCCAAGCCCAAGCGCGGCAAGATCGAGCGCTGGACGGTGCAAGCCAGCGCCACTTGGTCGCAAGAACATGTCGAGGACGATGCCCCCCGCGTGCAAGCCAAGCTGTTGCGCGCGTTCTCTGAACTCACCGGCATACGCGCAGAACCCAGCCATGCCGAAGTGCACCTGTGGCGCTATGCCCAAACCTTGACGCCCTTGGGCGCGCCTTACCAGTACCACGCAGGCACAGGCCTGGGTACCTGCGGTGACTGGCACCTGGGTCACCGCGTCGAAGACGCGTTTGTGTCGGGTCTGGAACTGGCTTTGACCGTGTGCCAATCGGCGCACCGTTTGTAATTGCCCTACACCGGTCGGTTTGCTCCCTCTCCCACGGGCCCGCTGCATGCGGGCTCGCTCGTTGCTGCCCTGGCCAGTTGGCTGGATGCGCGTGCCCATGGCGGCAAATGGTTGGTGCGCATCGAAGACGTGGACACGCCACGGTGCGTGCCGGGCGTCGATCAACTCATCTTGCAACAGCTTGCGCGTTGCGGCTTGGTGCCCGATGGGCAGGTGCTCTGGCAATCCACTCGCCACGATGCCTACCAAGCGGCGCTGAACCACTTCATGGCCCAAGGCTGGGCCTACCCCTGTGGCTGTTCACGCAAAGACATTGAAGACGCGCAAGCGGCACTGGGCCACGCTCGCGCACGACACAGCGCAGCGGTTTACCCTGGCACCTGTCGCCTGGGCCTGAACGGCAAAGCACCACGCGCCTGGCGCTTGAATGTGCAGCGTGTGATCGACGACTTGCAACTCGCTTTGCCTTTGGCTTGGCATGACCGTGCCCTCGGCCCTCAACAGCAAGACGTGGTGCAAGAGGTGGGTGACTTCGTGCTGCGCCGCGCCGACGGCCTGTGGGCCTACCAACTTGCCGTGGTGGTGGACGACGGCGCACAAGGCATCACCCACATCGTGCGTGGCGCAGACCTCACCGACAACACCGCCCGCCAAATCGTGCTGCAACACGCCTTGGGTTTGCCCACGCCCAGCTACCTGCACACGCCGTTGGTGCTGGGCGAGAACGGTGAAAAGTTGAGTAAGCAAAACGGGGCGCAGGCTTTGCAATTGCACGATCCACTGGTGGCCTTGAATGCAGCAGCACACGTGCTAAGTCTGCCCCATAGCGGGGCTAGGCTTGAAGAAGCATTGGCCCAATGGGTCAATCTTTATGAATCGTCGATGACAACACCCGCCAGCCTTGCGAGGTACGAATCAACTGGTACGACTGACGCCAACCGGTAACGGTTTAAAAATTCAGAAATTTCCTGCATACACAAAACTCATCACGTAAAAGCACCACGCGTCAATGCAGAGCTCACTTTGAAAACTCTTTTAATCAGTCACTATCGTCGTCTTCAAAAGCATCCCACAAAGCTGCTTTGAACCAATGCGCAGCTATATCAGTTTTCATTTCCAGTTCGCAACCATCCGTGACCTCGGCAAGCCACACCTTATCTTCCCCCGAATTGTCAAACACATACGCTCGGTCTGAGCAAGCCACCGCCTGGCTGAGCAGGGCCAAGGAACGGGCATATCGGCTGATGATTTTTTCTCGGGGCACAGAGTGCCCGCCCGTAGCCACTCGGTGCTGCACTCGCGACACATTGATTTCGGGGTCTTCTGTCGCCACAAAATACAGATAAGTGCGAAAACCTGACTTCTGCGCTTTGCACAAAAACGCCACCTTATCTTGTGATGACATGACCGTCTCGAAAGTGAACGAAGTCCCGTCACTCAAAAGCTTGTGGCGAACAAAGTCTGCCAGTACCGATGCATGGTAAGAATTGACAAATAAATCATGGAAGACCACTCAACCTTCTCGCAGCACCATACGCTTGGCATCGGTCTGCAAGCTCTGCGCTTGCAGCAAAGTGGAATGCGCCAAAAAATCTCTCAACTCTACGGGCGAGGCCTCGACTGAAAAATCAGTCAGCGAAAGATAGCCATTGGCTCGTATAAATTTTTCAATTTCATCGGCATTGACGTAAACGCCCAACAAGCCCTCAGGCATACATCTTTGAGTGTGCTTTTGCCAGACCCATTCGGGCCAGCGAACATGCGCAGACGCGGCTTATCGCCGCTCATGAACGGGTGGCCTTGCGCATACGTTTGACCCCAGCTTGTACCTTAAACGGCGGTGCAATCGTCTTGATAAAACGCACTGAGCCCTCTGCGCTGAGCTCCACCAACTGGCCATTGGTAGCTTGCAATACCTTGCCGCTTACGGCGAGTGCATTCAAATGTGCCTGCGAAAAAGCCGCCTGCGCCATTTTGGGAATGCTGGCCTCTAAAGTCTGCAAGGCCTTTTCAGACAGTGTATTTTTTGACTTCATGTGCGTCCTTGTATGAGCTACTGCGTTTCATTTTGCCAGTTGGTCGCCATCGGCGGCTGATGATTTGCGTCTTGATCTTTTAGTGAATATTAGCTTTCCCTTTAAGAGCCAGCATGTCTTTGAATTTGACTGCCTAGGGAATACCCCGCAGGGGACAACACAATGAAATTGTCTCGACAGCACAGAAACCATTTGCCCAGCCCTAGCCCACGATAATCACCATCTATTTTTAGATTTCGCATCCATGACCACCGCCGATACGCCCACGACCTCAGACGCGACAAAACCCGACGCCCCGTTCATGCGCGTCATCAAAACCTATGTGTTGCGTGCAGGGCGTATGGGGCCCGGTCAAACCCGTGCCTTCGATCAATTCGGTCCACAATTTTTGGTGCCCTACCAACCTGAACGGATTGAAGCCGCCGCCCTGTTTGGCCTCGCTGCACCGCTGATTTTGGAGATTGGTTTTGGCATGGGCGACGCCACCGCCAAAATTGCACAGACCCGACCTGATGACAATTTTTTGTGCTGCGAAGTGCATGCGCCAGGTGTGGGTGCCTTGCTCAAGCGCTGCGGCGAAGAAGGCATTGGCAACATCCGCATCGTGCAACATGATGCGATAGAGGTGATGGACCACATGCTGGGCGACAACAGCTTGGACGGCGTGCACATTTTCTTCCCTGACCCCTGGCACAAAAGTCGCCACCACAAACGCCGCTTGATCCAAAGCCCGTTTGTGAACCGACTGGCCCACCACATCAAGCCCGGTGGTTACTTGCACTTGGCCACCGACTGGGAACCCTATGCCGAACAAATGCTGCAAGTGGTGAGCGCAGAACCTTTGCTGAAAAACACGGCCACCGATCCCAGTGGCTTTGCCCCCAAGCCCAGCTACCGCCCACTCACCAAGTTTGAAAACCGTGGCCTCAAACTCGGCCACGGCGTGTGGGACTTGGTGTTCACCAAGGTCTGACGCCACAGGTTGATGCGCCATGGCTCGCCCACCCAGCGCGCGCACCCTGCCCACCCGTGACGGCGTGAGCCCCAGTTGTGTGGCCCTGTCTGTCGGCCCTTGGACCACCGTGCTGGACTTTTTGGCCGAGCGCTTGCCCACGGTCAGTCGCCAAGCCTGGGCCGCACGCATGCACAACGGCGAAGTGCTGGACGAACAAGGGCACGCGGTACACGCCGAACAGCCTTATGCCAGCGGCACCCGTTTGTTCTACTACCGACACATTGCCGATGAACCTGATTTGCCGGTGCAAGAGCGCATCGTGTTTCAAGACGATCACTTGGTGGTGGCCGACAAGCCCCACTTCATGCCCGTCACACCGGGCGGGCAGTATGTGCGCCAAAGTTTGCTGGTGCGCTTGAAGCGCCAGCTGGGCATCAACACCTTGAGCCCCGTGCACCGCATCGACCGCGAAACCGCAGGCCTGGTGCTGTTGTGTGTGCGCCCACAAGACCGCAACGCTTACCAAGCCTTGTTTCGGGAGCGGCAAGTGCACAAGGTGTACGAAGCCGTCGCGCCTTACCGCGCCGAGTTGAGGCTGCCACTGACACGGCGCAGCCGCATCGAAGCCTGCACCACACATTTTTTTCGCTCCGAGGAAATAGAGGGCACACCCAACAGCGAGACCACGCTGTCGCTGCTCAAGGTGCAAGGCAACAGCGCGCTGTACCGCCTAGAGCCCGTCACAGGCAAACGCCACCAACTGCGCATCCACATGCAAGCAATCGGTTTGCCCATTGAGGGTGATCAGTTCTACCCAGAGGTGTTGCGTGGCGCCGGGGATCCCGAAGACTTCAGCCACCCACTGCAGTTGCTGGCGCGCAGCGTGTCGTTCACCGACCCCGTCACGGGCAAGACGCGCAGCTTCGCCAGCGGGCAAAGCTTGCGCATGTCGGTCTGATCCAGCACGCGCCATCAGCGCTGCGAATCAGGATTCGTATCAGACGCCGATTTCGCGGGCGGTGATTTGGTAATTGAAGCTGTCTGGCGCGTAAGAGTCTAAGCGACCGTCGGCGGTCTCTGCCACCGGGTACATCAAAAAGCCCAAGCGGTCTTCTTTGCTGCCTGGCAGCGCCACATCGTGGGCCGTGTTCCAACCCAACCAGTTGCCTTCCCAGCCACCAAACAAAGTGGTGTAGACGGGCTTGACCACCGGGTTGTCGGTGCGTTTGATCCACTCGGGTGTTTCAAGGCGCATGACCTTGGCCACATCGGCCGGGTCCATCGCCACCCAACCATGGGCTTGCAGGTACACCTCGGCGCGGCAGTGTTGCGCACCTTTCAAGCTGGCGGGGTTACCCGACAGCTCTTTGTAGCCAAAGGCAGAGGGCACCAAACGAATGCCGTACACATCGCGCGCAGGCACGCCCACTGAGCGGCACAGCCCCACAAACAAGGCGTTGATGTCGGCGCATTTGCCGCCCAGATTGCCGGTCTCCAGCATGGCCTTGATGTCGCCCTCGCCGCAACCGCGCACCTTGGGTTCGCGCCAGGCATTGGCCACCACCCAGTTGTAGATGGCGCGGGCTTTTTGCACATCGGTGTGGGCACCTTGGGTGGCTGCGTGCGCGGTGGTGCGCACAATGCCGTCGGTGGGCAACAAGCGGGTGGCGCGGGTGTAGTGGTGCAAGGTGCCTGCGTCTTCACGCGTGAAGGCTTGACTTGCCGGTTGGTCTAAATTGACTTGGCGGTTTTGGGTTTGCACGCGGCTGGTGATTTCCACAAACGGCTTGCCCACCGTGCTTGAAAACTCGGTGTAGAGCATGCGCGCGCCTTCGGCGCCATCGCTGGTCATGCGCGAGGTGCCGTTGCTGGCAAAGCTGCTCTCAAGCGAACGCTGCCAGTCCGAGTTGATGCTGGGCACGGGCAGCCACACACGCGTGCTGCCTTTGGCTTCGGCAATGTCCACACGGGTGGTCACCTCGAAAGTTCGCCACTGGCCCGCTTGGGGCGCAAAGCGACGCTCGCTGCTGGGAGTGGGAGAGGTTTGGGCACGCACAAAGCTGGGCACACTGGCAAGGGTGGCCAACGCAGCGGCCCCCTTGAGAAGGGAACGACGCACGGGGGTCATGAAGAGATCTCCGAAATAGGATGAAGACCTGTCGGCACACACGAGGAGCAAACGCTGTTGCACCAATGCCCCGAAGGCAGGTCGCTCTGCACAACCGCGCAAGAGCGAGTGGATTATCGCTTGGGGGCGAAGGCTGGTGCCTGAAGGCGAGGAACTTGCGCCAATTGGGTCAGCCAAGTCTGCGCGTCACGCCCGCTCCAGTCCACATCGCCCATCACGCGCCAGCGGGCTTGCCCATCGGGGCCGATCAGCACCGTGGTGGGAAACACCGTCACACCCCAGCGTTTGGCCAAATCGCCTTTGGGGTCGAGCATGACCGGAAAAGTCAGTCCGGTGGCTTGAACGTAACGTGCCACACGCAACGCAGGCTCACGCACATTCACGCTCAGCACCAAGGTGCTGCTGTCGCTGATGTCGTGCAGGGTTTGCAAGGTGGGCAACTCTTCTTTACACGGTGCACACCAGGTGGCCCAAAAGTTCAACACCACCGTGTGGCCCAGCAGATCGGCTTTGGACCAGACCTTGCCTTGCATGTCCACCACTTCCAGCAAGGGCGTTGCGGTGTGAGCCGGCCAAGCCGACTTGTCAAACTGCGCCAGCGCTGGCTGAAAGCTCAAAGCCAGCAGCACCGCTGGCAGCCAGCGCATCCAGTCACCCATCAAAGACGTTCAGCCACCCAGGCCTGCACGCTGGCCAAGGCCTTGTCCACGCCTGCGGGTTGGGTGCCACCGGCCATGGCCATGTCGGGCTTGCCACCGCCCTTGCCGCCCACTTGCTGGGCCACAAAGTTCACCAGCTCGCCCGCTTTGACACGGCCCATGCTGTCGGCGGTGACGCCAGCGCTGAGGTGCACCTTGTCACCATCGACCGAGGCCAGCACGATGGCCGCGCTCTTGAGTTTGTCTTTGAGCTTGTCCACGGTGTCACGCAAGGTCTTGGCATCGGCCCCATCCAGCTTAGCCGCCAACACCTTGACGCCTTTGACGTCCACCGCTTGGGTCATCAACTCGTCGCCCTGGAACGATGCCAACTTGCCTTTGAGGGACGACAGTTCTTTTTCCAGCGCCTTGACTTGGTCCAGCACCTGGGCGATGCGGTGGTTGAGCTCAGCCGTGGGGACCTTGAAAGCACCCGCGGCATGGGCCACGGTGTCTTCGAGGGTTTGCAAATAGTGCAAAGCGTTTTGACCCGTCACCGCTTCGATGCGGCGCACACCAGCGGCCACACCGCTTTCGCCCACCACTTTGAACAAGCCAATGTCGCCCGTGGCTTTGACGTGGGTGCCACCGCACAACTCGCGACTGGAGCCGATGTCGAGCACGCGCACGGTCTCGCCGTACTTCTCGCCAAACAACATCATGGCGCCGGTTTTTTGGGCCGACTCGATGTCCATCACACGGGCAAGCGCAGCGGCATTGGCCAAGATTTCGGCGTTCACACGGGCTTCGATCTCGCGCACTTGGGCGTCCGTCACAGGCGCGTTGTGGGCAAAGTCAAAGCGCGTGCGCTCGGCATTCACCAAGCTGCCTTTTTGCTGCACATGGTCACCCAGCACTTCGCGCAAGGCCTTGTGCATCAAGTGTGTTGCCGAGTGGTTGCGCACGGTGGCGGCGCGGGCTGCGGTGTTCACCTGGGCCTCAACATGGTCGCCCACGGCCAAGGTGCCTTGGGTCAAGGTGCCGTGGTGGCCAAACACATCGGCTTTGATTTTTTGGGTGTCGGCCACCGCGAACTGGGCAGAGCCGCTCACCAACACACCTTCGTCACCCACCTGGCCGCCGCTCTCGGCGTAGAACGGGGTGGTGTTCAACACCACCACACCACTTTGGCCGTGCTTGAGTTCGGCCACCGAGGTACCGTCCAGGTACACCGCCACCACTTGAGCCGTGGCTTTGAGGTCGTCGTAGCCCACAAAGGTGTTGCCTGCCCCCGTGTACTCCAAGGCCTTGTCCATCTTGAACTTGCCAGCGGCGCGGGCTTGGTTTTTTTGCTTTGCCATCGCAGCGTGAAATCCGGCTTCGTCGACGCTCAGGCCACGCTCACGACACACGTCCGCCGACAGGTCGAGCGGAAAGCCATAAGTGTCGTGCAGCTTGAAAGCCACTTCTCCGGGCAACTCTTTGACATCGCCGTCCAAGGCCGCATCCAAAATTTGCATGCCGATTTCAAGCGTCTCAAAGAAGCGTTCTTCTTCCACACGCAACACGTCGGTGATGCGCTCGGCTTGCGACGCCAGGTTGGGGTAAGCCGCGCCCATGAGCTGGACCAAGTCAGGCACCAACTTGTGAAAGAACGGTTTTTTCTGGCCCAGCAAATACCCGTGGCGAATGGCCCGGCGAATGATGCGGCGCTGTACATAGCCACGCCCTTCGTTGCTGGGCACCACGCCGTCGCTCACCAAGAAGGCGGTGGCACGGATGTGGTCGGCAATCACGCGCAAGCTCTTGTGGCCCAGGTCTTGGCAGCCCGTTTCGCGTGAGGCGGCTTTGATGAGCGCGTCAAAGATGTCGATTTCATAGTTGCTGTGCACGTGCTGCAAGATGGCGGCCAAGCGCTCCAAGCCCATGCCGGTGTCCACACACGGTGCAGGCAAGCGGGTGACCGAGCCGTCTTCGGCCATGTTGAACTGCATGAACACGTTGTTCCAGATTTCTATGAAGCGGTCGCCGTCTTCGTCGGGGCTGCCGGGTGGTCCGCCGGGAATGTGGTCGCCGTGGTCATAAAAGATCTCAGAGCACGGGCCACACGGTCCGGTGTCGGCCATCATCCAGAAGTTGTCGCTCTTATAACGGCCGCCCTTGTTGTCGCCAATGCGGATCACACGCTCGGGCGGCAGGCCAATTTCTTTCGTCCAAATGTCGTAGGCCTCGTCGTCTTCTTGATACACGGTAGCGAGCAGTCGATCTGCGGGCAACTTGTAGACCTCGGTCAACAACTCCCACGCCCAATGGAGAGATTCACGCTTGAAGTAGTCGCCAAAGCTCCAGTTGCCCAGCATTTCAAAGAAGGTGTGGTGACGGGCGGTGTAGCCCACGTTCTCTAGGTCATTGTGTTTGCCACCGGCCCGCAAGCACGCCTGCACCGACGCAGCACGCACGTACGAGCGTTTGTCAGAGCCCAAGAACACGTCTTTGAACTGAACCATGCCTGAGTTGGTGAACATCAAGGTGGGGTCATTGCCCGGCACCAAGGGGCTGGACGCCACCACGGTATGGCCTTTGGAGGCAAAAAAATCCAGGAAGGTTTTGCGAATGTCCGCGACG
>CAITHK010000004.1 GCA_903892175.1 uncultured Burkholderiales bacterium | reverse complement strand
GCGAAATCCTTGGCTGCAAAGCTCACGCAAAGCGAACTGAGACTGGTCGAAATCAACGATCGCCTTGAGAAAAAAATGAACAAGGACGAGTTGTTGCTTGACGATCTGGCTGCCTTGGCCGCACAAGTCGAGAGCACCACGGCGGAAAACAGTTTCCGATTCTCTGCCGCACGGGCCTACGATGCCATTGTTCAGCAGCGCATCGCGGAAATGCGCGAACAGCCGCTCTCAGGCATTCAGACGGTCGGTGAATTCATGCAGCGCCGACTGGCACCCGCGATGGCAACCGTCAATGCCACCTCTTTGCGATTGTCTGCATTGGCCGAACGCGTTGCACGGGCCAGCGACCTGCTGCGCACGCGGGTGGACATTGCCACCGAAAACTACAACCAACAACTGCTGGAAAAGCTCACCAAAGGCCAAGCCATGCAGTTGAGACTGCAAACCACCGTGGAAGGCCTGTCAATTGCGGCCATTTCCTACTACGTGGTCAGCTTGACCCTTTACCTTGGCAAAGCTTTGCAGGCGTCTGGGGTGAATGTGTCGCCTGAAATTTTGGCGGGGTTTAGCACCCCGGTCGTTTTGTTTGTCTGCTGGCGAGTGATACAAAAAATTCACCGAAGCTTAAAAGACATTTGAAATATCAACAGCACAACTCACGTTAAAGAAGGTGATTGATGGATACAAGTTCAGTGAAGAACTACCTCATCGGATTGCAAGATCGCATCACAACAACCATTGAACAGATGGATGGGAACAGCTTTCTGTCAGACACCTGGGAAAAACCCCCCGGAGAGCCGTTGCAAGGTCAAGGCATCACCCGAATTCTAGAAAATGGGCATGTGTTCGAACGCGCGGGATGTGGGTTGTCGCATGTCACAGGCCCGCGACTTCCGCCTTCAGCCACCCACGCCAGGCCCGAGCTAGAGGGTGCGCCCTTCGAGGCAATGGGCGTGTCCTTGGTCTTTCACCCGCGCAACCCGTACATCCCAACCGTGCACATGAATGTGCGCATGTTGTCGGCTCAAACCTCAGATGGGAACTCCGTGGCATGGTTTGGCGGAGGCATGGACTTGACGCCCTATTACGGGTTTGAGGAAGATGCCATCCATTTTCATCAGACCTGTCACGATGCACTGGCGCCTCATGGTGCAAATTTGTACCCGCGCTTCAAAGCGTGGTGCGATGATTATTTCTGCTTGAAGCATCGCAATGAGCAACGCGGAATCGGTGGCATTTTTTTCGATGACTTTTCAGAACTCGGCAGTGAGAAAAGTTTTGCTGTTTTGCAAAGCGTGGGCGATGCTTTTCTGAAAGCTTATGTGCCTATCGTGGAGAAAAGAATTCACACGCCTTTTGGCGAACGAGAACGGGCACATCAACTCTATCGACGTGGTCGGTATGTTGAATTCAATTTGGTGTGGGATCGTGGCACCCACTTTGGTTTGCAGTCTGGCGGTCGAACCGAATCAATCTTGCTGTCGATGCCGCCCCTGGTGAGTTGGTCCTACCAACAGCAAGCAGAGCCAGGAACGCCAGAGCATGAATTGATGCAGCGCTTCATTGTGCGGCGTGATTGGCTTTGAACCTCTTTGAATGCCCGAACACTTTGTTTTCAACCTACCCATTCCATCAACCATGACAACACCCTTTCCACTCAGTCGCCCAAGGCGTTTGCGCCGGGATGACTTCAGCAGAAGATTGGTTCGCGAACACGCCTTGAGCGTCAACGATTTGATCTATCCGGTATTTCTCCTTGAAGGACAACACAGACGTGAGTCCGTGGCCTCTATGCCCGGGGTAGATCGCCTCAGCCTTGATTTGCTGATGCATGTGGCCGAAGAATGCGTGACATTGGGCATTCCTGTCATGGCATTGTTTCCTGTCATCAGCAGTCCACTTAAAACGCCCGATGGCATGCAAGCGACAAACCCCAAGGGGTTGATACCCCATGCGGTGGAAACACTCAAAACCCACTTCCCCATGCTCGGCATCATGACGGACATCGCACTGGACCCCTACACCAGCCATGGTCAAGATGGTCTGTTGGACGAAAACGGATACGTCTTGAACGACGAGACCGTCAAAGTTCTCACGCAACAAGCCCTCACGCATGCCAGAGCAGGGGTCGACATCGTTGCCCCCAGCGACATGATGGATGGCCGAATTGGATGCATACGGCAAGCGTTAGAGGATCAACGTCTCATCCATACGCGCATCATGGCCTACAGCGCGAAATATGCCAGTTCCTTTTATGGTCCATTCCGAGATGCTGTTGGCTCGTCCGCCAACCTGGGTCAGAGCGACAAAAAAACATACCAAATGGACCCAGGCAATTCTGACGAAGCGCTGCGAGAGGTGGCACTCGATATTGCAGAAGGCGCCGACATGGTGATGGTCAAACCGGGCATGCCCTATTTGGACATCGTGCGTCGTGTCAAAGACGAATTTCAAGTTCCCACATTTGCTTACCAAGTGTCGGGTGAATATGCCATGCTCAAAGCAGCCGCTCAAAACGGCTGGCTCAATCATGATGCGGTCATGATGGAAAGCCTGCTGGCCTTCAAACGCGCGGGCGCTGATGGCATCTTGACTTATTTTGCGATCGATGCCGCCAAGCACTTGAAGTCCTCCAACTAATTAGACTCCGCCCGAATGACCTCCAAACTCATCATTGCCACTCGCGAAAGCCGCCTCGCCTTGTGGCAAGCCAATCACGTCAAACAACTTCTTGAAACGCAAGGCCATGAAGTGTCACTCCTGGGAATGACCACCTTGGGCGATCAAATATTGGATCAACCATTGAGCAAAGTAGGCGGCAAGGGCTTGTTCATCAAAGAGTTGGAAATCGCCTTGGCAGATGGTTCAGCAGACATTGCTGTCCACTCGCTCAAAGATGTGCCAATGGAACTGCCCGATGGCTTTGAGCTGACCTGCGTTCTTGAGCGGGAAGACCCAAGGGATGCATGGGTATCCCCCCATTTCGAGAGCATTGAAAGTTTGCCGCCAGGTGCGGTGGTCGGCACATCTAGCTTGAGAAGAACCGTGCTGATTCAAGCGCTGCGGCCCGACCTGAAAATTGAACCGTTGCGAGGCAACCTAGACACGCGACTGCGCAAATTAGACGAAGGTCAATATGACGGCATTGTGCTGGCCAGCGCCGGTTTAAAAAGACTGGGATTGAAAGAGCGAATTCGCCTCGCTTTTTCATTGGACACCATGATTCCTGCTGCTGGACAAGGCGCCATTGGGATAGAGATTTGTGCCAATCGCCCAGACCTTGCACACACACTGTCACGCTTGAACCACCTGTCAACTGCCGTGCGGGTGTATGCAGAAAGAGGCGTCAGCCGCACCATGGGTGGAAGTTGCTCGATGCCCTTGGCAGCTCACGCCACGTTAGAAATGGGCACACTGTCCATTCATGCCGCATGGGGAGACCCGCTTATCAAGACAGGTGAACTGATTCACGCACAGGAGCAATGCCCCTTAGACCTATCAGCTCCTGACGCACTCGCAAAAGCCAGCGCATTGGGAGAAAGGGTGGCGCAACAATTGATCACCCAAGGTGCCGTAGCCTTTTAGGAATTCCCTGCAGTCACCTGTTGATCTTGCAAAGATTGAAAGCGATTCGGTGCAGCTGAATTAAGAGGCAATTTGATGTTCTTTCACGATCTGCCAATTGACGCCCAGATTTGGGAATGAAATGCAAAAACTGGCCAACAAGTAGCAATTGAATTTAGCTGTCTTTTCTTGGTCACAGTCATGGCACAAGGCTTAGAAATTACTGTCCGTGTTGCTGCCCCCGTTGCATGAAGCGATGATGTGGTCCAGTTCAGTGGCTGCTGTGATACGCCCTTGTGCCATACACATCACACATAAAGGATACGCACTCAGATGGCGATGACGCAGTGCATTTAATGCCCAGTCTCTGATGCGTTTCACAACCATGGTCACCATGACTCAGCCCCTAGGTGATGCTTGATACACATGCATAGCCTTGACATGTACCTATATAACGATACAATTAATGCCGATCCGCACCATAATATCGGTATGCCAAGAAACACCAAAGCCATCAATCAACTCCCTCCAGCCACCTTGGGTGCACTCCAAAAGCTGGGTGCAGACCTCGCGGTGTCCCGTTTGCGCAGGAAAGAATCACTGCGAACATGGGCAAAGCGATTGGGCGTTAGCCTCTCAACGCTACAGCGCTTAGAAGCTGGTGACCCCGCAGTGAGTATCGGTGTGGTTGCCACGGCTTTGTGGCTCATCAGCAGAGATGGTGAGCTAGGCAACTTGGCTTCCCCAGAACATGACCTAGGCGCTCTTGAGCTGGATGTTCGACAAGCGGTGGAGCTTGGCCAAGCTCGTGCGCAAGCTTCAGCGGATACCCGCATGCGTGTGGCCACTTCCAACAAGAAGGGCTGACATGCGCTTAGATGACCTGTACCTTTGGTACCTTGCAGACACCGAGCCTCGCTACGTGGGTGCGTTAAAACTGGTTGCATCCGGCAAAGGCGTCTCGCTGCACTACGGGGCAGACTGGCTAGCCGATGGCTTTGCACTCAGCGAGGACTTGCCCCTTGTGGATATTGAGTTCTCGCCACCTGGGCGATTAAGTACCGATGCGCCCCGCGCTGTAGGCGCAGTAGATGACGCACGTCCAGACCGCTGGGGTGAAAAAGTCATTCGATTCATCGATAAACCCAAACGCTTGTCGTTGATGGAAATGCTCTACTTTGCTGGTGATGACCGCTTCGGTGCTTTGGGGGTCTCGACCTCATCGAGCACTTACCTGCCCCGCAAAGGCGGTCCATTGCCTCGGTTGGCACAAGCTCAAGAACTCAGCGAGGTGGTGGCCAAGATTGAAGCTGGCGACGCATTGACT
>CAITHK010000003.1 GCA_903892175.1 uncultured Burkholderiales bacterium | reverse complement strand
CTGGCGCTGGGGATACGCCCGGCGTTTGATGGGCCGGTTGAGCTGACAAGGTGCTGCCGCCTGTGGGCGAGTCGGCCGAGGTTTGCTGGCGCTTGAGCGCTTCGAGTTCAGCCCGCACCGCGCGCAACTCGTGTTGCATCGAACGCAGCTCTTGCAGCAACTCAGAGGTGGTTTGCGCCTGAGCAGGGCTGCAAATCGCCAAAACGGCAGTGGCCACGGCGGACAGTGAGGCGCGTTGGAAGGTCAGTGGAAACATGGATGAGCCTTTGAAAAAAGCGCCTCAGGGGGCAAAGAAACCATCGGTCAAGGTGCCCAAGAAGGCCACCAAGTCGTCGATTTCGGAGTCGTTCAACGCGGCGGTTTGCCCGCGTGTGCGGTTGTATGGGGCCTCGGTGACGTTGACGTTGCCACGCAGCAAGCTGGGCAGATCGTTGTAAACGTCCACATTGCCCAAGGGATCTTGGGGAAACCACAGCTGGGCTTGGGTGTCACGGGTGACATAAAACCGAACCGCTTGGCGCAAGTTGTCGAACTGGCCGTTGTGAAAGAAGCGCTTGCGCAAGGCCACATTGCGCAGGCTGGGCACTTTGAAGGCCCCACACAACTCGGTGCGTGCGCTCAAGTTGGTGCGAACAGGACCGCACAGACCCATGTCGAAAAATGCGGCGTCGGTGTTGCGAACGATGGCGTTGTTACGCGGTACACCCAAGCTGTCGTAACTGAAGTCGGTGAACAAAGCCGCAGGCGCGTTGTCGGGCCGGGTGCTGGGGTGGCAGGCGGCGCAATTGCCTTTGTCTGCCCGGCTGAACCAGGCTAAGCCGCGCAGCTCTTGCGCGGTGAAGGCGGCACGTCCGGCGTTGACAGCATCGAATTTGCTTGAGAAAGAGGCAAAGTCAATATCTTCTTGCTGGTAACGTGCCAGGGCTTGCCGCACACGGTCAAAGGCCACCGCCGCGTTGCTGAAAATGTCTTCGCCAAAGACTTCTTTGAACTTGGCGGCATAGGGCGCGGTGACAATTTTTTGCACCACATCGTTGACGCTCGCATTGGCCATTTCATGGTCGTTGAGCAGCGGGCCACCGGCTTGCTCGGACAAGCTGTTGACGCGCCCGTCCCAAAAAAAGCCCCCACGGGCCGAGCCATCGGCAGCCAGGCTGAAAGCGCCGTTGTAGCGCAAATACCGAATCGCGGGCGGCAAACGCAAGCCAGGCAAATCCAGGTTGACGCCGCCCAATGCCACCGGCGTGTCAAAGGGTGAGGCATGGCCCAAGTCGGGGTCGTGGCAGGTGGCGCAGGACACGCGCCCGGAGCCTGACAAGCGGATGTCTTTGAAGATCTCCTGACCCAACAAGGCTGCCGCGCTCATCGTCGTGCCAGGACTTGCTGAACCGCCACCGCAGGCGGTCAAGCCAAGGCAAACCATGCACGACAAGAGAAAAAAGACGCGTTTCATCCTGAACCGTGACACACGGCCTCCCAAAAAGTCAAAAGGGAAAGACAGGCGCTGTGAAGGCGCCCAAGCTCACACCAGCGGGCGGTGTTTGAGCGTGCGCTGATCGGACAGATGCGCACCGATGAGCCACGCGGTGGGGATGACCACCAAAGCGATGGACAGGACTTGGGCGATCCAACCTTCGGCAATGTCTTCTGTCAATTCATGCCACAGGGCGTTGTCTAAACCCGGCACCACGCCCGCTTCGGTGAACTCGTGCAAGGCATAGACCACCAACTGAACGGCAAAGACCATCATGAACCAGGACGTGACACGAAAGAAACGACCGAGGTTGACCTTGTGGCCAAACTTGACCCACATCCAACTCACGGCACCGGCCAGGGCCACACCCACCACGGCGCCCCACGTCATGTCGGTGGCGTCGGCGTTGGCCGCCAAAGAGGCAATCATGGTGGCGGTCTCGATGCCCTCTCGGCTGACCATGAACACGGTGAAGGCAAAAATTGACCACCACGCTTTGGCGCCGTGCAAGGCAGAGACCTCATCCAAGCGGTTCGCAATCTGCTTGCCCATGCCTTTGCCCGCTTGGCTCATGTGCACCACACACCACGTGACGGCGGCGGCGGCCACCAAGGCCATCACGCCGGCCCACACCGAGGACATGGCGCCAATCTGCGACAGCACCACACCCAAGACAGCGCAACCCAGCACCGACACACTCAAGCCCCAACGCACCGCAGACAACAAACCGAAGTTGTTGGCTTTGCGCAGATACAAGGTGGCGATGGCGATGACCAAGAAGGCTTCGAGGCCTTCACGAAAACAAATCAGCAGAGCTTGTGACATGGTGGGGCGGTCCAGGGTTGCGTGTTCAGAGGTGTGCGAGTTTCCAAATGATAACCGCTTTCATTTAGATTGGCAAACACCTGGGGGGGAATTTTTGCCCCTACTTGGCGATGGCTTGATCTGGCTCAAAAAACCATGCCGCCGTCAATGTGGATCGACTGCCCAGTCATGCCGCTGGACTCCTGTGAGCCCAGGTACACCGCCATGCCAGCAATCTCTTGTGGCGTCATCATGCGCCCCAGAGGCACACGGGCCAGGGCCGCTTTGACAAACTCCTCGGCCGAGGCGCCAGAGCTGAGCGCGACTTGAGCTTTGAGCTCTTCAAGCATATCGGTCTGTACAAAGCCGGGACAAATGGCGTTGACGGTCACCCCAAAGGGGCTGGCCTCCAAAGCGACGCAGCGGGTCAAGCCGACGACAGCATGTTTGCTGATGTTGTACGCGCTCTGGTTGCGCGAGCCCCACTTGCCTGCTGTCGAGGCGATGTTGACGATTCGCCCGTGTTTGCGCTGTTGCATCTGGGGCAAGCAGGCTTGGGTGAAGTGGATGACGCCAAACAAATTGACGTCCAACAAGTCTTGGAAATCTTGCGGTGTGTAGTCCAAAAAAGATTTGGCCCGATACACCCCCGCGTTGTTGACCAAGATGTCGACATGACCGAATCGCGCGTGCACATGGCCAACGGCTGCAAAGCAGGCCTCTCGGTCGGTGACATCCAGAGCGAGGGTCATCACCCGCTCGGCGGGCAAGCCCAATTCGGCCACCGTCTCGTCCAGCGAGGCGGGGTTGCGCGCCACCAAGCACAGGCTGGCGCCTTCTTGGGCATAGGCTTGCGCGATCGCGCGCCCAATGCCTCGGCTGGCGCCGGTGATGATGGCCACGGCTTGTTTCAAACGATCGGTCATGGTGTCTTCCTTTGCGGTTGTGTGTTGGGGAGGCATTGTGCGGGACTGCCTCTTCAAGCGCGGTGCACTTGCAACGCCGTGGCCCATTGGGCCAACCAGGCTTGGCAGGCCGCGGACAAAGGGGCGCGGGTGATGAAGGTCAGCCCTGCGGGAGGCGCATCGCTGCGGCGGGGCTGTTGTGCAGGGATCGAGAGCTCTGGCTGGCTGTCGCCCAAAGACCACTGCAGTGCGGTGTAGCCGCGGTCCGTCACATGCACATGGCCTTTGATGCGCAAGAGGTCGGGGCCGAATTGCGCCAAGCCCAGCGCGAGCCAAGCCAACAGGCGCGGGGCCTCCAGCGCTTGCTGCATCGGAATGAACACGCTGTGCGCGTGGGGCGGGCCCTGCACCGGACTGGGGTAGACAGACGGGGGATGAACGCTGAGCTCTGAAGGCAACAGGGCCAGCAACTGCTGGGCCGAAAAATTTGCATGGTGCGAGGTGGCACAGGCCGCCTGGGGGTTGAGCTGGCGAAGGCGCTGCAGCAAAGCGCTCTGCGCGTGATCCGCCACCAAGTCCATCTTGGTCAGCACCACCACATGGGCCGCTTGCACTTGGGCTTGGGCGTCGCGGGAGGCCGCCAACAGGTCCAGCCCCAGGCTGGCGTTGAGTGTGGTGATGACGCCGCCCAAGCGGTAGCGCTGGGACAACAAGTCATCGCTGCGCAAGGCCTCTAGCACGGGGAATGGGTCGGCCACGCCGGTGGTTTCAATGATGAGTTGTTCAAACCGTGGAACTTGGCGATGCAGGCGCGCCCAGAACACATCGGCCAGCATCTGCGACAAAGCGGGCAAGCCCTCGCAGCACACGCAAGCGCCGCCCAGCAATTGAGCCGATTGCACCGCGCCTGAGATCACCTGCTGGTCAAAGCCGACTTGTCCGAATTCGTTGATCACCACCGCCGCTTGGGCCCAGACGGGCTCTTGCAACCAGCGGTTGAGCAAGCTGGTTTTGCCGCTGCCCAAGTAGCCCGTGAGCAGGTAAACCGGGATGGGGCGGGTCACCATGGCGAGTGGCTCAAAAACCCAGACGCACCGAAATGGCTTGGGCCGCCTGCATCACCATCGGCGTGAAGGCTTTCAAATTTTTCTTGTTCAGGCGCTGCACGGGGCCTCCGATGCCCACAGCAGCGACCACCTCACCTTGGGCATTGAAGATGGGCGCGGCAAGCCCGACCATGCCGGGCTCGCTCTCTTCCAAGTCCAGGGCGCAGCGGTTGTTTTGCACCTCCTTCAAGCACGACAACCAATGGCTGCTGGCCGTCAAGGTGTGCTGCGTGCGGGCCAGGCGTTGTGCTTTGAGGGCCAGTTGCACCACCGCAGGCGGGCTGAAGGCCAAGATGGCACGACCTTCGCTGGTCGACAAAGCAGGTTTGCGCGTGCCCAAATAAGAGCGCATGCGGATGGCTTGCGGGCTCTCCAAGTTGTAGAGGTACAAGACGTCGGACTTGTCGAGCACCGACAGGTGAACCGTCTCAGAGGTTTGATCGCGCAGCAGGGCCAGGTGGGGCAAGGCTTGGCTGGAGATGTCCATGCGCCGACGCACCAAGGCGCCCAAGGAGAACAAGGTCAGCCCCAGGTGGTAGCGCGCGTCTTGCGGGTTTTGTTCTAAAAAACCTTCGGCTTGCAAGGTGCTCACCAAGCGATGCGCCGTGCTTTTGGCCACGCCCAAGTGTTTGGACAATTCGGTTACACCAAGGCTGGTGGTTTCGTCGTCAAACGCTTTGAGGATACGCAACGCAGCCTCCACCGAGCTGAGCCTTTTGCCGGTGGCGACCTTCAAGGGCGTCATGGCAACTGGGCGTGCTGCGGATGGACGGTCATGTGGATGGCGCCCTCGACGCCCTGCCCGACCAGAGAGCGCAAGGCCAGATCGGTGTGATCGAGCCCAAACGAATGGGTGCTCATGGCTTGCACGTGGTGGCGGTTGTGGGCGATCAGGCCAATCGCCAACTCCACCGATTCGTAGCTGTGGCCGCGCATGCCTTTGACGTTCAAAAAGCGCGCAATGATCATGTCACTGTCAAAGTGTGGGATTTTTTGCCGCTTCTGGCCGCCCAAAATCACCCGCCCCCGCTTGCGTGCCAATTGCATGGCGGTGGTGACCGAGTCGGTTCCGCCTGAGGCGCAGTCGATCACCAAATCGGCCATGAGGCCGCCGGTGAGGTCGGCCACGGTTTCCAGCAAGTCGTGGTGGTCAATGTCGATCACATGGTCGGCACCGAGCTGCTGGGCCATGCGCAGACGGACTTGGTCGGTCGGGGTGGACAAGCCGGTGACGATGATTTTGTCGACCCCGGCCTCGCGGGCGGCCACCACACAAGCCAAGCCTTGCTGGCCCGGTCCTTGGATGACCACGCACTGACCGGGGCCCGCACCGCCTTGCAAATACGTCCACTCGATGCCGTTGGAGATGGGCAAGGCCAGCGCCGCATGCACGGGCTTGACCGTGGCCGGAACCCGGTGGAACACCGTGTTGAGGTGCAAAAACTGGTGCTGGCTGTAACCGCCCCACAAACCGGGCGCGACATTCAAGCCAGTGGCGCCGTAACGCAGTCCGCCCAAGCGCCAATCGGTAGCGTCGCACAAACGAAAGTCGCCGTCGCGGCAATACCTGCAGTGTCCGCAGGGCAAGTACTCTTCAAGCACCACATAGTCGCCCTCTTGCACGCCCCACTTGAGCGCGGCCAAACGCCCCAGCTGCTGCACATGGCCCACCGTCTCGTGGCCGAGCACCAAAGGACCTCGGCTGGTGGGCAAGTTTTGGTAATACGCCCAATCGCTGCCACACACCCCAGTGACGCTGACCGCCAACAAGCCCGCATCGTCTGAGGCCGCAGGCAGCGCCAGCTCTTGGATCTGCGTGACGCCTGGGGAGATGGCCACCGCAGCCCGTGTGGTGGTGCTCATACCGAGGCGTGCGGTTTGCCAGGCTCGGCCAACAGCGCGTCTTTGGCCGCCTCTTTGTAGGGCTGGTTGCGCGGCAACAGCATGGCGACAGAGCGCACCCGTTGCTCGGTGGCGGCGATGCCCGGTGGGGGCGTGCCCTTGTCGGCCAAGGCTTTGGCCGCCTTGATCAAGCGATGACGCGCCATGATGATGCCGTTGTCGGTGGACACCAAGTTCTCTTTGGTGCGGTCTTGGATCGGACCCATGCTCTCTTGCAAGGAAGCGTCTTGCATGGCGATCCCTTCGATGCCGCTGTAGGTGATGCCTTGCTTTTGTTTGGCACGGTCCATCAAGTAATCGTTGGACTTGTTCTGGATCGGCAGGAAGGTGCCGGGCAGGTTGCGGGTGTGGATGCCTTTGCCGTCGCGCATGGCTTGCACCTCGCTGTCTTTCAAGGCGCGGGTGGGGTGGTAATCCAAGCTCCACGTCCAGCAGTTGTGGTCGTCGATCGGGATCCAAAAGTGGCCATGGGTGGGATGGTCACCCCGAGGCGGGACCAAGGTGAAACACGGCATGACCCAGGGTGTGATGCGCCAGTAGTACTGGTCATCTTCGGCATTGCGTCGAACCCCCACGTACAACCCTCCGCTGGACTCAACCACTTCAAACACGGGCTTTTTGTCCGAGGCGTTGTACTGGTTGCCTTTGGCGCCGACAAACAAGGGGTCGGTGTTCAAGCTGGCGCTGTGCAGCCACGAGACGTGGCTCGAATCGATGCCGCCTTCCAAGGCCTGCAACCAGTTGCTTTCTTGCAAGCGCTTGGACACATAGTTTTGCTCGGCAGGAACGGTCGAAAACTCATACGCTGGCAACGCCGGCTCGTGCTCAGGCGGGCCCATGTAAATCCAGATCACGCCACCTTGCTCGACCATCTTGTAGGACTTGAGCTTGACCTTGTTGCAATAGCCACTTTCTGCGGGCTCGGAGGGCACATCCACACACTGCCCGTTCACATCGTATTTCCAACCGTGGTAGGGACAGCGGATGCCTGAATCCTCATTGCGACCAAACCACAAGGACACCCCCCGGTGTGCACAAAACTCGTCGATCGCACCCAGACGCCCTTGGGAGTCTTTGAAGGCCACCATTTTTTCAGACAGCAAATGCAAGCGCACGGGCGGGCAATCGGGGCCGGGCAACTCCTCGCTCAACAAGGCCGGCAACCAGTAGCGGCGAAACAAGTTGCCCATGGGGGTGCCGGGCCCAGTTTGGGTCAGGATGTCATTTTGTTCACGGCTCAGCATAAGGGTCTCCGACCAGGCCGTTCCGCATGAAGGAACGGCGTTCTGTAAAAAAGAACAACGATATCATCCCCACGGTTTTTATGTCAATGGGAGAGAACATGAGTGGGTCGCAAGAATTGATAGCCCTGTGCAGCACCGACGAGGTGGCCGAAGGCCAAGCGGTCAAAGTGGAAACACAGGGCTTGGTGCTGGCGGTGTTCCAAGTCGAGGGAGACTTCTATGTCACCGACGACACCTGCACGCATGGCCCCGGATCGTTGTCTGAGGGCTGTATCTTGGGCGACATGGTGGAGTGCAATTTCCACAACGGAGCGTTCAACATACGCACCGGCGAAGTCATGGAGCCCCCCTGCATGACGCCGCTCAAAACCTACCCCGTGTCCGTCAGAGACAAACAGATTTTCATCAAACCCGTTTGACGTGATCTCTGTGCCTTTAGGAGACAAGCGCTTGTTCTATTTTTCTCGCCGCTGGGCTTTGGCCTTGGGTGCACTGGTGTGGCTCACACCCATCTCGTGGGCCCAAAACGAGTGGCCCACCAAATCCGTGCGCCTGGTGGTGCCCTATGTGCCAGGAGGCGGCGCCGACACCTTGGGCCGTTTGGCCAGCAACCACCTGAGCAAGGTCTTCAAGCAGCCCTTTGTGATTGACAACCGTGCCGGTGCGGGCGGCGTGATTGGTTCACAAGCGGTGGTGAAGTTGGCACCCGATGGCTACAACTTGGTGGTTTCGGGCATTGGCTCGCATGTGATTGCACCGGCCACGCTGAACCATGTGTACGACCCGTTGAAAGATTTCACCCACATTGCGCTGCTGGGCGGCCCACCGCTGGTGCTGGTGGTCAACGCCGAGTTGCCGGTCAAAGATGTCAAAGGCTTCGTCCAATATGTCGGCACCCAAGCCAATGGCTTGAGCTGGGGTTCGCCGGGTCTGGGCACCCACGGACATTTGATTGGCGAGCTGCTGGCGCAGACGGCCAAAATCAACTTGGTTCATGTGAACTACCGGGGCGGCGCGGGCGCCATGGGCGACTTGATGGGCAACCAAATTCCGGCCGCCATTGTGACGTTCTCGTCTGCCAGTTCGCACATCAAATCGGGGCGCATTCGGGCGCTGGCGGTGACCTCGGCCAAACGCTTGAGCGCTTACCCAGAGATCCCGACCTTCGCCGAATCGGGCTACCCCAACCTCAACGCCACCACATGGTTCTCACTGTCTGGGCCGGCGGGCATGCCCAAGGACTTGGTGGACAAGATCAACGCCGAAGTTCGTCGTGGCCTGCAAGCGCCTTCGGTTCAAGCCCAGTTGGCCTTTGAGGGCATTGAGACGGGCACCCTGGACGCGAACGCCTTCCTGGCGTTTTTCAAAACAGAAATTGACCGCTGGACGCCACTGGTTCGCAGCGTGGAGAAAAACAAACTCTGAGCCTTGGGTGTGCTGTGGCAGCACGCTCATTCGGCTTCAATTTTTGAACTTTGAACCACCGACTGCCAAGTTTTGAATTCAGCGTTCACGCGCTCGCTCAGCTGTGTGGGGTTGAGGTAGTCGGCTGTGGCGCCCTGCTCTTGGGCTTTTTGAACGAAGGCCGCGCTGCGCACCACCTGTTGGATGTCCGCGGTGAGTTTGTCCACCACGGGCTTGGGCATGGCAGCCGGCGCAAACACGGCAAACCACGACGTGGCATTGACCTTGGGATAGCCCGCCTCGGCGGTGGTGGGCACTTGGGGCAAGCTCGACAGCCGGTCTTTGCTGGTGACAGCCAGGACACGCAATTTGCCAATGGCGATGTGGGGTATGAACGGGGGCGCCGTGCCAAAGGTCAGGTCAACCTGAGCGGCCAACAAATCTTGCAAAGCTGGGCCCGTGCCTTTGTAGGGCACATGTACCATCTTGATGCCCGCTTGCTGCTCCAGCATCGCGCCGGTGACGTGCTGCAAGGATCCGTTGCCTGAGGAGGCGTAATTCAACTTGCCAGGATTGGCCTTGGCGTAAGCAATCAGTTCGTCCAAATTTTTGGCCGGCAAATCGGCCCGCACGACGATGATTTGGGGCGCCGAAATGACGTTGGCCACGGCCTGAAAGTCGCTCAAGTCCCATTGTTTTTGACGGGTCACATGCGGTGAGATCACGTGGTAGCCCGAGTACTGCATCAGCAAGGTGTAGCCATCGGCAGGCGCGCGCTTGACTTGGTTGGCTGCAATGTTGCCGTTGCCACCGCCTTTGTTGTCCACCACGATGGACTGCCCAAGCACGGGCGACAGGGCCTGCGCCAACATTCGGGCCGACAAGTCGGTGGTTCCACCTGCGGCGGTCGGCACCACCAAGGTGATGGGTTTGCTGGGAAATGCAGCTTGGGCATGACTGCACAGTGCGGCGGTCAAGCCCACCAAGCAGAGCAGTCCCCGACGGCGTTCGGTCCAAAATGTAGGCATTGAAAACTTGTCTCCAAAGTAAAGCATGCGTCATCGCTGCAGCCCATGATAAAACCAGACCATGAACCCTCAACCTCTTTTTGAAAAACCCATTCGCATCCGTTTCAGCCATTGCGACCCCGCGGGCATCGTGTTTTACCCACAGTACCTGATCATGCTCAACAGCGTGCTGGAGGACTGGTTCACCGAGGGGCTTGGCATTGCCTACGACGACCTGTTGGGCGTGCGTCGCGTCGGCACCCCCACCTTGCGGCTTGAATGCGATTTCAAAGCCGTGAGTCGAATGGGGGACATCGTGAGTCTGGGCCTCACGCCCGAGCGTGTGGGCCAGAGCTCACTGACCCTCAACTACGTCTGCCAATGCCACGACGAAGTGCGTTTCTTGGCGCGACAAGTGCTGGTGTTCACCGACTTAAACACCCACCGGTCCATGCCCATCCCCGATGATGTCCGAGCCGCCATCGCGCCCCTCTTGCCACAGGGTTAACCCCATTTGCGGGGGCGACAACCACCGCCTTGCATTCACAGGTGCGCACGTAAACTGCGGCAGCTCTAACTCGATTGAAGAACATCACACATGGAACACACCATCAGCTTTTTGTCCAGCGGCCTGAACATTTCTGGCGTGCTGCATGTGCCTGCTTCGGCTTCTGCCCAGCACCCACGAGCCGCCATCGTGGTCTTGCATGGTTTTGGCAGCAACAAGAGTGGTGGCATGTCCAAAGCGGCAGCCGAACTCTTTGCGCAACTGGGTTACATCACCCTGCGCTTTGACATGCGCGGCTGCGGCGAGAGCGAGGGCCAGCGCGGCAAGGTGATTTGCTTGGAACAGGTGCAAGACACCCAAGCGGCGATCGACTTTTTGCAAACTCGCCCCGAAGTGGATGCCAGCCGCATTGGCGTGATGGGCCACAGCTTTGGCGCGGCCGTGGCTGTGTATGCCGCGGGGGTGGACACACGCATCGCCGCGTGCATCTCAACCGGCGGGTGGGGCGATGGCGAGAAGAAATTCCGTAAACAACACGCCTCCCCCGAGGCTTGGAAAAAATTCTCGGACATGATGGCCCAAGGCCGCAAGCGTTTGGCGCAAGGTGAATCGATGATGGTGCCACGCTATGACATCGTACCGATCCAACCGGGCTTGCGCACGCAACTCGCGCAGGGTTCAATTTTGGAATTCCCCTATGAAGTAGTCGAGAGCATGTACAACTTCCGAGCCAACGAGGTGGTGGGTCAGATTGCGCCTCGCCCGCTGCTGCTCATCCACCCCTCCAACGACACGGTCACCCCCACCGAACAATCACTCGACTTGTTTGCGCATGCTGGCCAACCGACCGACTTGCATTTGTTTGCCAACACCGACCACTTCATTTTGGGCGAAGGCAACCCCATGGTGATTGACTTGGTGAAGGGATGGTTGCACAAGAACCTGCCTTTGTCGGTGAGTTAATTCAAGGGGCCCAAAAATACCTCGCCCATGAAGCTGTCGCTTTGAGGATCGATGACTTCGGGCCAAGTGCTTGGGTTGTTTTTCCACACACGACGCCGCGCCGCAGGACGCGGCTTGCCGTCCCAACCAATTTGCTCCATCTCCCAATACAACTGCAACAAGTTGCCGTCCGGGTCTTGCACCCACACGTGATGGCCCATACCGGGTGAGAGCGCCTGCGGCAAATCGACCGGATGAATGCCCGCTTGGCCTAAAAAATCGACCGCTTGCCGCAGCTGCGTGTAGCTGCCCAACTGCACACCAAAGCCCAACAGGCTGTGGGTGGTTTGTAGACCCAGCGCACCCCGCAAAGCTTCCGGATAAATCGCCAGTGCATGGTGCTCGGTGTTGGCTCTGAAAAACCAACACAGATGGCCCAGCACATCAACTTGCTCGGTCACCGCCAAACCCATGACCCGCTGGTAAAAATCGACCACCGCAGCCACATCGTCGACAAACAGGCGAACGGGTCCAACCTTGCTGATCTTGAAGGGGCGCGCGAGCAATACTCCACCTACATCAAACACCTCTTCAGGTTGTTCGTGGCGGCGATAGCCCTGCGTGAGCGAGACACCTTGCGCGACACCTTGGTTGACCTCGGCGAACTCAGACCGATGGGGAATTTGAGGCGGCTGGGTGTAGCGAATGCCATGCATCAACATGGGCTTGGAGTAGCCCGACCAACCAATTTGTTCGATGCCGTAATACAACTCGTTGATGTGCCCCGCAGGGTCCACAGGGTACAAATGCCAGTTCGATCCGGGGGTATCTCGTCCAGAACGCAAAACTGGCAGGCCTTGGGCTTGGAACCAGTCAAAGCAATCCACCACTTCACGCAAGGACGAAACCTGCCAGGTGATTTGATTGAGGTTGAGCCGAGGGAACTTGCTGTAGTGCGGGTTGCTGGCAGCCATCGCCGCTTGCGGAAACAGCACAAAGGAATGGTGGTCCGTTCCATGGCGGGTGAAGAGGCCGCGCGTCGGACCCACCTGTGCTTTGAGTGCATCGGGCACGCGGGGACCAAAGTCCAGTTCGTCTGAGATTTCAAAGCCCAACAAGCGTCCATAAAACGCGTAAGCCCGATCCACCGAGGCCACATTGATGCCAAAGTGGCCTAAGCGTCGCACTTGGAATGGGCGGGCGAGTTGCACCCCTTGGACCACATGCAGACTTTCCTTTGTGCTGTTCATCGTTTGCGCCTCATCTCATTGAATTGCCACAGATTGTGACGCTCAAATGGATTATCTTGAGCCCCCGCTTACGCACGGTCACACGTCTTCAGCCTGCCTGGGTCATTGCTGATTCGCCGTTGACCATGCATACTCTTCATACACTTGATCCATTGACATCCCCTATGAGCTCCCCCATCTTGGTGCCCGCAGCGCAGCTGCAAACTTTTGTCAGCGCTCTGTTTGTCAACGCCGGCATGCAGCCTTCAGCGGCCGATACGGTGGCCCAAGCCTTGGTGTGGGCCGAGTTGCGTGGCATAGACACGCACGGCCTGAGCCGCGTGAGTTTTTATCTGAACTTCATGCACAAGGGCATCATCAAAACTCAGCCCACCTTCAAAGTGCTGCAAGACACGGTGGCGGTGCAAGTGCTGGAGGCCGATGCCAGCGCTGGCGCTGTGGCGATGCAGCAGGCTTGCGCCCAGGCCATGGACAAAGCGCGAGCCGTGGGGCTGGGTTTGGTGATGGTGCGCGACACCACCCACACCGGTGCACTGGGTTACTTCACGCAACAGATGGCACGCCAAGGCATGGTGGGTGTGGCGTTTGCCGCTTCTCTGCCCTTGATGGCTTACCACGGAGCCAGCGCAGCCGGTGTGTCCACTGCCCCGCTGTCCATCGCCGTGCCCGCCCCTCACGGTGAGCCGATGATTTTGGACATGGCCTCTGGCGCAGTGTCTATGGGGCAACTCAAACAAGCCAAAATTTTCAACTCCCCGCTGGCGCCTGGGCTTGCACTCGACGCGCAAGGCCAGCCCACCACGGACCCACAACAGGCCACCATCCCCATGCCCATGTCGGGCCCCAAAGGCTCAGGACTGGCTTTGATGTTTGAAATGATGGCGAGCTTGGTGATGATGAACCCGATCATTGCCGACTACCTGTCCGACAAGCCCGGCGGTCGCAGACACCGACAAAACGCCTGGGTGCTGGCTTTGGACGTGGCGCGCTTTTGCCCTTTAGATCAATTCATCCAAGAGCTTGAGCGCACGGTGGCCAGCATCAAACAATTGCCCACCGCCGATCCCGAGGGCGCGCTTTTGATGCCCGGAGAGCGAGGACAAGCCTGCTACGCGCAACGTGTGCACGCTGGCATTCCAATGCCCATGAACTTGATCAAAGAGCTGAGCGAGTTGGCAAACGCCCGAGGCATGACCGTCCCTTGGTGACGTGCAAGGTCCATCGCAGCTGAAGGACACACACCTTGCTGTCTTGCTGTCTTG
>CAITHK010000002.1 GCA_903892175.1 uncultured Burkholderiales bacterium | reverse complement strand
GGGCTCATGGGACAGAACCTGAACGGGTGAAGTTGAGCCCCAGTTATGCGGGCATGGTTGCCAGCGGGCATGCAGTCGCCGGTTCACCACAAACAGTGGCGCGTGCGCTGAGTCAGAAAGCCAAAGACGGCAAACTCAATTACTTGGTGAGCCAATTCATGTTTGGCAACATGCCGCATGCGCATGCCAAACGATCTGTCGAACTGTTCTCACAAGAAGTCATGCCCGCCATTCAGGCGGCGTCACTCACCGGGTCCTGAGGCGCAAGGTGCAACAGACCCTTTGACATCGGGTCATCAAAAAAAGAAGGATGCCTGGGCATCCTTCTTTTTTCCAACTGGCGCTGAAGTCGATCAGTGAGGTACGTTCAAGAACTTCCAAACCTTCTTGTCGATATCTGCAGCCAACACGGTAGTTGGAATATGTCCATCGCCCGTGTCACGCATGGTGTATTTGTAGGCACCCGAAAAAGCCTTGAGTTTCAAAAACTCATTTTTGATGGACTCGCGTGCTTTTTTGGGGTCTGTGTTGCCGTCAATTCCAGCTCGGCGCATGATGTCCGCATACAGCAACACACCGTCGTACCCAATAGCCCAGTTGGCGACGTTGAAAGGCACACCAATGGAAGCATCCGCGCGTTGAAGGGCACGTTTGGCCATGCTGGAGTAAACCGCCTGGTCGCTGTGACCCGCGGGGCCAGATTCGTTGGTTGAAAAGCCAATGACGTGCCAGTTGCGACCGTTCTCACCCACGATGTTGATGAAAGGACCCGACCACAAGATGCTGGTGTTGAGAACAGGAACCTTCACCCCTTGGACAGTCAAATCTTTGGCCAACAAGGTTGCCTGGGCAGGAAATGCGGCCGCCAAAATGGCGTCTGGGTTGCTGCTCTTGATCTGAATCGCAGCTGCAGACAAGTCGGTGGCGCGTGAAGAGAATTCCACAACCTCCAAAACCTCCAGCCCCATCTGTTTGGCCAAGGTTGCGTAAGCATCTGCGCTTGCTTTGCTTGAGGCTTCACGAACGTCCGCAACGATCACAACTTTTTTCACTTTGGGATAAGCCTTCAGAAAATCCTTCATGCCCTCGGGCATCAAGGTGTCATCGGGTGGCTGCAAACGAATGGTCCAGGGTTTGATCGTGATTCCTGGCTTGACAGCGTTGACGCTGATGGCAGGCATGTTCAGTTGGTTAGCCAAGGGGCTGACCGTTTCCCATTGGGTTCCCGTCATGGGGCCGACAACGCCGAAGTGGCCTTCGCTGACGAATTTACGAAACAGCAAAACAGCTTGGCCAGGGTCGGTTTGGGAGTCCCCCACATCGACTTGCAACTGGCTGCCATTGATGCCCCCCTTGGCGTTGATGTCTTCGACCGCCAATTTCACGACGAGATCTTGTGACTTGCCATAGCTGCCCAATGGACCCGTCAGCGGTGTGATCAAACCGATTTTGATAGGCGGCTTTTGCTGCGCCATCACCGATGATGCGGCCAAGGTCAGGGCAACGCTTGAAAGCGCGATGGAAAGTAATTTTCTTTTGCTGGTGATCATCTCGAGTCTCCTGGTTGTAGTGAGTTGAAAAAATTAAGCCATCATGTTTGAACTTGAAAGGCATCTGCCCTTGCAAGACCTTGCAAAATTTGCTGATGCCGCTGTTCAATCACAGATTGCATGGCGCTGTCTGTGAATATGAAAAATTCGTCGTTTTGAAGCGCGGCCCAAATGCGTTGGGCCACATAGTCAGGGGTGACGCCGGCCGTGCTCAAAGCTTGCGCCAAAAAGACCTGCTCTGGTCGCTGTGTGGGCCCACCCAGTCTTGACGGCCGGCTGCTGGCACTGCCAAAGTCACTGGCCACAGCACCTGGGCACAACACAGACACATTCACAGGGGTGTCGGTCAGCTCGTTGCGCAATCCCTCCGACATCGCCACCACGGCATACTTGGTCATCGAGTAAGCACCGGTCAACCAATTGGGATTGACCTGCAATCCACCGATGGAGGCGGTGTTGATGAAGTGCGCAACTTCACCGTGTTGACGCAGCCGAGGCAGGATGTGCGCGATCGCATGGACCACGCTCTTGATGTTCACATCGATGACCCACTGCCAATCTTTCAAATCCATCTTCTCCATCGGAACGCCGTGCATGGCGACACCGGCGTTGTTGAACGACAAGTGGATATCACCAAATCTGTTTTCTGAAAAATCAGCCAAAGCCTTCACAGAGTCGGCATCCGACACATCGGTCAGGCAAGCGTCAACGCTCAGCCCTTCGTCTAAACACTGCTGCAGGCATTGCGCCAGAGGTTGGGCTTGTATGTCAGCCAGCACCACGTTCATCCCTTGCCGCGCGAGCAACTTGGCTGTGGCAGCCCCAATTCCAGAGGCAGCGCCAGTCACGATGGCGGTTTTCTTAGCCCAATGGGTTGTCATAGAAAGTGGTTCCGTTCAAAGTCAAAGGGCCAAAACACCACCATCGACCGGTATCAAGGCCCCGGTGATGTAACTGCTGGCCTGTGAAGCCAATAAAAGTGTCACGCCATGAAGTTCACTGGCAGATCCAAGGCGCCCCAAGGGGATTTTTGATTGCAAGCTCAAAGCCGTGGCGCTGTCGTGCAAACGCCCACCGGCAATATTCGTGATGATGAAACCGGGCGCAATGGCGTTCACACGAACACCGAACGGTGCAAGTTCAAGCGCTGATTGGCGCATCAACTGAATCACAGCAGATTTCACGGTGGCGTAGGCATACGAAACAAAGGGCTCGGCCTTGACCCCCGCGATAGAAGCTGTCAACACCAAACTCCCGCGTTTTTGCAGCTTCATGACAGAAACCGCACTTTGCATGGATGCCACCACCCCGTGCAAGTTGATGCGAAAAATACGCTCCCAATCTTGCGGCGATTGAGCTTCAAGGCCACCGGTGACCGCACCTGCCGCGGTACCAAAACCAGGCCCTCCGCTGATGCCCGCATTGGCAAACAAACCATCCAAGCCCTGCCTGCTGGCGACAAAATCTGCCACATGTTTTTGCAATGCTTGGGCATTGGAAACATCGACCACCTGACTTTGCACACGACCGCCTGTCACGGACAAACGCTCATGCACAGCGGTCAAGGCTTGTGCGTCCGAGTCCATCAGAAGCACATGGGCGCCATTGGCACTGAGAACCTCCGACATGGCCGCACCCAAACCACTTGCAGCGCCCGTCACGACAAACGATTGGCCAGAGACATCAAACACACTTTGGGCACTGAGCAATGGGGGGGCTGCGGTGGGGCTCATGCAGCTTGGCCCATGTAGCTGGCCATGACGCGAGGGTCGACCAACAAATCCTGGGCTGAGCCTTGCAAGGTGAATTCACCATGCGTCAACACCATGCCCCGATGCGACAACTCCAAAGCGCGCTTGACGTTTTGCTCCACCAGCAAAATGGCCACGCCAGCATCGCGCAGCTCGGCCAAGGCATGGAAAACCTCTTTAGTGATCAGAGGAGAAAGCCCCATCGAAGGCTCATCGATCAGCAACAACTGGGGTCGATTGATGATGGCTCGCGCCACCGACAGCATTTGTTGCTCGCCCCCAGACAGGTTGCCTGCCCACTGGTCTGCGCGCTCTTTCAATCTTGGAAAGCGAAGATAGACCTTCTCAAGTGCTTGCTCAAAGGACTCCGCACAGGGCCTGATCTCCCACGCCAACCTGAGATTGTCTTTGACCATCAAGGTCTGCAAGGTTCCCCGCCCTTCAGGAACATGCAACATGCCAAGTCGCGCCAATTGATGCGTGGGTGTTTTGGAAATGTCGTGTCCGAGAAAATTTGCCGTCCCGGAGGATATCGGCAAGATGCCTGAAATGGCGCGCATCAAACTTGTTTTGCCTGCGCCATTGGCACCGACAACTGCCAGCGTTTCCCCCTCAGTGACTTCCAGGGTGACCCCACGCAATGCGCGAATCGGGCCATAGCTGGCAGACAAGTTTTGGACCGATAAAAGAACTTTTTTCATACGGAGGCACCTTCAGGTTCAATGCCCAAATAGGCACGAAGAACTTCCGGATGCTTGAGCACAACATCTGCATCGCCTTGAGCAATTTTCTTACCGTAATCCATGGCCAAGATACGGTCAGACAGTTGGCGGATCAAATTCATGTCGTGCTCAATGAGCATGATGGCCCCCACACTGGAACGTATCTTTTGCACGTCATGGATGAGTTGCTGCGTTTCAGATTCATTCATGCCAGCCGCAGGTTCATCCAACAGCAGCAACTTTGGAGCTCCGGCCAATGCGCGAGCAATCTCTAAGCGCCGCGCGTCGCCGTAGGACAGCGAAGCAGCAGACTGGTTCGATTTGTCAGCCAACTGAAGCAATGTCAGCCAATGCATGGCAGCCTCCATCGCCTCTTTGCGCTGACGTCCCGCCCACAGCGATCGAAGCGGATGTTGCGCCAACGCTTTAGAAGCAACCAGCACGTTTTCAAGAACACTCATCCGCTTGAACAAGCGAATGTTCTGAAAGGTACGACCCACGCCCAAGCGTCCAATCTGATGCATGGGCAAATGGGTGATGTCTTCATGACCCAGCTTGATGTGGCCCGACGTGGCGCGGTAAAAGCCTGTAATGGTGTTGATGAGCGCCGTTTTACCGGCTCCGTTGGGGCCAATGATGCCCAGTATTTCGCCGGGCAAAACCTCTAAATCGATGCCGTCGAGTGCTTTGACGCCCCAGAAATGCTTGCTCAATGCAGAGACCGTCAAAATTGGCTCATGCGCTTGTGAACTCAACATGGATGGGTTCATGATGGCAGACCTTTGGGTTTGAAACGCGTCGTCAAAGTTCGAAACGCCAACAGGCCTTGCGGTCTGAACAGCAGCATGACCAAAATTGCCAATCCAAAGACGGAGGGCCGCCAGTCCGCCAGAACGCGGAAGTATTCAGGCAGCAGCGTCATGACGGCGGCCCCAAGCAAAGGCCCCCACAAGTTATTGGCACCCCCAAGCACAACGTAGAGCACCACGTAAATCGACAACAGCACATCGAAACTTTCTGGACGCACAAAGTTCATGTAATGCCCATACAACGATCCGGCAACAGCTGCAATCGCGGCCCCCGCAGAGAAGCCCATCAATCGCACGGCCGTCACGTTGATGCCTAAGGAGGCAGCCACACGGTCATCTTCTCGCACGGCGTCACACACCCGCTGCAAAGGGCTGTAGGACAGCGCCATCAGCAACGAACCCACAATAGCCAACGCGATCAGCACGCTATTGAGATCGGCGCCAACCATTCCGCCAAAACCCGCCACACCGCCAACGTATTTCACGTTCTCGATGACAACACGAACGCAAAAGGTAATCCCCAACGTCACAAGAATGAGGTAGATGCCGCGCTGACGCAGTGCTGGATAGCCCAACATAGCGGCAATCAGTGCTGATGCTGCCGCTGCGACCAGTGTGGCGGGCAGCAAGGGCCATCCAAACTTCACGGTCAGTATTCCTGCGCCATAGCAACCAATCGCCATGAAGGCACCTTGGGCAAACGACAAGCTGCCGGTCAACAAGACCGCATACACACTCCAAGCGAGCAACACATTGATGCCGGCAAAAAACAAATGGTCTGCAATCATGCTCTTTGCTCCTGGCTATGAACACCGCCACTGAACAAGCCACCAGGCCTGAAAGTCAGCACCGCGATCATGGCGACCCACACAGTGATTTCAACCAATCGGCCGTATCCCAACACATACATCAACGACTCCAAAACGCCCACCAGCAACCCACCAATGACAGCCCCTCGCAGATCGCCCAAGCCACCAATGGCCATGATCGCGAGCGCTTTAAGACCAAATGTCAAACCAATGTCGGAGCTGGCCGCACCGCCGCGCAATGCCAACAGCAAACCTGCTTCTGCGGCCAAAGCCGATGAGATGAAAAAAACCGTTTGCGTCACTCGACGCACATGAATGCCCAACAAGGAGGCAGACACGCTGGATTCGGCCAAGGCGCGAATTTGTCGTCCCATTCGCGTGCTATGAAGCACCAATTGCAAGGTCACCATCAACACAATCGTGATGCCCATGATCAAAAACTGAAGATTGAGTACCTGCACGCCCAGCATTGATGTGCTGCCAGTCAACCAACCATCCGCCGGGGTGATGGGCACCGGCTCTGTACCCCACCATTTGTGAACCAGATCCGTCATGACCAAGCCCAGCGCCATGGAGCCAAGGGCTGCGGTGATCTTCGCGTCTGCCGACTGAAATCGACGAAACGCGACAAACTCTGTGAAAACGCCCAACAAGCCGCCCATCAGAAAAGCCATGACAAAGGCCCATGGCAAGGGCAAATGTGAGATCGACATAAGCCCGATAAACCCGCCAAACATGAACACCTCAGGGTGGGCGAAGTTCAATTTGTCGAGCACGCCAATCACGAGCGAAAAGCCAATGGCAACGAGCGCATACATGGCGCCGCTGACAATTCCGTTGATGATTTGTCCTGCCAGCATGCCTATCTCCTTGACTGCAAGAACCGAAGCGATGAAGCCACGAACTCGTCTGGTTTTTCCATCTGCGGCAAGTGACCGCAATTCTCAAACGTGACCAGCTCGGCGTGGTCGATCAATTTTTGAAATGCATGGCCATAAGCCAAGGGCATGATCTTGTCTTGCACTCCCCAAGATAATTGAACAGGGCATTTGATTCTGTGCAGCCACTTGTGCAACATCGGATCATGCAACCTCGGTTCAAACGCGAGGCGCTCGATGGTCTGTCTGTTTTTCTGAGCCGTTGCGGGCGTCAGGGGATGCGCGATTGCAAATTCCACCATCGCGTCATTGACAAACGTATGGCGCGCCGCTGTTTCAGCATCCCACTGAAAAATATCGCCCGGTGGCGCATCTACAAGTCGTATCCCTGCGCTGCCAATCAACACCATGGAGGTAAAACGCTGGGGTTCGCGAACGGCCATCTCAAGGGCAAGCCAGCCGCCCAATGAGCTGCCCATCACATGCACATTCGGCAAGTTCAACTGCGCAAGAAGGTCGCTGTAAAAGTAAGCCAAGTCATGCATGTTCTCCAACCATTGCGGCGAATCAGACTCACCAAACCCAGGGTGCTCTGGCACCAAGACATCAAAGTGTGGCGTCAATTTTTCTAAGAAGCCGGGCACCTTGGGTACGCCATTGGCGCCATGCAGGTATAGCAAGGTGGGGCCCGCTCCCGCACGCCTCAACCGCACTTGGCATTGATTGACCGTGATGAACTTTTCTTCAAACACAAGCGACTCCACAACAAATCAAATAGTCAGGCAAAAACTTTGCAAGGCCGTGGTTGCGGGATATATTGCGTGTACTCATGCGAAGTGTCTTTAAAACTTGCTGTCCATTCATGCCAATGACCCAATGACCAAAGCCAAGAAATCCAAAGATCAAATACAAGAAATGCCTGGTCATCTTTTTCGAAGATTGCACCAAATTGCTGTCGCTAAATTTGCACTGGAAACCGATGCGCACAAGATCACACCCGTTCAGTGGGCTATTTTGCAAGCCACGCATGACAACCCGGGGTTGGACCAAAGCACCTTGGCCAGGCAAATTGCTTTGGACACCTCCACCATTGCGGGGGTGATTGACAGACTTGAAGCGCGTGGCGTGATTGAACGCCGAGCCTCGCCCAACGACCGACGGGTTCGGATTCTGTTTTTGACTCCGGATGGAGAAGACCTTCTGTTGTCTGTCACGCCCACGGTTGAAAAAATGCAAAAGTGGTTGCTGGCACCACTCTCGAAAAGCGAACAACTTCATTTCATACAGTCCATGCAAAAACTGATTTCCAGAGAATGAAAAACGATCCCCATACAGATTCCTTTGAATGAATCAATAACCAGTTTCGATGAGACGGAAATAACGTACGCATGCACATTTTTTCCATGCGTACAACAGACACTTGAATATACACAGTGATCACAAATTTGGACTCCTATCGTTTCCCCTAGCGCAGTGCATCACACCAACTTGGCGTTGCGCTCAAAGGTATTCGTAGTCCTCCACATTCAAATTTGCCGTCAAGCTCCAATACGCCAGCAAATTGAATGGCCATGTTTGAGATGCGCGCCCTGCACTGTTCTTGTACCAACTTGTTGTTTTCACCACGCCCCAAGCTTTCGTTAAATTGCCTGCGTCGATCACTTCGTTGTATTTGAGGAATGGCTCCTCTTTGCAGTCCATCGCTGCATGTTGATTTTTTAATAAATGGCCGATGGCGCGCATGGCATATTCCACTGCGCATTCCGCAGAAAAGATGGCACTGCCATTCACGACAACCCCCGTGTTCGGGCCACCAGTCATGAACAGGTTTGGAAAACCAGGAATGGTGATGCCGATATAGGCGCGGCAATCCCCTTGCCACCAAGCATGCAAGTCTTTGCCATGTCGACCCATCACCTTCATCGGATAAAGATAGTCCGAGGTTTTGAAACCCGTGGCATAGACGATGACGTCGACTTCATGCAACTGGGCATCGGATGTTTGAATGCCTGTTTCCGACATGTGGTCGATAGGGTCTGTGATGAGCGACACATGAGACTGCTTGAGCGTTTTGGCCCACACACCGTTGTCGCGCAGCATCCGTTTGCCGCCCGGCGCGTAGTTGGGGACGACTTTGGCAAGCAGATCAGGCCGGTCACCAAACTGTGTGTTCAGGTGCGCAACACACTCTTGCCTCAACGTCTCGTTGGCCCTGCCCACGGAGACTGGATGTACCCAGTCTGACTCAACCTCCACCAGCGGCAGTCGTCCCTCGCTGGCAATCCAAAACTGCCAAAACCTGAACCATCTGCCGTAGTACGGCACGTGTTGGAGCAACCATGTCATGCCAGGCTTGATGTCGTGGTGGTACGTTGGCGTGGGCAACATCCAGGGCGGGTTTCGCTGGAACACCTTCAACTCAGCCACCTCGTCCACGATGGAAGGAACAATTTGATAAGCGCTTGCGCCCGTGCCCACGACGGCAACGCGTTTGCCCTTCAAGTCCAAATCTTGAGGCCATATCGCAGAGTGAACCGACTGACCTTTGAAAGACTCGCGCCCCTCAATGGTTGGAAAACTTGGACGATTGAGTTGTCCAACCGCGGTGATGATGGCGTTGAATGTTTGCACCGTCACTTCACCCGATGCATTTCGTGTGGTGACAGACCAACGTGCCGTGGCGTCGTCATACACCATCGAAACAACTTCAGTTTCGAACTGAATGAAACTTCTGATGTGCGTTGCGTCGGCCACACCAGACAAATACTTTTGAATTTCGGGTTGACGAGAAAATTGTTGCGGCCAATCCTGCTTTTGTGCGAACGACAAACTGTAGGCAAAGTTTGGGGTATCCAAGCGACACCCTGGGTAGGCGTTCTCCCACCAAACACCGCCGACCTCTTTGTTCTTTTCGTAAATAACAAATTCGACACCTGCCTGCTGAAGCCTATGTGCAGCAGCGATGCCCGAGACACCCGCGCCAATGACAGCGACTCGAAATTCGGTATGGGGTGCAAGGTCTGACTTGTGCCAATCAGGTGCGCCTGTGTCCTTGGGAATACCAAGTTCGTGCCTAAGGATTGGCAGGTAATCTTCATTTGAATCTTTGATCAAAAACTTCATGATCTGATCAAGATCTTCGGTTGAGGCAACCCGGGGTTCGGGACATCCTGCATCGCGGTAAGCGATGATCTTTTTCAACGCCAGAGTCCGCGCTTTGCGCTGCGCCTCAGCGCTCATGCCCCCTTGTGGCGAAATGGTCGAACTCATGGGCGGGGTTGGCGGACGCAGGTCTTCACTCAACAAGGCCTCATCGCCCGTGAGCATGGCCAACGCACACAAGAGTGCAGGAATATCGGCATCCTCTAGCGCTTTTTTTATCTCGACTTCCGACACATTGATCGGCTGCACACGGTCGTAATCCGTCAGATTCTCAATGACTGAAGCTGATCTGAGGTTGTGATTGGAAAGTTGATGACGCATGGCCCCTCTGCACTTTTTTTCGAAATTTGTACGCACACACAAATTCACCATGCGTATAAATTTGAATGTACAAAACAAAGAACACGCATACCCTATCGTTTTCCCTTAACTCCATCTTTCCGAGTTTTGATGCTTCTGACCCATTCCCTCAGGTTCATGGGCTAGCAAGCTGGGGCGCGGTCAGTTCCCCCGGTTATGGGCGACAGCTTGATTGCAAGTGCAAGGATAAGATTGCAGCCAATTTGAAAGCGACCCATGACAACGATGCGATTTCTACGAACCTTGGCAGGTCTATTTTTCTCTTTCGTTACGGCCACAGCGCCCTTGGTCCATGCCCAGACATGGCCTGATCGTGCAATTCGCGTGGTCTTGACGTTCCCTCCAGCAGGCGTGACGGATGTCGCAGCACGATTACTTGCCGAGCGTATGGGCAACGCACTCAAACAGTCCTTTGTGGTGGACCCACGGGGTGGAAGCGGCGGCAATATTGGCGGCGACATCGTGGCCAAAGCGAAGCCCGATGGTTACACCCTAGGCATCACAACCGACACGCTATTCACGATCAACCCACAGATCTATTCAAAGATGTCGTTTGATCCCGCCAAGGACATCGTGCCCGTGGCAACCCTTGCGTCTTTTGCCCAAGTGCTGGTGTGTCACCCCTCCCTGCCAGCCCGAAATGTTCAAGAGTTGGTCGCACTGACCAAACAACGCAACCTCAGTTATGCGTCAGGTGGTGTCGGCGTTCCCGGTCATTTGGCCATGGAGCTTTTGCTGTATCGCTCAGGCGTGAGCATGACGCACGTGCCTTACCGAGGCGCAGTCCCTGCAACCACAGACATCCTCGGCCACCAAGTGGACTGTGGTTTTCTTCCAGGTCCAACCGTGCTGCCCCATGTGGCCACGGGCAAACTCATGGCACTTGCGGTGTCGTCTGCCAAGCGTTCTCCCATCGCACCACAAGTTCCAACAGTCAGCGAATCCGGAATGCCAGGATTTGATGCCTCATTCAAACTGGTTTTATTTGCCCCCTCCAATACGCCTGCTGCTATTTTGGAGACCCTGTCTCGGGAGGCTATCTCTGCTGCTTCCAACCCCGAGGTGATAGCCAAGTTTCGTAGCAACGATCTGTTGCCTGTGGGAGTTGGTCCAGAGGCAACACGCAAGCTTTTGGCCGAAGATATCCTCACTTGGACGCCCGTCGTCCGCAAAATTGAATTGAGCGCTGAATGAGTCATCTCAACCCTTTGCGAGCGCACAGCCTGCTCATGATCTTGCAAGTACCAGATGATATTCGTCACCAATATGAAACAGGTATTCATCAAGCATTTCCAGAGCTTGATTTGCATGTAGTTGCAGACCCCGTGCAAGCCGATCCGTACCTCGACAATGCAACTGTGATCGTGACCCATGGCCCCTACCTAGGAGCCAGAGCGGGACACATTTACAGCAGTGCACCGCGTCTTGAGTGGGTGCAAGGCATTGGTGTAGGCGTAGACAACATTGCGGATCACCCAAAGCTTCAACCCCACGTGATGGTCACCAACATCCACGGCACGCAAGGTTTGCCTATGACGGAGTTGGCCCTCTCGCTGATGTTGTCACTGGCTCGCAAACTACCGCGTACTTTTCAAAACAAGTTAGACCATCGATGGGAGCGCTGGCCTTCGCAGCTCCTCAGTGGCAAGACCATTGGCATCGTGGGGGTTGGCTCCATCGCTCAATCGCTGGCACCTGCCTGCAAGGCGCTCGGTATGCAAGTCGTGGGTGTCAGCTCACGCGATAAGGTCCCCCATTTTGATCGTTTGCTGCCTCGCAGCGAATTGCTCAGTGCTGTGGCAGAGTTTGATTATTTGCTGCTGCTGGTGCCGTACTCGCCTGAAACCCATCACATCATTGACCGTGCAGTAATTGCCGCCATGAAGCCAGGCGCCTACTTGATCAACATTGCACGAGGTGGTGTGCTCGATGAGGATGCGCTGTTAGATGCTCTGCGTGAACGCAAGATCGCCGGCGCTGCGCTTGACGTTTTCCTCAAAGAGCCGCTAGAACCGCAACACCCTTTTTGGGATCTTGATAACCTCATCATCACCTGTCACCAAGGCGTTGTGCATGAAGATGTGGCGCGAATCAATGTGCCCATCATCTGTGAAAACTTACGCCACTTTCTAGCCCAAGACTGGCCTGGCATGCAGCACGTGGTGCGCACAGGCAACAAGCCGGTGGTGCTGACCCAACAAGGGAAATAGCGCATGAAGATCATCAGCATCACGGACCTCCATGCAGATGGAGGGTGGCGGGTTGTTTCATTTTTAAAAATAGTCACAGACGAAGGCTTGATTGGTTGGTCAGAATTTTCTGAGGCGCGCGCGACGCCAGGTCTCACGCATGTGATTCGCCAGTTATCGACGCACTTCGTGGGCCAAGACCCCTGCAACACCACCCAAGTGCATGAGCTGCTTCGCACCATCACCCGGCTCACGCCAGGCGGGCTTTCTGCTCAAGCGTGCGCGGCTGTCGAGAATGCCTGTCTAGACATTCGAGGTAAGTCTCTGTCACTGCCTGTGCATGCACTTCTCGGAGGGGCGATGCGACTCGATTTGCCGATGTATTGGTCGCACTGCGGGACAGCACGTGTGCGCCACGGCAAATTCTTAGCGCCAGAATTTGCTCAACCGCTTCGCAGCTTGGACGATGTGGTCGCACTGGGCCAGCAAGTCCGGGCCATGGGATACAAGGCCTTAAAGACCAACGTCATCTTGTTTGAAGAGGGTGGTCCCCGCGTGCATTCGCCCGGACTTTTTCAGACCCACACACACTGGCCTGATCGTTTGGTGGATGGATCGATGCTTGGTGCGGTGGTCGACCATATTTCTGCACTGCGCCAAGGTGCGGGTCTGGATGCCTCCATCATGATCGACTTGAACTTCAATTTTCGGCCAGCAAGCACCCGGGCACTTTGCCGCAAGCTTGAGCCACTTGGTATGGAGTGGGTTGAATTGGACCTGCATGACCCCAATGAACTTGCTGCGATCCGAAACAGCACGTCTATCCCCATCGCCTCGCTTGAGACGGTCTACAGCATGGCGGGATTGAGACCCTACCTAGAGGCCAGGTCGGTGGACTTTGCCATCATTGATGTGCAGTGGAACGGCATGGTCAATGCCGTGAAGATGGCCACCCTGGCTGACTCCTATGAGGTCAATGTTGCAGCCCACAACTACCATGGCTACCTCTCTACCCTGATGGGAGCGCACTTGTGCGCTGTGTTACCTAACTTCAAGGCGATGGAATTCGTGGTCGACGAGGTGCCATGGATGCAGGATTTTTTCACGCATCCATTGGAAATCCACCAGGGCGTGATGCGCGTGCCTACGCGAGCTGGTTGGGGCATGGACGTTAACGAAGAGGCGCTGCAGGCGCATCCCCCACGATGACCCGACCATCTGACGTAGCGACTTCAGCTGAAGCTTTAGATCAATGGGTCGCCATCCACGATTGCCAAGATATTGTGGTGCGCTTTATGGGATGCTTTGACATGCGCTCTTGGCGTGCCATGGAATCGCATGTCACGCAGGACATCGTGTGGCAGCGCCCTGATCAAACCATCACGGGTCTAATGCAATTGCGTGAGACGCTTCAAGCGACTCCTGAAACCGTGCGTGTGCGCCACGTCATCACTAACTTTCAGGCGGCACGCCTCAGTGAAACACGCATGGTCATGGAGAGCTATTTCACAGTATTTAGAGTGACAGCGCAGACTTCCTCACCCACTGAAACACTGCCCTGTGAGGGGCCTGTTTCTATGGGACGCTATCGCGATGAGTTGGTCAAACTCTCGGCGGGGTGGCGTATTGCCCGTAAACAGACTTTTGTAGATTTTCGTCGGACACAGCCATGATGGCGATGCCTTTGTGCTTGATCGAATACAGGGCGCCGCATAATTTCTGCAACTCATTGCAATGGTCAACACATCTCGGTAGTACGCTATGAAATATGTATAAAGGTTTGAGGAAATGCCATCTCAGCAAAAAAATATGGATGGATTTTGACCAATAACCGTTGGCATTGATATGGGCATTTCATCGTTTGGAACGATCAACTGATTGAGCAAAGTATTTGGTTAGCTTTGGGACCATCCATGGAAAAACTAAAAACACAACCAACGTGGATGCTGGATACCCAATCGCTATACGTTTAGACCATTCAATCCATCCGCCCTGTTCAGTCCATCCACGAAACAACATTACAGCTGTTACACCAGTAATTGAAGTCATGAAACAACCGATCAACCCAACACAGATGATTGGGTAAGAAACTTTTATCAAATCACGTAAGCAAGTCATATCAATTTTTGGCATTGAATTACTTTTTACGCAGTCTAAGTCATTGCTCAAAAGATAAACCGGCGTACTGTTCTGCAAGAGCAGCTTGTGCATGGTGTGATGATTTGAGATAGTCCAGCTCGAATTCTTGTGCGCGCTGGTCGAAATCACTGGCACCAGGGAAGCGGTGCAAAAGATTTGTCAGGTACCAAGACGTGCGGACAGAACTCCAAACGCGACGTAAGGCCATGTCACTGTATTGCTCTAACAATGCTTCCGATCCTTGGTTATAAAGAGCAGCCAGTGCACGCGATAGATAAAAGACATCCGACACAGCAAGATTCAACCCCTTGGCTCCAGTCGGAGGAACGATGTGCGCAGCGTCTCCCGCCAAGAACAACTGACCATAGCGCATTGGCTCGGCCACAAAGCTGCGCAGTGGAGCAATCGACTTCTCAATGGAGGGTCCTGTGGCAATGGCATCGGCCAACTCTTTGGGAAAGCGAGCTTTGAGCTCGCGCCAAAAGCGATCATCAGACCAATCTTCAAGCTTGGTGTCGAGGGGGGCTTGAATATAGTAGCGACTCAGCATTGGACTGCGCATGGACGCCAAGGCAAAACCGCGTGGGTGATTCGCATACACAATATCTGGAAGCGGTGGAGTTTCGGACAAGATGCCCAACCAACCAAATGGGTACTCTTTCTCAAATATGCGAAGCACACTTGAGGGAATGGATTTACGAGAAACACCGTGAAATCCATCGCAGCCAACGATGTAATCGCACGACAAGCGAACTGATTCGCCGTTATGCCTGAAAGTCACGTATGGGTGATCTGTCGTTACATCCACCGGCTGAACATCTTCAGCTTCGGTCAGCACCTTTGCGCCGCGGATGTCTGCAGCGACAAATAGATCTTCTTGGATGTTCGTTTGACCATAAGCCATGAAACGCTTGTTCACGTGCTTCTTCACGTCGATGAAGAAACTCTCTCGCCCAGCCCAAACAATCTTCATGCCATCGTGAACATGGCCTTCGCGCTCCATCCGGTCACCCACACCGTTTGATCTCAGAACATCAACGGTCGTTTGCTCGAGCACACCAGCGCGAATGCGCGACAAGACATATTCGCGGCTGTGCTTTTCTAGCACCACACTGTCAACACCGTGGCGATGGAGGATCTCCGATAACAACAGACCGGCTGGCCCACCACCAATGATCGCCACTTGCGTTTTCATCTGAAGTCTCCCACTCAATAATTAAAACTTTTCATCTTTACTTCGAATTTCAATCTCCCACGTCCAAGCGGCTTTTGGCTGATTGAGAATGGCCATGTATGTTTGGGCAATGGCATCTGCTGTCATGGCTTCGTTAGCAGGATCAATTTTTACAGCACCATCGATCACAAAATGCGCCACATGAATTCCGACTGGTGAGAGTTCACGAGCGAGAGATTGAGCTAAACCTCTGACCGCAAACTTGCCCATTGCAAATCCTGAGGAACCTGCAAATCCTTTGACACTTGCTGTTGCACCTGTGAAAAAGATAGCCCCATGATTCCTCGGGATCATTCTTTTTGCAGCCTCTTGTGCTGTGACGAAAGCCCCGATGGCTGTTGAAGAAACAGCATCTGAGACTTGATGTGCATCAAGAGACAGAATATCTCCTTTGACCCTGGCGCTGGGGTTGTACAAAACCACCTCAGGCAAGCCTAAAGTCTTTTCGACTTCTGAAAATAGACTTTGAATGCTTTCTAGTGAACTGGCATCAGCCGTGAATGCTTCTGCACCGATGCTCACAGCCAAAGGCTTGAGCTTATCCATGTCCCTTGAAGCCAACGCCACGGTGTAGCCGGTCGCGATCAGCTGTTTTGCAAACGATAGGCTGATGCCAGGTCCGGCCCCAATGATCAAAGCTACTTTGTGATTCATATGTTATTTGCCCCATTAAAAATCGCACCCGGTTGGGATTGAAAATTCAAAATTATTGTTTAGACCAATGAGGCCAAAACTGAATCAAGGTCAGGTCCTGAAAAATCTGGTTTCGGTGACAACGCTTCAAACGGTAATCCTTGGCGATTAACCCAGTGGGTTGTAAAGCCAAACCAGGTAGCCCCCAAAGCATCCCATGAATTGCTGGAGACAAACAGCACTTCGCGCTTGCTGACCGGAATGGTTTTTTGAACCAGCCCGTAGCTTTCTGGAGATGTCTTAAACAGACGAATCGGGTCGACTGAGATGACGTGGTCCAAAACCTCTTCCATCCCCGCGCTCTTGACTGCTGAAGCTAGCATGTCAACACTGCCATTTGAGAGGATGGCTGTCGTGAGGCCCATTCCTTTGATCTTTTGAAGTACAGCCAAGTTTTCTTTGAAAGGCGTGAGGTGCGCATATTGCTGCATCAACTTTTCAACCTGCCCAGACTCCCGACCCAGCTTGAGTCGGTCTAAGGTGTATTCCAACGACAAGCGCGTCAGCTCCCAAAATGGGCGGAAGTATTGACTTCCAGATGGGTTGTGCGGATCAGACTGCGTCATCAACCTGGTGTATTCAATCTGCTTGTCTCGCCACTTCACAGCAATATCAGCGCCGTTGCCAGGGTAGAGCTCCTCAGCCAAAACCTGGATGGAGTAAACGTCAAACAATGTCCCATACGCATCAAAAACAACCGCTTTTATCTTCATGCAACTTTTCCAGATAAAAATCGAATCAACTAAGTTTTTGGTCTTGGTTGTTAATGATGAAAAGAAATCTAAACGAATGCCAGCCAGATGCCGAGCGGCAAAAACACTAGGCTCAGCAAATGTCCGACGATGACGGTGGACGCCACCTTGTTGGGCTCCACCTGAAATTTGTCAGCGAGCATGAAATTAAAGACGGCAGGTGGCAAACATGCAAACAAAATCAAAGCTCCTCGCTCCAGCCCATTCAAGGGAATGAGCCAAAGGGTCAAAAAGACAGCTGCAACTCTGAGGATCAAAATCAGAACACCTGACTGAACCCCCACCCACGCATCTGCGACTTGACTGCTAGCAAGCCGTGCCCCAAGGGACATCAACATCATCGGAACCAACACACTGCCAATCATGGTGCACGAGGTTTGAATCCAATCAGGCAAAGCCAACTGCATTTGAGAGCTGGCCACACCCAGCACTGTTGCCCAAACCAGTGGATTGGCATACACCATGCGCCAGTCAACTTTGCCGCTCATCACGCCAGCGCCCAGGGTGAAATGCAGAATATTGGAAATGACCAACAAAACCACAGCCGCTGCCATACCTTCTGGTCCGTAGGCCAGGGCAATCAAGGGGATCCCAATCGGCCCAACATTGGTGAACATGGCACAGGGCAGAAAAGCTTGCTGAGTTGCTCCTGAAAATTTAGCCAACGGCAAAGCGATCAATCCGCTCACAAAAATCAATACGATGGAAGCCCCCGTGAATGACAGGGCAGAAATCGGGTCAAACGATTTGGAAGACAGCGAAATAAAAATCAAAACTGGCAGTGCCACGTCCACGACGAGTTTGTTGGCACCTCCCAGATCCGGTTTGACATGTCGGCTGTAAAGAAAACCGACCAACACCAGCGTGAAGATGGGGAGTGTGATAGATGCTATTTTGGAGAACATGGAGCCCTACTTGGTAAGCGCACACGACATACTTTGAATGACCTCTTGCTTCAATTGCTAAGGTATTTCATCCTTGTCCATCGCAATCAGAAACGCCAGCCATGTGCGTAGCAATATCTGATAGTAATCTGCTTTTACAAATCTACATGCCGCATGCGCCACAGGTCTTGACGCGACCACCAAGTCAGGATCAGTCCCGCCAGCGTCAAACGGCCCAATGCCAGCACATGGGGGTCACCACGCCAGGCGCCTGAAGCGCCACGACCCAGTAGACCGTCCACAGCAAAGGCGTGAACCAAATCAGCGCCAGGGCGATGCGCTCTTTAGCGGGTGCCCTCAGCAGTCCCTCAGTCGGCATGCGCGGGCTTTTCTGCGCCACGTGCCAGCGCTTGGCGCGCCAACTGCATGACCTCATGCGGCGGCAAAGGCTTGAGCTTGTGGTTGCTCCAGACCTGACGCCACAAGCGCCCACCCCGCTCGCCGTGGTACAGCCCCAGCATGTGGCGGGCAATGGCGTACCAAGGGCAGCCATCTTCCGAATGCGCGCGCTCCATGTAGCGCACCATGGCTTCTTCCACCGCTTCGCGGCTCAGGGACGTCGCAGGCTTGCCAAAAAACTCAGCGTCCCAGCTGCTGAGCAACCACGGGTTGTAATAGGCTTCGCGCCCCACCATCACACCATCGACATGTTGCAGATGGTCGGCAATTTGCGGGTTGGTGGTGATGCCGCCGTTGACAGCAATCGTCAGATCAGGAAAGTCTTTTTTCAGTTGATGCGCCAGCTCGTATCGCAGGGGCGGAATTTCACGGTTCTCTTTGGGGCTCAGGCCTTGCAACCATGCGTTGCGGGCGTGCACGATGAACACGCGACATCCCGCCTGGCTGACTTGACCCACAAAGTCGCGCACAAAGTCGTAGCTCTCAATTTTGTCGATGCCAATGCGGTGCTTGACGGTCACGGGCACGTCCACCACATCGCGCATGGCTTTCACGCCATCGGCCACAAGGGCGGGCTCGTTCATCAAGCAGGCGCCAAAAGCGCCGCGCTGAACCCGGTCACTGGGACAGCCGCAGTTCAGGTTGATCTCGTCGTAGCCCCAATGCTCGCCCAGCTTGGCGGCATAGGCCAAATCAGCAGGCTCGCTGCCGCCCAACTGCAACGCCAGCGGGTGCTCCTCGGTGTTGAAGCGCAAATGGCGCTGTACGTCGCCGTGGCGCAAGGCACCTGTGGTCACCATCTCGGTGTAGAGCAAGGTGTGCTGCGTGAGCAAACGGTGGAAGAACCGGCAATGCCGGTCGGTCCAATCCATCATCGGCGCACAACTCAATCTCCAAGGCGAATATGTCATTGAAATTCTTTTAAAGTCAGCAACTTAGGATATTTTTTACAATTTGTCTAAATTTGACGAATTAATCTTAATTATCCAGTTTTTGATCTGTGTATCCCAGGTGCTAGGCAGCTGAATTTGCTAACTGCTTAGTGGTCAAGAAGCTGTGGCCGAGTACCTGGTTTGTCGCGTTCGGAGCCGTTCGGGGTGAATCTGGAAATCGGGTGGTGTTCTCCAAAGCTGTCACTCCCAGAAAACATCCAATTTGGGAGGTGAATGAATGCCAAACCATGAATACCCACCCCGTTTAAACAGGATTCGGGCCCCTGTATCCCCGGGCGACCTTGACCACCTGAAAAATGATCGTTTCTTGGATGTCAAATGCTGAGCTCAAAATTTAAAAGTACGCATTCCCCGTATGGGCACATTGAGGGCTTGCGCTGCTTGCATCGCTTGAGATACAATGTAACTCATCAATAAAGGATGTCACTATGGCTACCAGCACTATGGTTCATGTGCGTGTGGATGAACAAATTAAAGCGCAAGCTACTGAAACACTGGCCGCAATGGGTTTATCGGTCTCAGACGCAGTTCGGGTTTTTTTAATGCGAGTGATCGCAGACAAGCAAATGCCGTTTGCACTCAAGGTACCAAACGTCGAAACTCGCGCCGCGATGACGCAGGCCGATGAGATTTCACGTACCCGTCGCGCCCGCTTTGACACCGCTGCGGAACTGTTTGATGACCTTGAAAAAAACAGCCGCCAGTAAACGCGCCACGTTACCCCGCGCGGCGGACTATGCGAAATTGTTCCTGAAGGGCTGGGAGCGGTTGTCGCGGTCTGGCCGGTATGACATGAATCGGCTTAAGGAAGTGATGGTGCTGTTAATTGGCAACAGCGGGCCTCTTGGCCCAGAATGGCTTGATCACCCCCTGGGTGGTGATTGGATAGGACACAGAGAATGTCATGTAGGGGGAGATTTTTTGCTCGCCTACAAACTCGATGACGTTGGCAAAAGCGGCTTGGTTGTTTTTGTTCGTACAGGAACGCATTCGGAATTGTTCGATTGATAAATCGGGGGTGTCGAAGCTGAAGCGAAACGGCACTGAAGGTGCTACTTTCCCGAGGTGACCGGGACCTCTGCCATGAGCAAATACTGGCTTGAAATTTTTAAATTTTTACGATTAGAAACAGCCGTTGTGTCGCGTCAGGTGTCGTTCCTTCAAAGTTAGAAAGTATTGAAGACGTCTTGGTAGAAGTCATTCAAGCGTCCGTCTACTGCCTTGTGGTAATGCCAGGTTAACCTGATGCGGTTTTTTTAAGAAATAGGTGCCATGCCCGACCCCATCATCAGATCTCACATCGTTGACAGAGTCATAGCCCGACGCGGAAAACTCCATTGGTTTGACACGCTTGACCCAATGAAGACCGCTTTGTTGGTGATTGACATGCAGAGCACATTTTGCGAACCAGGCTCTCCCGCAGAAGTTGCGAATTCGCGAAACATTGTTGAACCCATCAATCGATTGACCCAAAAACTGAGGGAAAAAAGTATTCCCATTTTTTGGGTGCTGCACGCAAATACCCATCTTGGTGAAAAAAGTGACTGGGAAATATTTTTCAACCACGTCGTCGCAAACGACGTACGAACAAAAACAATAGACAGCCTAATTCCAGGCAAGCAAACTGTTTGGCGGGATTTAGAAACTTCTCCCCAAGATATCTGCATCACGAAAAATCGTTACAGCGCATTGATTGCTGGCTCCTCAACTTTAGAGAATCAGCTTCGTAACTTTGGCGTAGACACTCTGCTCATTGCAGGCACAAAAACCAATATTTGTTGCGAATCAACGGCAAGAGACGCCATGATGCTGGACTTCAGGGTGGTCATGCTGTCTGACTGTTGCGCTGCTTTGTCAGAAGAGGAGCATCAATCCTCGTTGGAGACATTCATTCAGCAATTTGGGGATGTGATGACGGCCTCAGAAGCGCTAGATAAGTTAGCCATCAAAAGTATCAAATAACCGTTTTCTAGAGACTCCTCTTAGAACACACACATTTGGACCCCCAAGCCCATGCGTGCGCCCCTCCCTGAAGGCCTTGGGTTTAAATGAATGCAATGCCACCACCCAAACCGCTGGAGCCTATCGCAAAATTCGCTATGCCTTGAGCCGCCAGCAAGTTCTGGTTTCGGATTGGTCATTTCTTGTTCTCCGCCAAAAACT
>CAITHK010000001.1 GCA_903892175.1 uncultured Burkholderiales bacterium | reverse complement strand
TGCCACCGGGATAACGCAGAGGGGTGTACAGCTTGTTGGAGTACATGGATAAACAGGTAGGCGGGTAGCTTACCTCATGCCTTGTCTTTCAGCCGACCGGCAGTGCGGGAGACTGCAGCCTCAAAGGCGACTTCAAATTTGTCCACCTCAGGCTTGTACACCACGGTCCATTGTTCTATCACCCCCCAGTTTTTCAGCTTGGTCCAGTGCTTTTTCCACCAAATTTTGGTTTTTTCCCGCTTGGTGCTTTCACCATCACCATCCTGGAAGAAGTTGAAGTGGATTTTGTCACTGGTCGGGTTTTGCGTGTTGAGATTAAGCAGTGCTTTGCGCAGTGGACCGTCTGCGGTATTGGAAATGTCGCGCAGGAATTGTTTGGTGGTGTTTTCCAAAGATCTCGCAACACCGGTTGTGCCGGGCACATTGGGCAACTTGACGATATTGCCTCTTGCTGCAGCTTCTTGATGTACGGGTGTGTCTGCATCCACGATCAGGACTCTATCCAGGAATAATGGGTCTTTTTCCGGGAGCTTGACTAGATGTGATCCACCTATGCCCAATGGAATCCAGTTGATGAGAACTCCGTACTTTTTGGATAGGGCTGTTTTCTTCGCTGCAGGGATCAAACTGGCGCAGAACTGAGCTGCCTCGTCAGCTTCGAAGTAAACGGCAAGCTTGGGTTTAGCCCTCCTGGTCGGCTTTTCCTTGTCCGGCATCATGGACATGTCGCTCAACATGGCCTGAAGTGATTGGTCGGTGGCCAGTCTGGGGTACTTGGTGTCCAGCAGGTAAATCACCTTGTCGGGTGCATTGGCGTTCCCGTTGCCATCCGGGTGGATGGCTTCAATGAGTCGCGGCGAGTGTGTGGTGGCGATGATTTGCAGGTCAAGTTGTTTGGCGTAGGTTTTCAGTGATTTGGCGAGCCGTTCAATGGCATGCGGGTGGAAGCCCACATCCATTTCGTCGATAACCAGTAGTCCCCCTGGGTATGTCTCACCCATTTCGCGTTTCAACCGGTTGAATGATGCCAGCGCTGTCGCCATGCTACCTAGGCTGTCCTGTCCCATGGAGACGGCGAGCGCGTCATGCTGGGTGTAGCCGGGTTGAGCGGTTTTTTTCTTGGAGCCTTTTATGGTCTGGTGGGTCACGTCTGTGTTCAGTTCGGTGCCATGAATCACTGAGCTGACAAAGGCCACCATCAAGTTGCTGTCGGCAGGGTGCATATCCAGCTGGCTGCTGGTCACTTCTTTTTCGTCGGCTTCACCGGCCGAAGCTAGCCGTCGCATTCCAAGGTATATGGTTGGTAGCGGTATCTTGGCATCCTGGCCTACCGTGTCATCTTCGGCTTTATCTATGGTCCGTGGAACAACACGAGCGCGTTTCCAGACCGACCTGCGGGTCATTGAACAACGCTTCTTGACCTCAGTGCCATTGACGTAGGCAGTCACAACGGGAGCTGAAGCCAAGTCTTTCTGGGTTTCGTCCACTTCAGCCAAGGCCAAGTACACGATGCGTTCTATGTTTGCCGAGAAAGGTTCACCAAAATAGCTTTTGGGGCCGCCGCGCTCAGTTATACCGAAGGTATTGGCAACCAACCCCAAGATGGTCGATTTACCGATCCCGTTGTGCCCTGCGATTAGGGTAAGCCGATCCGCGAACTCAAT